>CAXTEP010000040.1:10784-17986 GCA_964243125.1 uncultured Lichenihabitans sp. | reverse complement strand
CCGTGTTGACACGTGGTCCGTACTTGGCGAGTGCGTCGACGCCGGCCCTGCACGTACCCTCGGTCGATCGGGTCGCGATGCCTGGCATCCTGCTCAACCGCGAAGGGCGCGGGGTTCAGGACGAGCCCGACCATCCGCCCCAGGGTCTTTCCGCCGGCCCAAAGCAAAGGACACGAGCGTGAGCCTCTCGCACCACGATCTCATCCGCGCCATAGACCAGGGGCGAGGCACGGCCGAGGCCGACCTCGTGCTGAAAGGCGGCAGGTTCCTCGATCTCGTGACCGGAGACCTGGTGGCCTCGGACATCGCGGTGTGCGGCGACCGGATCGTTGGGACATTCGGAACCTACCGCGGCACCCGCGAAATCGACGCCCGCGGCAAGATCATCGTGCCGGGGTTCATCGACAGCCATCTCCACGTCGAATCCTCGCTCGTTTCGCCCCACGAGTTCGACCGCTGCGTGCTGCCGCACGGCGTGACCACGGCCATCTGCGATCCGCACGAGATGGCCAACGTGCTGGGCGTCGCGGCCTTCGACTATTTCGTGGCCTGCGCCGACACGACCGCCATGGACCTGCGGGTGCAGCTGTCGAGCTGCGTTCCGGCGACCGATCACCTGGAAACGTCCGGCGCCCGCATCACAGCGGAGGCGCTCGAGCCCTACCGCCATCACCCCAAGGTGATGGGCCTGGCCGAGTTCATGAACTTCCCCGGCGTCCTCGCCAAGGATCCGGAGGTCCTCGACAAGCTCGCCGCCTTCGCGGGCCGGCACATCGACGGCCACGCGCCGCTCCTGCGCGGGCTGGACCTCAACGGCTACATCGCGGCCGGCATCGCGACGGACCACGAATGCACGACCGCCGACGAGGCCCTGGAGAAGCTCCGCAAGGGGATGACGGTCCTGATCCGCGAAGGCTCGGTTTCCAAGGACCTGCACGCGCTGGCACCCATCCTGACCGAGCGGCATTCGCCCTTCCTGGCTTTCTGCACGGACGACCGGAACCCCCTGGACATCGCCGAGGAGGGTCACCTCGACCACATCGTCCGCACCGCCATCGCGCTCGGCGCACCCCCGCTGGCCGCCTACCGCGCCGCGTCCTGGTCGGCCGCGCGGGCGTTCCGGCTGCACGACCGGGGTCTTGTCGCGCCGGGGATGCGGGCCGACCTGGTGGTTCTCGACGACCTGGAGGCCTGCAGCGTCGCTTCCGTCGTCTCGGCCGGTCGCCCGGTGGGAGACGCGCTGTTTGCGGCCCGTCCCGTTGTTCAGCCCATCGGGCGCGGGAGCGTCAAGGCGCGGCTCGTCACGGCCGGGGATTTCCACGCGCCCGGCTCCGGCCCCTCGACGCCGGTCATCGGGGTGGTGCCCGGCAAAATCATCACGCTCCGGCTCGACCTGACCCTGCCCTATCGGGACGGCCATCGGCTGGTCGATCTTGATCAGGATGTCGTGAAGGTCGCGGTCGTCGAGCGCCACGGCCGCTCGCCCCAGGGCGGCGGGATCGGCCGGGCGTTCGTGAAGGGGTTCGGCCTGAAACGCGGGGCGATCGCTTCCTCGGTCGGCCATGACAGCCACAACATCACCGTGGTAGGCGCCGACGACGCCGACATGGCGCTGGCCGTCAACCGCGTCGGGGCGATCGACGGCGGGTTCGTGGTCGCGGAGGGCGGTCGTGTCCTGGCCGAGATGGCGCTGCCGGTCGCGGGCCTTATGAGCCTCGGCGATTTCGAGGCCGTCCGGGGCGAGCTCGTCGCGCTTCGCGCCGCGGCCCGGAGCCTGGGCGTCACGCTGGCCGAGCCTTTCCTCCAGGTCGCGTTCCTGCCGCTGCCCGTGATCCCCCATCTCAAGATCACCGACAAGGGTCTCGTGGACGTCGACCGCTTCGCGATCATCGCGGACTGAGGGCCGCCGGGGCGGCAGGTCCTCGCGTCGCGCAAGCTTGACGGTCGCCATGCTTTCGCCTCGTATGTGCGAGCCTGAGCGGTGTCGCCGACGCGTGTTGGGAGTGGATGCGCTGAGCGGGGTTCAGGCACGGCCCCGTGCCGGCCGGGCATGCATTCGGTGGAGCATGATGGTCGTCGCGAAGCGGGACTTGTTCAGCCAGGAATGGATCGTCCTCGCGGTCGCGCTCCTGCTGTTCCTGGGGTTCTCGCTGCTGATCGCGGGCTTCCTCGTGCCCGGCAACCTCATCGCCCTGGTGCGCGGCGTGTCGGTGCTGGGCGTGCTGGCGGTGGGGATGGGGCTCGTGGTGGTGGGGCGCGGCATCGACCTGTCGATGGTGGCCGTGATGGCACTGTCGGTCGCCTGGATGCTGGCGCTGATGAACGGCGGCGCTTCGCTGTGGGGCGCGGCCGCCCGGGCGCTGGCCGCCGTGGTGCTGGTCGGCGGCATGAACGGCGTCCTGATCGCCTATGCCGAGGTGCCGCCTCTCTTTGCGACCCTGGCGATGGCGTCCTTCGTCTACGGTTTCGGCCGCTCGACCTTGATCACGCAGGACCTGATCACCCTGCCGAGCCACGACACCGTCCTGCGCGGCCTGGGCGCCCTCCATCTCGGGCCGCTGCCCATGGAGATCCTGTTCTTCGCCGGCATCGCCCTGCTGGCGGCCCTCGTGCTCCGGACCACCGTGTTCGGCCGCTTCACCTACCTGATGGGCGACAACCTGCTCGCGGCCCGCAACGTCGGGATCCCGATCCGGCCGATGATCGTCCTGCAATACGTCGCGTCCGCCGTGATCGCCTTCCTGGCCGGCCTGATCACGGCCGCCAACCTCCTCAGCATGAACACCCGGATCGTCAACTCGTCGCTGCTCTACGACGTCATCCTGGTCGTGGTGATCGGCGGCATCGGGCTGTCGGGCGGCAAGGGCGGCGTGCGCAACGTGGTGATCGGGGCGCTGCTGATCGGCGTCCTGTCGAACGGCATGACCATCCTCGACGTGCCCGACCTTTACCAGAAACTCGTCAAGGCGCTGGTCCTGCTCGCCGCCATCGTCATCGACAGCGTGGTCAACCCGCGCGACGAGCAGACCGAGAAGCAGGGCGACATCTGAGGTTTTCGAGAAGGAGCAGGTGATGAGGTTCAAGCGTTTGTTCGCGGCCGCGGCGCTGGTGCTGGGCTGCTCGGCTCCGGTCCTGGCCCAGACCGCGACCGTGACGGAGGACCCCGGCCGGCCGCACGTCCGCGACGCGCTCGAAGGCAAGAAGATCATCATGGTGCCGATGTCGGCGGGCTTCGACCTCGCGCAGGGCTGGGCCCACTACATCGGCGACGAGGTGAAATCCTGGGGCGGCACCTTCGAGGTGCGCGACCCGAACTGGGACGTGGGCGCGGGAGCCCAGGCCATCACGGACGCGATCTCGGCCAAGCCCGCGGTGCTGATCGTCATGAACCCCGACCTCGCCTCCTACGTGAAGCTCATGAAGCGGGCGCAGAGCGAGGGCATCTACGTGGTGCAGATCGACAACCGCTCGAACCTGCCCACGGAGGTCTTCGCCGGCGCCGATTGGGTGCAGCTCGGCCGGCTGGAGGCCGAAGCCGTGCTCAAGGGCTGCGGCGAAGGCACCTCGAAGCACGTGGCCCTGATCCAGGGCGACCAGGTGAACGCGTCGAGCCTCGACCAGTATGCCGGCATCAGGCAGGTGCTCGACAAGCATCCCGACATCTCGATCGTGGCCCAGCCCGACACCAACTGGGACGCCACCACGGCCAAGAACGTCGCCACCACCGTGCTGCAGCAGCATCCGGAAGTGTGCGGCGTGATCGATTTCTGGGACGGAACCGTCACCGGCACGGCCGCGGCCGTGCGCGACGCCAAGCTTACCGGCAAGGTCTACGTCGTGACCACGGGGGGCGGCGAGCAGGTCGATTGCGACATGCTGAACGACGGCACCATCAGCGCCGTCGTGGCCACCGACGTGCCCCAGCAGTCGCACAACATCAACGCGGCCATGAGCCTGCTTCTGCAAAGCGGCATCCCGGCCGGCCAAACCAAGAGCTGGCTCTTCACCGACCTCAAGATCACCACCAAGGCCGACGTCAAGCCGGGCACCTGCTGGAACCTGAAAGAAATCCAGGCGTCCGCCAAGCCGTAGCGGCGGCTCCCCACCGGCGCGACCGCGGCCTGCACCCCGTCGCCTTCACGCGTAAGGCGGCCCGAAGGGCCGGATGAGGAGCTGAGCGCCGGCGGCGGTTCGGGCCTGCTCCTCGTCCCCGACCCTCGGAACCGTTTCCCGCGAGGCGGGGAGGCGCGCGACGGCCACCGACGCCACGGCTCTTCGAAGGATCTGCTCCTCAAATGTCCTTTCGAGACGCGTTGACGCGCCTGCGCTACAACGCCGTGCCCGATCACCTGATCGGTGAACTCCTCACCAAGCGCTGGACCGACAACGCCGTGCCGCTCGCGGCGCTGCTGCTTGTCGTCTTCGGTTTCGGCTCCTTCGTGCCGGGCTTCTTCACGCTGCGCAGCGCCGTCGACGCCCTGCGGCAGCTGGGCGAGTTCTCGATCGTTGTGACCGGGCTCACCGTGGTCATGCTCGGCGGCGGCATCGACCTTTCGGTCGGAGCGGTCTTCGCCCTCGGCGGGTTCGCGGCCGTTTCGGTGATCTTCATCGCGGGCGGCCCGGTGTGGCTGGCCATCGTCGCGGCCGCAGGCGTGGGGGCCGCGGCCGGCGCCTTCAACGGGCTGCTGATCGGCGCCATGCGGCTCAGGGCGTTCCTGACCACGATCGTGACGTTCCTGATCCTTCGTTCAGTCTACGACATCCTGATCGTGCGCTTCGCGGCGCGCATCCAGACGTCCGACATCGACAATCCCGCCTTCAACGCCCTGGGCGACGGCACCGTGCTCGGCCTGCCGGTCTCCTTCGCGGTCGCGGCCGCGCTGGCGCTTGGCGGCCACGTGTTCCTGACCCGCTCGCGCTGGGGCTGGCACATCCAGGCGGTCGGCGGCTCGCGGCGCTCCGCCCACAACATCGGCATCCCGGTCCGCCGGACCGTGTTCATGACCTACGTGGTGTCCGGCGCCTGCGCGGGCCTCGCGGGGTTCCTGATCGGCGCCCGCCTCGCGGGGGTCGGCCCCGGTACGGGCGCGGGGCTGGAGATCGCGGCGCTGACGGCCGCGGTGGTCGGCGGCAACAGCCTCGGCGGCGGCCGGGGCTCGATCGCCAAGGCCCTGATGGGCGCCGTCATCGTGCTGGTCCTGACCAACGGCCTCATCCGCCTCGGCTTCGCGTCGGGGTCGAACCAGATGGTGCTCGGCATCCTGCTGGCGCTCGCGGTGGTGCTCGACGTGCGCTGGCTCAAGAACCGCGGCAAGGTGCTGGCCAAGGTCTATGTGGCGCCCACCTACAGCCGCATGGACCCGGCCGCCACGGCGTTGCCCGGGTCGTCGTCACCCTACGCGCTCAACAACAGGCTTGCCGCCGCGGAGCCGATCGGCCTTGGCGCCGTGGAGGGGCCCGAGGACGTGATCCTCGACGAGGACGACCACCTTTACACTGGTACCCGGCACGGCGAAATCGTCCGCTTTCTTGCGCCCGACTACCGGACCCACGAGGTGTACGCCCATATCGGGGGGTTCCCGCTCGGCATGGCGTTCGACCGCGACGGGTCGCTCAAGGTCTGCGTCGGCGGCATGGGCCTGTATTCGGTGGGGCGCGACCGGCACGTGACCCAACTGTCGGCGGAAACCAACCGGTCGGCCTTCTCGATCGTGGACGACGCGCGCCTGCGCGACCCCAACGATTGCGACGTCGCGCCCGACGGCCGCATCTTCTTCACCGACTCGACCACCCGCTACGACGCCTACGACTGGGCGCTCGACTCCGTCGAAAGCCGGCCGACCGGACGCCTGCTCTGCTTCGACCCGGCGACGCGCAGGACCCGCACGGTGCTGCGCGGCCTTCGGTACACCAACGGCGTCTGCCTGGCGCATGACGGGCAATCGCTGCTGCTCGCCGAAAGCTGGGCCTGCCGGGTCCACCGCTACTGGATCGCCGGCCCGCGGGCCGGGCGGCTCGAAACCGTGATCCGCGACATGCCGGGCTACCCCGACAACATCAACCGGGCGAGCGACGGGACCTACTGGATGGCGTGGCTCGGCATGCGGACGCCGAGCTACGACGTCGCGCTGCGGATGCCCGGCGTGCGCCGCCGCATGACCCGCCGGCTGCCGCAGGACGACTGGCTGTTCCCCAACATCAACACGGGCGGCATCGTCCGTTTCGACGAGGCGGGACGCATCCTTGAGACCATGGCGGACCTCGGCGGCGAGTGCCATCCGATGGTCACCTCCATGCGCGAGCACAAGGGCGAGCTGTTCATCGGCGGTATCCTCAACAACCGCATCGGGCGCCTGCACCTCGCCGGCCGCGACCAGCGCTGGACGGGCGTGCGTTCCTACTGGGGACCGCATGAGCCTGCTTGACCCCCTGCTGGACCTGCTCCGCGGCCGCACCATCACGGTGCCGCCGCTCGACGGCGCGTTCCGGCCGAACACCCGCCTCGACGAGGCACAGGCGCTCGCCACGATCGACGCGCCCGACGCGATCGTGCGGGACGGGGCGGGCCGCCTCGTCGTGTCGAGCGGTTCCACGCTGCTGCGGCTCGACCTCGGCACGGGCCGCACCGAGAGGATCGCGGCCCTGGACGCGACCGTCACGGCCCTGACGTGTTTCGGAGCCGGCGGGCTCCTGGCCGGCCTGGACGACGGCCGCCTCGTCAGCATCGACGCCGAGGGGCGGGCCGACACGATCACCGTGCCGGGCGTGGCCTGCCCCGTGGCCCTGCTGGCCCTGGACGACGCGACGGTCCTGGTGGCGCAAGGGTCCGCCACCCGGCGGCCGGGCCAGTGGGCCCGCGACCTCCTGGAGCGCAACGCCTCGGGCACCGTGTGGTCGGTGGATGTCCGGCGGACCACGGCCCGGCCGCTCGCCCGCGGCCTCGCGTTCCCCCACGGCCTGGCGCTGACGCCCGACCGTCAGGCCGTGGTGGTGGCCGAGAGCTGGCGGCACCGGCTGGTCCGCGTCCCGCTCGGCGGGGGACGGCCGGAACCGGTGCTGACCGCGCTTCCCGGCTATCCGGCGCGGCTCGGCGTCGCGGCGGGCGGCGGCTGGTGGCTCGCCCTGTTCGCCCCGCGCAACCGGCTCATCGAGTTCGTCCTGGACGAACCCGGCTACCGGCGCGCCATGCTGGCCGAGGTGCC
>CAXTEP010000040.1:2998-10684 GCA_964243125.1 uncultured Lichenihabitans sp. | reverse complement strand
GTGCGCGACGTCACCTTGGATTTCCGGGAAGGCGAGATCCACGCGCTGCTCGGCGAGAACGGCGCCGGCAAGTCGACCCTGACCAAGATCATGGCCGGCGTCGTGGAGCCGACCTCCGGCGCCATGCTGGTGCGCGGCGTCCCGACCCGCTTCGAGCGTCCGTCCGAGGCGCTGGGCCGGGGCATCGCCATGGTGTTTCAGGAAACCTCGCTGGTGCCCTCCATGACCGTGGCCCAGAACCTTTATCTCGGCAGCGAGGGCGCGCTGAACCGCCTGCGCGGCATCACCATCCAGGCCCAGCAGTTCCTGCAGTCGCTGAACTTCACCGTGGACCCGACCGCGCTGGTGGGCAGCCTGGGCGCCGCCAGGAAGCAGATGGTGGAGATCGCCCGCGCGGTCCGGCTCAACGCCCGGCTGATCATCTTCGACGAACCGACCGCGACGCTCACCCCGGAGGAGAAACGCCACTTCTTCGCGCTGGTGCGCCGCCTCCAGACAGCCGGCGTCACGATCGTGTTCATTTCGCACGCGCTCGAAGAGGCGCTCATGCTGGCCGACCGGATCAGTGTGCTGCGCGACGGGGCGCTGGTGCTGACCGAAGCGGCCGCGACCCTCGACCGGGACACGATCGTGCGCGCCATGGTGGGGCGGAGCCTGTCGGGCGCGCTCTACGGCCGGCACGCCGGGGCGAAAGTTCGGCCCGGCGGCGACAAGGTGCTGAGCGTCCAGGACGTGTCGGCGGGCGGCGTGGTCCGCAACAACGCGTTTTCGGTGTTCGAGGGGCAGATCACCGGCCTGTTCGGGCTGATCGGGTCGGGTCGGACCGAGACCGCCAAGGTCATCGCCGGCATCATGAAGCGCGACTTTACCCAGGGCGGGCGGATCGAGCTGCGCGGCAGGCCTGTCCGCTACGCGACCCCTCGCCCCGCCGTCCGGGACGGCATCGTCTACGTGACCGAGGACCGAAAGCTCGAAGGCTTCTTCGACACGACCTCGATCGCCGGCAACCTGTATGCCGGCCTGCTGGCCTCGGGGGCGCGGCGCAGCGCCCTCGTCAGCATGCGCGAGATGCGGACCCTGGCCGAGCAATGGCGCAAAACGCTCGCCATCCGCTCGATCGGCACCGGCGCACGCGTGATCGAGCTCTCGGGCGGCAACCAGCAGAAGGTTGTGATCGGCAAGGGACTGGTCCAGCAGCCCAAGATCGTCATCTTCGACGAGCCGACCCGGGGCGTCGACGTCGGCGCCATCGCCGAGATCCACGCCCTCATCAACCAGCTCGCCGACCAAGGCCTCGCCGTGGTCGTGATCTCGTCCTACCTGCCCGAGATCCTGAACCTGTCCGACCGCATCCTGGTGTTCCGCCAGGGCCGCATGGTCGAGGAATTCTCTCCCGCCGAGGCGACCGAGGAAGCGGTCATGTACGCGGCGGTGCATTGACGTCCCCGGCGCGTTTATGGCGCGAGGACGCGGGCGACTGTGGGGCGGGGCGCCGGCCTCGTCCCGACCCGGTCGGCCGAGCGACAAGGACAAGTCATGAGCATCGAACTCGACCACATCCTCTGGGCCGCTCCCGATCTCGATGCGGGAGCGGCCTTGATCGGCCGGCTCACCGGGGTGGCTCCGGCCCGGGGCGGCTCGCACCCGGGCTTCGGCACGCGCAACAGCCTGGTCTCGCTCGGCGACACCTACCTGGAGATCATCGCGCCCGATCCGGCGCAGCCGTTGGACCGCAACCGCGGCGGGCAGATCGCCGCGATGGCGCATCCGGGCGTGATGACCTTCGCGGTCCGGACCGGCGACCTCGGGGCCTACGCGGTTGCCGCGGAGCGGGCCGGCGTCGGCACGCGCGGCCCCGTCGCGATGGAACGCACGCGTCCCGACGGCGTGCGTCTCGCCTGGGCCTGCCTGGACGTGATCCACCCAGTCTACGGCGAGGCCGTCCCCTTCGCGATCGACTGGCAAGCCTCACCCCATCCGGCAGGGACGACGCCCGCGGGATGCCGCCTCGTCAGCTTCACGGCGCTGCACCCCGAACCCGGGCCGCTCGCCACTCTTTATCGCGCGATGGAGATCCCCGTCGCGGTGCAGGGCGCGGCACGCCCCGGCTTCCTGGCCGTCATCGCGACGCCGGTCGGCGAGGTCGTCCTCACCGCCGCGTCCTGACCAGGGCTCCGGATGCCTGCGCGTCTGTTCTCCGACCCTCGACGGGTCCGACCGATCCTCGTTGCTACCCTGCCATCGCGCGCAGGATCGTGACCGTCGAGGCCGCGCCAGGGTCCATGTGGCCCAGCGCGCGTTCACCCAGGCGCGAAGCGCGGCCCTTGGACGCCACCATGGACTTGGTGGCCTCGGCGCCGGCCTCGGCGGCCGACAGGGCGGCTTGCAGGCAGGCCGGGGTGTCCTTGCCGTCGGCGCGGGCCGCTTCGGCGGCCTCGGCGGCCGGGAGCCAGGCGTCCAGCATGGTCTTGTCGCCGCGCTCGCCCTTGCCGCGGTCCTGGATGCCCTTGGCCATGGCGGCCAGCACGGTGACCACGGCGTCGCGGTCGAGCGAGGCCCTTCCCTTGATGGCCGCGCCGGCCCGCATGAAGGCGGTGGCGTAGAGCGGGCCCGAGGAGGCGCCGACCGCGTTCAGGAAGCTCTTGGCCGCCAGGTTGAACACGGCGGCGGGCTCCACCGCGTCGGGGTCCACGCTCCGCAGCGCGTCGCCCACGGCCGCGAAGCCGATCGACATGGTGACGCCGTGGTCGGCGTCGCCGATTACGCCGTCGAGCCGGCACAGGCGGTCCTTGTCGGCCTCGATGGCGGCTCCGATGCGCCCGAACTGGGCCAGGAGGTCGCGAGTGGTGAGATCGGTCATCGGCATCTCCTTGATCGGGGCGTCCGAAGCCTCAGCCGGCGCGGAACATGGCGGCGTCGCACGGCCGGTCGAGCAGCGCGGTGAGTTCGTCGTCAAGCAGCATCAGGGTGATGGAAGCGCCCGCCATCTCGAGTGACGTGCAGTAGGGGCCAACCCAGGTGGCATGCACCCCGATGCCGCGCGCGTCGAGCCGCTGCTTGACCCGGCGGTTCAGCAGGTAGAGCTCCATCAGCGGCGTCGAGCCGAGCGAGTTCACCAGCACCGCGACCTTGTCGCCGCTCCTGGCCGGCATCTCGGCGAAGATGCGGTCCATGATGTCGTCGGTGACCGCGTCGGCGGTGCGGATCGGCTCGCGCGACACGCCCGGCTCGCCGTGGATGCCCATGCCGACCTCCATCTCGCCCTCGCCGATCTCGAAGTTCGGCGTCAGCGTCTGGGGCAGCGAGCAGGGGCCGAGCGCCACCCCCACCGTGAAGGTGCGGTCGTTGGCGTGGCGGGCGATCCGCTCGCATTCGTCCAGGCTCATCATGGCGTCGGCGGCCGCGCCCGTGACCTTGAACACGAAGAAGTTGCCCGCCACCCCGCGGCGCTTCTCGCGCTGGTCGAGCGGCGCCGAGGCGACATCGTCGGTGGTCACCACGATGCGAGCCTCGATGTCCTCCAGGGCCGCGAGTTCCGCCGCCATCTCGAAGTTCATCACGTCGCCCGCGTAGTTACCGAACACGAACAGCACGCCCTTGCCGCCGTTGACGGCCTTGGCGCATTCGACGATCGGGTCGGGCGGGGGCGAGGCGAAGACGTTGCCGACCGCACAGGCATCGGCGAGGCCGCGGCCCACGAAGCCCAAAAAGGTCGGCTCGTGCCCCGAGCCGCCGCCCACCACCACCCCGACCTTGCCGGGCCGCGGCGCGTCGAGCGCCACGAGCGAGCGCGGCGAGTGGGGCAGCTGACGGACATGGCGGGGGTGGGCCGCCACGATGCCCTCCAGCATTTCCTCGATGATGACCTTGGGGTCGTTGATCAGTTTCTTGGTCTTCACGCTCAATCCTCCCTGTTCGCCGGTGACCGACGCGGGGCTCCGGTCGAAGATCTGCGGCGCGCCGTCGGCCTTCAGGATGCCCCGCGCGGTTGCCACGTCGGTGACCAGCACCGTGGCGTGGCCGCCTCGCAGGCAGGCCAGGATCGCCGCCACCTTGTCGAGCCCGCCCGCCACCGCGACCCGCACCTTCACGGACCGCAGCTCGTCGAGCGAGGGGCCGATCATCCGCTCGTCGAGGTCGCCGTGGAGCGGCACGCCCGCGGGGTCCATGAAGCGGCCCGCCACCACCGCGGTGGCGCGCTGGGCCAGGTAGGGCTTGGCCGCCACGGGGTCCACGAAGCCGCTCGTGAACGCGAGGCTGTCGCGCCGCAGGGTGCCGATGCCGAACAGAAACTTGTCGGCCCGGCGGATCATGTCCAGGCGCTCGCGGACGACGGGCTCGGCCAGCATTACGTCGCGCGCGGCCCGGCTCGACACCAGCGCGGGGGCGTTCAGGGTGACGCAGCGGGCCCCGACCGAGGCCGCGAGTTTCGAGGCGCAGAGCTCGGGCGACACGTCGACGCCCGCGTGCGTGCCGCCGGTGGCCTGGATCACCGACAGGTCGGGCAGGCCGAGGGGACGGACGTGGTCGGCCACCGCCATCACGGTCCGGCTCCAGGCGACCGCGAGCAGATCGCCGGCTCGCAGCATGTTGGCCAGCACGCTGCCGCCCACCTCGCCGAGCCGGTCGACCAGCGGCCGGCCGCCGCCGTCGCCGGGGATCACCACGCAATCGGCGAGGCCGAACCGTTGCTTCAAGGCCTGGGCCGCCTCCGTGGCCCGCAACCGGCCCGGCTCGACGCTGACCCGCACGATGCCCCGGGCGCGCGCTTCGGCCAGGTAGCTGTTCACGGTGGCGCGCGACACGCCCATCACGGCCGCGATGTCGCCCTGGGTCAGCCCGTCCTGCACGTAGAGCCACCCGGCCCACACCAGCGGGTCGTCGCGGAAGCGCAGCGGGATGGCGGGCTGCGCCTCCTCGTCCACCCCCGGGTTGATCTGTTTCTTGATAGCGCGTTTCAGCATTGACAATTTTCAGGTTGATCTGAATTATGTCGGAAAGCCCGCCGAACGCAATGCTCCGACACTGCAAAAAACGTGAACGTCGGATGGGACAGCACACCGGGCCGCAACCGGGGCCACGTCACTCGCCGCCAACGCGCGGCCACAGGGAGGAACCAATGACCGATCAGAACGACCGAGCCGGACAATCCAGTCTCGCGCTCCCGCGCCGATCCCTCCTGAAGGGCGCCGGCGCCCTGGGCCTGTCGGGGGTGATCGGCGCGCCCTTCATCAACCGCCTGCACGCCATGGAGGCGCACCCGCTGGCCGGCAAGAAGATCGACATGAACATCCTCGGCATCGCGGGCTGGTTGCCCTCGTCGCTGGGCGTGAAGATGTCGCCGCTCTTTGCCGACTACGTGAAGCAGCGCTACGGCTACGACGTGAGCTTCGGCTTCGCCGAGGCGCCTTTCTCGGACCTGTTCCAGAAGGCCGCGACCTCGCTCGCCACCAAGAGCCAGGAATACAACATCATCATCTCGGACTCGCAGTGGCTCGGCGCGCTCGCCAAGCCGGGCTGGATCCTCAAGCTCAACGACGTCATCGCCAAGAACAAGGGCCTGCAGCTCGACTGGTATTCCAAGACCGTGGTCGACACCTACATGCGCTACCCCGACGGCAGCCAGGACATCTGGGGCTTGCCGCAGGAGGGCGACACCAAGGCGCTCTACGTGCGCCGCGACCTCGTCGAGGACCCCAAGGAGCAGCAGGCCTTCCAGGCCAAGTACAACATGAAGCTGCCCTCGACCTTCGAGGACTACGAGAACCTGAACGCCGACGACTACGAGAAGGTGATGGAGTTCTTCACGCGCCCCGACAAGGGCCTGTGGGGCGCGGCCTGGCAGTACAGCCGCGTGTACGACTTCTGCACCTGCCCGCTGTTCTCGGTCATGTGGAGTTCGGGCGGCCAGATCTGGGATCCCGCGACCAGCCAGGTCGAGGGCGTGCTGAACACGGCCGACAACGCTAAGGCCATGGAACGCTACAAGTCCTGGCTGAAATACATGCCGCCCGGCGCCACCAACTACGGCATCGCCGAGGAGATCGACGTGTTCACGCAGGGCAAGGTCGCGACCTGCCTGCAATGGGCCGCGGTGGGCCTTGCCATGATCACCAAGGAGAACAAGGACAAGGTCCTGGTGGTGCCGCCGCCCAAGTTCGGCAAAGCGGGCGCCGAGAAGCGCATCTACTGCATGGGCGGCCAGCCCTGGGTCATCAACGCGTTCAACGACGACGCCAAGATGCGGGTCGCCATCGACTTCATGAACTGGTGGTACCTGCCCGAGACCGCGCTCGAATACGCCAAGCGGGGCGGCAACCCGTGCGACAAGGCCACCATGTCGTCGGCGGCCTTCGACAGCATCAACCCGTGGAACAGGGCCTACAAGTTCATGCTCAACCCGGGCACCTCGCAGGACTTCTGGCACGACCCGAAATATTCGGAAATGCTGGCGCTGCAGCAGGAAGGCTTCACCTCCTACATGACGGGCCAATCGACCGACGCCATGGGGGTGCTAAACTACATCGCCTGCGGTCAGCAGCAGATCCTCTACGAGGCCGGCAGCGCCAAGAAGGAGCCCTCGGGCACCTGCGGCAACGTCTCGCTTTAGGCGACCCGAACTCGGGTCAACCTGACGAGCTTTCGCCGCCTGCCCTTCTCCCGCGTGGCGGGAGAAGGGACGACCAGGCCCGAGGCTCAACCGTGTTTGAAGCCCCGCCCGCCATCCTCGCACGCGCATCAGGTCATGACGGCAGTCACCGAAGAGTCCACGTTCAAGCCCGTCCGCCGGTCGGCGCTCGCCCGGGTGTTCGATACGCGCGGCAACCTCGTGGCGGCGCTGCTCGCGCCCGTGCTGGTCTTCTTCATCCTGTTCAACACGATCCCGACGCTGTGGCTGCTCGGGCTGTCGTTCTACAACTACTCGCTGACGAGCGGCGCGCCCCCGGCCTTCATCGGGTTCCGCAACTTCGTCCAGCTGTTCAACAACCGGAACAACATCTGGGCCGATCTCGCCCGCACCTTCACGTTCGTGGTCTGGGGCGCGGGCATCCAGACCGCGCTCGGGCTCATGCTCGGCTTCCTGTTCTGGGGCTCGAAGGACATGCCGGGGCGGCGGGTCGCGCTGACCATGCTGTTCACCCCCATGGTGCTGACCCCGGTGGCGACCGGTACCTTCTTCCGCTTCATCTACGATCCCGACTTCGGCATCCTCAACGTCATGCTGCATGCCGCGACCGGCGTGCGGCCGATCAATTTCCTCAGCGAACCCGCCACCGCCTACTGGGCGGTGCTGGCGGTCGACTGCTGGATGTGGACGCCCTTCATGACCCTGATGACGCTGGCGGCCCTGGGTTCCGTGCCCAAGGCCGAGCTGGAGGCCGCCGAAGTGGACCGCCTGCCCTGGCGCAAGCGGCTGAGCCTGGTGATCTGGCACCACGGCAAGTTCATCCTGATGCTGGGCATCCTGCTGCGCACCATCGACAGCTTCAAGACGCTCGACCTCATCATCCCCATGACCAAGGGCGGGCCGGGCCAGCAGACGCGGCTGGTGGCCATCGAGCTCAACAAGCAGGCCTTCGAGAGCTTCAACATGGGCTGGTCGTCGGCCTATTCGGTGCTGCTGCTGCTCATCTCCATCGCCATGACGTCCGTGTTCATCTTCATCCTCAACCTGCGCCGCCGGAG
>CAXTEP010000040.1:0-2898 GCA_964243125.1 uncultured Lichenihabitans sp. | reverse complement strand
CTGTCGGTGGCGGCGGTCGTGATCGCGGTCACGGTGTCGTTCCTGGCGGCCTTCTGCTTCTCGCGCTTCAAGCCCAGGGGCACCGACTTCCTGATGTTTCTGCTGCTGTCGATCCGCATGCTGCCGGGCCCGGCCGTGATCCTGCCGGTCTACCTGATGTACGCGGGCTTCGGCTGGAAGGACAACCACCTCTGGCTCGTGCTGTTCTACGCCATGTTCTCGATCCCCTTCTCGGTCTGGATCCTGAAGGGCTTTCTGGACGGCGTGTCGGTGCGGTTCGACGAAACGGGCCTCGTCAACGGCGGCTCGTGGTTCCACGTGATCTTTCGGGTCGTACTGCCGCAGGTAAAGCCCGGGCTGATCGCCGCCTTCATCTTCAACATGATCTTCGTGTGGAACGAGTTCCTGTTCAACTTCATCATCGGCGGGGTGTCGACCCAGAACATCCCTTACGCGCTGGCGGTCGGCACCTATTCGGACGGCGGCGTCAACTGGACCTTCATCGCCAGCATGACCACGATCTACGTGATCCCGCCCATCCTGTTCATCTTCTTCTTTCAGCGCTACCTGCTGGTCGGCATGACGTTCGGCACCGTCCGGGGCGAGGTCTGAGCCGTGCGGGCCACCTTCCCGGAGCGCGCCGAACGCGTCCTGATCGCCGGCATGGTGCTCGGCATGGCGCTGATCCTGCAGCGCACCAGCCTGCCCGCGTTTCAGGCCGGACTCGCGATCCTGGTGGTCTCGACCCTGCTGCAGATCGCGGTCGGCAACATCCCCAAGACCGGGTCGGTCATGGGCAGCCTCGTCCGCATCGTCCTGATCCTGGGCGTGGTGGCCGCCATCTTCGCGCTCGGCATCCTGCTCGTGCCCACCCTGTCGCGGCTGGGGCGATGATGGCGGGACTGGCGTTCAGGGACGTGTCGAAGGCCTACAAGGGCCGCCCCGTGCTGGCGGGCTTCGACCTTGAGGTCGCGCCCCGGAGCTTCACCGTGCTGTGCGGGCCGCCGAAGTCCGGCAAGTCGGTGCTGTTCCGCCTGCTGGTCGGCCTCGAAAAACCCGACCGCGGCCGCATCGTGCTCGACGGCACCGACGTCACCGACCTGCCGCCCGCTTCCCGCGCGGTCGGCTACGTGCCGCAGAGCTTCGCGCTCTACCCTCACCTGTCCGTGTTCGACAACATCGGCTACCCGCTGGCGCTCGCGGGCGCGCCGCGGGACGAGGTCGCCCGCCGCGTCGACCGCGCCGCGGGCCTGCTGTCGATCACCCACCTCCTCAAGAAGACGCCCGACCAGCTGTCGGGCGGCGAGAAGCAGCGCACCGCGCTGGCCCGCGGCCTGCTCAAGAACGCCCGCGTGTTCGTGCTGGACGACCCCCTGGTGGGCCTCGACTACAAGCTCCGGGAACGGCTCATGGACGAGCTCAAGGCCCTGCGGCAGGATCTCGGCGCCACCTTCCTGTACGCCACCTCGGACTCGCTCGAAGCCCTGACGGTGGCCCAGAACCTCGTGGTTCTGGACCGCGGCCGCGTGGTGCAGCAGGACACGGCCGTGGACCTCTACGACGAGCCCCGCCACCTCCGCAGCCTGGAGCTTGTCGGCTTTCCCAGGGCCAACGTGGTGGCCGGCACGGTCTTCAACCAAATGGTCACGGCCGGGCCGCTGCGGTTTCCCGCCTCGGCGCCGTTGCGCGACGGACCGGTCGTGGTCGGGTTCCGCCCCGAAGCGGTCCGCCTCGGTCAGGACGGCGGCGTCGCGGCGAACGGCCGGGTGCGGCTGGTCGAGAACCTGGGCGGCGAGCTCGTGGTCTACGTCGACGCCGGCGGCACGGACCTCGTGGCGAGCTTCCCCGTGTCCGACGCCGCGGCCCCGGCCTTCGACAGCACCGTGCCGTTCACGGTGGCGGTCGCCGACATCCGGCTGTTCGACCCCGCCGACGGGCGCCGGCTCGACCTCTGAAAGACAGCATGGCCGACATCACCATCGAGCGCGTGACCAAAAGGTTCGGCACCTTCACGGCCGTCGAGAACATGGACATCCGCTTCGCCGACGGCGAGGTGGCCTGCCTGCTCGGCCCTTCGGGCTGCGGCAAGACCACCCTGATGCGCATGATCGCCGGCCTGGAACGCCCGACCGCCGGCCGCATCCTGTTCGGCGGCCGCGACGTGACGGCCCTGCCGACCCACGCCCGCAACGTCGGCATGGTATTCCAATACCCCGTCATGTACCCGACCCTGTCGGTGGCCGAGAACATCGCCCTGCCGCTCAGGCAGGACCGCGCGCTCTCGGCCGACGAGCGCCGCCACCGCGTCGACGAGATGCTCGACGTGCTCGACATGGGCGGCCAGGGCGGCCGCTTCATCGACGAACTCGACGCCGGCAACCGGCAGAAGGTGGCGGTCGGCCGCGCCATCGCGCGCCGCTCCGCGATCGTGCTGTTCGACGAGCCCACCACCAACGTCGAGGTCAACGCCAAGCTGGCGCTGATCCGCGCCATAAAACTCGTGATCCAGCGCACCCGGCAGACCATCGTCTACGTCACCCACGACCAGACCGAGGCCATGACGCTGGCCGACCGCATCGCCCTGATGTTCGGCGGCAGGATCGTGCAGTACGACCGGCCCGACCGCCTGTACGACGAGCCCCTCACCGAGTTCGGCGGCTGGTTCCTGGGCAACCCGGGCATGAACTTCGTGCCCGCCGAGCGGCGCGACGGCCTGATCCACTCGGCCCTCCTGGCCGAGCCCCTGCCCGCGCCCGCGGCGCTGCCGGCCACCGCCACGATCCGACTCGGCATCCGCCCCGAATGGATCGCCATGGCGGGCTCACCCGGCCCGGGATCGGTGCCCGGCACGCTGACCGACCAGACCGTGGGGATCGCGGGCCGCTATCTCACCAAGGT
>CAXTEP010000039.1:17483-25607 GCA_964243125.1 uncultured Lichenihabitans sp. | reverse complement strand
CGGGAATACACGTAGTCCGGCACCTCGACGGCCGGGTCCTCCAGCACCTTGCCCTCGGAGGAGGCGTGCAGAAGGTTGGCGTCGACCGAGAAGGGGGCCTCGCCCCGCTTGTCCTTGGCGATGGGAATCTGGTTCTGCTCGGCGAAATCGATGAGCGCGGTGCGGGACGTCAGCGCCCACTCGCGCCAGGGCGCGATCACCCTGATTTCGGGTTCGAGCGCGTAATAGGAGAGCTCGAAACGGACTTGGTCGTTGCCCTTGCCGGTGGCGCCGTGCGCGACCGCGTCGGCCCCGACCATGCGGGCGATCTCGATCTGCTTCTTGGCGATGAGGGGACGCGCGATGGAAGTGCCGAGCAGGTACAGCCCCTCGTATTGCGCGTTGGCGCGAAACATGGGGAACACGTAGTCGCGCACGAACTCGTCGCGCAGGTCCTCGACGAAGATGTGCTCGGGCCTGATGCCGAGCAGTTCCGCCTTGCGGCGCGCGGGCTCCAGTTCCTCGCCCTGGCCGAGGTCGGCCGTGAAGGTCACGACCTCGCAGCCGTAGGTGGTCTGCAGCCATTTCAGGATGATGGAGGTGTCGAGGCCGCCCGAATAGGCGAGCACGACGCGCTTGATGGCCTTGTCTGACGCGGGCATGGCGGTTCCGGGACGGAGGCTCGACGAACGGGGATCGCGTCGGCCTTGATGGGGGACAAAGCGGCGCTTCGCAAGGGCGCGGCGGAGTTCACACTGTCTCGACCAGCCCGCGCAGGTGGCGCCAGCAGGAGCCGTCCCGGATCTCCTCGTGGGTCCACTGGGCGTAGGACAGGTTCGCGAGCCATTGGGTGCGGTCGCCCGTCCAGGGCTCCCGCAATCCGCGCAGCGAATGGGCCGACACGTCCCAGGCAAAGTTGCCCCGGCCGAGGCAGATGGTCGGGACCCCGGCCAGGACCGCGTCCACCGCGGAGCCGCTGGTGTGGGCGATCCAGGTTCCGGCGCGGGCGAGGTCGGCTTCGAGCGGGTCCCGCGACACCATCATGTGCAGGGTCGCGCCCACCGCGGACCAGTCGGTCGCGCGGTCGAGGGGGTGCGGGCGAATGTAGATCGGCCGGTCGACGGTGCGTTCGAGGTGGGTCGCGACATCGACCACCCATTCCCGGCAGTCGAGCCCGTCGAGCGAGAAGTCGCCCGGCAGCTGGCCCGCGATCACGATCAGGCCCTCGACGGCGCGCCAGGGCTGCAGGTTCAGCCCGAATTTGGCAACGCGGTCGCCGGGACGGTCCGCCGGGAAGAACCGCCCGGCGCGGTGGACGTGGTCGAAGCCGACCCGGAAATGCCAGGTCGCCAGGTTGCGGAAGATCGGGGTCTCGACGATCAGCACGTTGGGACCGTGCAGGTTGCGCACGCTGCGAGCCGCGCGGGCGCGGTCGGTCGCGTCGGCGCGCGGCGACCAGAGGACGACCGCGACGTCGCAGGGCTCGTAGGTGGCCTGCGACACCGCGACCTCGTCGCCCAGCACCGCGAGGCCGGGCTTGAGCATGTCATGGATCAGCCTGAGCTCGGACCGGTTCTGCGCGGTCCGTTCGAAGATCTTGATGGAAAGCAAGGACGGGGACGCCTCGGGACACCTGACCGCCGATCATCGGGGCCCGAGGCGGATTCGACAAGCGCCGGATTGACGGCGGACGCGTCCGACGGTCGTCGGCCGCAGGAACCTGGGCCGGGACCGGGACCGTGGCCCGCCTCAGCGCGGCGCGACGTACAGCATCCAGACCTCGCCCACCCGTTCGTTGGTCAGCCGACCCACCGACACGGGCTTGGCGGTCCCGTCGTAGTCGACCGCATGGATCTGGCCGTAGTGGCGCGTAAGGTAGTCGAGCAGGGGCCGCGGGTCGCGGGTGGCGGCGTTGAACTCCAGCACGAGATGGGGCCTGTCGCGCTCGATCACCTCGCTCATGCCGGCCAGGATGCGATCCTCCGCTCCCTCGGCGTCGAGCTTGACCACGTGGACCCGCCGTCCGGGATCCAGGTCGTCGGCAATGCGCCGCTCGGGCACGCGGACGAGCCGCCCCGGCCTCTGGTCCTCGTAGCCTTCCCAGACCACCTGGGCGCCGCCCGGTTCCCCGTCGGGCACGTAAAGCCACCCCGTCCCCTCGCGGTCGGAGGCCGCGGCGACCCGCACGGTGACGCGGGCCGCGAAACCGTTGACCTGCACGGTGTCGAGCAGGCTCCCGGCCGCCACAGGATTAGGCTCGTAGGCGATCACGCGGCCCTCCGGGCCGACCCGGTCGGCCATGAGAACGGTGAAGTAGCCGAAGTTGGCCCCCACATCGAGCGCGGTCCAGCCGGGCTGGATGAGGCGGGCCAGGAATTCGGTCAGCCAGATTTCCCAGTAGCCGTCGGCGATCAGGTGCGACCCGAAATGGACGTCCCGCGCGTCCACGAAGAACCGGTAGCGGCCGAGCAGGTTGAGTTGCACCCGGTTGGCCGCCAGCGGCACGGCGCGGACCCGCTCGCGGATCAGCGCCTCGGCCTCGGGGCGGGGGAGCCCGATCAACCGGTCGAGCGACAGCCACGCGCCCGGCCGCGGGTTCTGGTCCATGGTCGTGTCCTTCCCGTCAGGTCGCGGGGTTCGAGGGTTCGGGCGCCACGTAGACGAGCCAGTCCTCGCCGACGTTCTCGTTGAGCAGGGTCTTGAGCGCGACCTTCCGGGCCTGGCCGTCGAAGTCCACCACGGCCAGGGACCCGTAATGGTTCAGGAGGAACTCGAGGGTCGCCCAGGCGTCGCCCCGCCGGGCGTTGAACTCGACCACCATGTGGGGCCGGTCGCGGGCGATCACGCCCGCGGCTCCCGCCAGGATCTGCCCTTCGAGACCCTCGGCGTCGATCTTGATGAAGTGGACGGGCGCAGGGCCGGGAAAGTCGTCGTCGATCCGGCGCTGGGCAACCTCCATCAGCAGGCCGGGCGTGAGGGGCCGGAAGTCGCTCGGCACCACCCGGGCGTTCTTGGGCTCGCGGTCGGGGACGAAGAAGGTGGTGGCGCCCCGCGTCTCGTCGCACGCCGCCACGCGATGGATCGCGGTGCGGCCCGCGAAGCCGTTGATCTCCACCGTGTCGGTGAGGAAGCGGGCCGCGGCCGGGTTGGGCTCGTAGGCGTGGACCCGGCCGTCCGGGCCGACCCGGTCGGCCAGCAGCACCGTGTAGTAGCCGAAATTGGCTCCCACATCCAAGACCGTCCAGCCGGGCCGGACGAGGCGCCCCATGAACAGGGTGAGCCAGATCTCCCAGTAGCCGTCACCCAGCACGTGGGCCCCGAACCCGAGGTCGCCCGGGTCGACGAAGAACTTGTACTGGCCCAGGATGCGCGACTGCATGCGGTCGGGGCCCAGCGGGAACGGGGCGGCGCGCAGCCGCATCGCGGCCTCGGCGGCGGGTTGCGGCAGCGCCAGCAGGGTGTCGAGCGTCACCAGGGTTCCCGGACCGAGATCGTCCCCATCCATGCCAACACCCTCATTGCAACTTAAGGTTGTATCATTTAGTGACATCGAGGCATGATGTACAGCGGCTTCGGACCCCGCGGCGCGCCGGACCGCCACCGCGCGGGATGTTCCGGATCCGCTCGCGCATCGGGCCGGCACAACCGCCCGTGCCGGCGATTCATGGTCGCCTGAAGCGAGCAAGTTCCGTGAGCATCGTCGCGAGCCGTTTCGTCAAACCCCTGATCCTCGGCATCATGTGCGGCTTCGGCTGCGTGGCGCTCGGGTCCACGTTGCGTGACGCCCTGCTGGTCGGCGCCGTGCCGTTCCTGTTTGGCCTCCTGAACATCATGGCCGGGCAGGCCTTCCTCATGGCGGCCCTGGTGTTCGTGGCCGGCGTGTCGAACCAGATCCATCCCTGGTCGGCGAGCGTCGTGCAGGCGACCGCGCAGGCGGTGCAGACCGCCAGGGATCATGCCATCCGATGACGGCAAGCCGGCGGGTGGTGATCGACGGGCACAACCTCGGCCTGGAGAAGGGCACGGGCATCGCCACCTACGCCCGCAACCTGTCGGCCTGCCTCAAGGAGTCCGGCTACCAGGTCGGCGTGCTGTACGGGTTGCGGGCCGCGCCCGACTGGACCCCGCTCATGCGGGAGATCGCCTTCTACGACCGCCATGCGGGCTACCGGTCGCGGCTGGCCGTGATGGTCGACATGGTGCTCATGTTCCTGAAAAGCCCGCTGTACCGGACCGGCTACCAGGTGCCACCGCTCGACAACGTGCAGGGCCAGGGATTCGCGGCCCGCATGCCGAGCTACGACGTGCTCATGAACTCGCCGCGGATCTTCGAATTCGCGGCCGTGTATTTCATGCTGACCCGGCGCCTGCTGCCCGTGCGGCTGCCGATGGGCGCCGACATCATGCATTGGACCTATCCGGCGCCCATGTACGCCGTGAACGCGCGCAACGTCTACACGGTGCACGACGTGGTGCCGCTCCGCCTTCCCTTCGCGACGCTGGACGACAAGCGCGTGTTCCACCGGCTGCTGCGCAAGATCGTGGCCAGGGCCGACCATCTCGTGACCGTGTCGGACCATTCGGCCGCCGACATCCGGTCCTACTATCCGGCGGCGGCCCGCAAGCTCACCACGACCTACCAGGCGGTCGACGTCCCGGCCAAGCTCCTGGCGGTCGCGCCCGCCGAGGTCAAGGAAGAGATCGAGAATCTCCTGCCGATGCTGGCCTACAAGGGCTACTTCCTGTTCTTCGGCTCGCTGGAGCCCAAGAAGAACATCGGCCGCATCGCCGAGGCCTTCCTGTCCTCCAACGTCAAGGACAAGCTGGTGATCGTCGGCGCGCAGGCCTGGGGCGCCGAGAAGGAGATGCAGTCGCTGCAGGAGCTCAACTTCGCGCGCTACCGGCTGTCGGGGCGGGCGGTGGACTTCGACAACCGCATCGTGCTGCTGAACTACCTCAGCTACGCGCGCCTGATCACGCTGGTGCGGGGTGCGCGGGCCATCCTGTTTCCCTCGCTCTACGAGGGGTTCGGCATCCCGCCCCTGGAAGGCATGATCTGCGACACGCCGTCCATCGTCAGCAACACGAGCTGCCTGCCCGAGATCTGCGGTCCGGGGGCCCTTTACGTCGACCCCTACGACGTGCGCGCCATCAAGACCGCCATCCAGCACGTCGCCTCCGACGGCTTCGATTGCGGCGGGCTGCGGCAGCACTGGGCCGCCACGATCGAGCGCTTCTCCAAGCCCCGGGTCCGGGCCCGCCTCGCCGCGGTCTACGACGGTCTTTAGCGCCTCTCGACCGCGGGCGAAATGCGTCGGATCGACAGGCAGGCCGCCCTACTCGGCCGCGATCGCCACTGGCTCGCCCGGACCGAACAGGCCACCGTCCGCGACCCGCATCTCGACCTGCCGGGTGTGGAAGGCCGAAAGCGTGCTCCGGTGCCCGACCGACACGATGGCGGCCTCGGGCAGGCGCTGCACGACCGTCCGGTAGAGCTCGGCCTCGCCCGTCTCGTCGAGCGCCGAGGTCGCTTCGTCGAGCATCAGCCAGTCGGGCTTGGCCAGCAGCGCGCGGGCGACGCCCAGCCGCTGCTGCTCGCCGCCCGACAACCGCATGGACCAGTTGTCGGCCTCGTCGAGCTCGCTTTCGAGCTTGCCCAGGCCAACGGCCCGCAAGGCGTCCCGGACCTCCGCGTCCGGGTAGGCGTCCAGGGTGCGGGGATAGACCACCGCCTGGCGCAAGGTGCCGAGGGGCAGGTAGGTGCGCTGCGGCAGCACGAACACCTGCGTGCCCTCTGGCACCTCGATCCGTCCCTCGCCGAACGGCCAGATGCCCGAGATGGCGCGCAGCAGCGTGGTCTTGCCCGAGCCCGACCGGCCCGTCAGCAGCACGCGCTCGCCCGGCGCGACCCGGAGGCTCGCGGGCGCGGTGAGCGGCGCGTGGCCCGGCAGGGTCACCACGAGGTGGTCGGTCCGCAGATCGCGGGACGGGGCGCGCGCGCGCTCGATGTGCGGGGTCGCGGTGGCGGCCAGCGTGGCGTCCCGCATCGCCTCCTCGAAGCCAATCAGCCGCTGCACCGTGGCGCGGTAATCGGCGAGGTTCTGGTAGCTGTCCACGAACCAGGTCAGGCCGCTCTGCACGCTGTCGAAGGCCTGCCGGGCCCGCAGCAGGGTTCCGTAGGTGGCGGACCCAAAGAAATAGGCGGGGGCGAGGATCAGGTAGGGGAAGATCACCGAGAACTGGCCGAAGAAGCTCTGGAACCAGTTCAGGCGCTTCTGCCGGGCCACCACGGCGTAGACGTTGGCCAGCACCGACCCGTAGCGCTCGCCCAGGCTCACGCGCTCGGCACCCTCGCCGCCCAGCAGCGCGATCTGCTCGGAGTTCTCGCGGATGCGCGCCATGCCGAAGCGGAAATTCGCCTCGTAGCGCTCCTGGTTGTACTTCAGGCGCACCAACGGCTTGCCGATCAGGTGGGTGAAGAAGGTCCCGATCGCCGCATAGATCACCGCGAGCCAGATCAGGTAGCCGGGGATGTTGAACGACGCCCCGAAGCTCTGCATCGGAAATTTTTCCGAGATGTCCCAGAGGATGACCAGGAAGATGCCGAGCTGCAGCAGGTTGGGGAAGAACCCGAACCCGATCGTCATCGTCGCGCCGACGAAGTTGTGGACGTCCTCGGCGATGCGCTGGTCCGGGTTATCGGCGGGACCGCTGACGAGCCGCAAACGGTAGTGCTGCGCGGGGCCGAGCCAGCGATCGACGAAGAAGTCCGTCATCGACTTGCGCCAGCGGATCTGCAGAACCTGGTTCACGTAGATCTTGTAGACGCCGATCACGATGTAGATGAAGGCCAGCATCGTGAAGAGCTTCCAGGCCGCCACGAAGGCCCCCCAGTTCTTCTGCTGGAGCGAGTCGCCCAGGTCGCCGTACCAGGAATTGAAGCGCTTGTTGACGTAGGCGAAGGCGATCTCGAGCGCGACCGTGGTGGCCAGCAGCCCAAACGCGATGACGTTCTCGGGCAGCTTGACGGGGCCTACGAACCACAGGCGGATCTCGCCGGGCGAGCGGCGGATGAAATAAGGATAGGCGAGCCGCCAGATGTCTTTCAGGGCGGCAACGAAGTTCGACATGCCTGAGGCTCCGGCCCGCGATCCTGGAGGTGGAACCCCCTGTTCGGCGCGCATCAAAGCAAAATTGCGGTCGGGCCGCACGTGAAGGTTTCGCCATGCGCGAGCCGCGACGGCACGCCGCTCATGACCCCGCATCCGGCTCGGGCGCGTCCGGGCCGCCCAGCCGCGCGGCCACGCGCAGCAGGCCGCCGTCGGCGGGAAAGAGCGGGATCAGGCAGGCCTGCAGGGCGTGGTACAGGTCGGGTCGGCCCGTGAACAGGGTCGCCTTGGGCTGCAGCGTGCGGTCGAGCTGGGGCACCCAGCCGCCGGTGCGCGGGTCGACGAGGTGGCGGGCGCTCCAGTCCCAGATCGCGCGGTACCACGTCTCGTACATGGGATCGTCGCCGTGGGCGGTCAGGAAGTGGGCGGCCGCGATGCCCTCGCAGGCGGGCCACCAGATCTTGTCGGTGTCGAGCGGGCGGCCGTCGTGGTCGAGCGTGTAGAAGAACCCGCCGTGTTCGGCGTCCCAACCTTCCGTGATGGCGTTGCGGAACAGGGCCTCGGCGGCGTCGGGCATCCAGGTACGGCGCCCCCCGCCCGCGATCCAGAGCTGCACCAGCAGGCGGCTCCATTCCAGCCAGTGCCCGGGTGTGGTTCCGGCCGGCCGGAACATGGGCGAGCCCTTGTAGTCGCGGTCCACCGTCCAGGTGTCGTCGAAGTGCTCGGGGATCCGCCCCTCGTTGGCGGCCGTGATGCGGCGGATCAGCAGGTCGGCGATGGACTCCGCCATGGCGAGGTAGCGCTCGTCGGCGGTCGCCTCGAAGGCCGCCATCAGGGCCTCGGTCAGGTGCATGTTGGCGTTCTGGCCGCGGTAGGAGCCGAGCGAGGCCCATTCGCGCGAGAACTCCTCGGCGGCGGCGCCCGGCCCGGGCTCCCAGAACCGTGTCAGAATCAAGTCGGTCGCGTCGATCAGCAGGCGGTCGGCGTCGGGGTGCCCGAGCACCTTGGCGCTGGCGGCCGCGAGCAGCACGAAGGC
>CAXTEP010000039.1:4964-17383 GCA_964243125.1 uncultured Lichenihabitans sp. | reverse complement strand
GAGCATAGGGCGTCGGCGCCGGCGGGCCAACCCGGACCGCAACGCTTCAGGTCGGGTCCAGCAGCGCCATGATCCGCAGCGCCGCGCAGGCCGCCCCGTAGCCGTTGTCGATGTTGACGGCCGCGACGCCGGGCGCGCAGCTCGCGAGCGCCGCGTGGAGCGCCGTCGTGCCGCCGGCCGCGACCCCGTAGCCCACCGAGGTGGGGAGCGCGATCACCGGCGCGCGCACCAGCCCGCCCATCACGCTGACCAGGGCCGCATCCATGCCGGCCGCCACGATCACGACGGGGGCCCGGCGGATCTCCTCGATGCGGTCCATGAGGCGCCACAGGCCCGCCACCCCGATGTCCGCGTATTCGACCGCGGGCTGGCCATTGAACAGGAGGGTGCGGGCGGCCTCGCGCCCCATCGGCACGTCGGAGGTGCCGGCCATGACCACGGCCACGGCCGGGCGGTTCCGGGCGGGCCGGCACGCGCCCATGACCGCGGTGCGCGACACGGGATCGTAGTCGAGCCCCTGCCGCGCGGCTTCGGGCAGCGCTTCGAACTTCGCGGGGTCGAGCCGCGTCAGCAGCAGGCCGTCGACCCGGCCCGCCACCCCGGCCAGGATGGCCTCGACCTGCGCGGCGCTCTTGCCGGCGCAGAACACCGCCTCGTCCAGGCCGATGCGCTCGTGCCGCGCGAAATCGAAGGTGAACTCCGCCATCAGCCGCCGCCGTGCAGGAAGGCGCTGCCGTTGCGGTAGGGCGCGAAGCGCAGGTCGGTGCTGGGCAGCAGGCCGTCGAACGCGCGGCCGACCGCGGCCCGCACGGCCGCGCGGCGGATCTCGTCAAGCCGCGCCAGCGTGTCGGGGTCGAGCTCCAGCACCACGCCGGCCGCGCGCACGCGGCACCGCACCGTGCCGCGCGGGAAATCTCGGGCGAGGTCGCGCTCGACCGCGTGGATGGCGCGCAGCACGGCGGGCCGGATCGCGATCCCGGTCTCGACGCGGCTCGACAGGCAGGGGGCGGCCGGCAGTTCGGACAGGTCGCCGAGGCCCGCCTCGCGGGCCAGCGCCCGCACGGCCGCCTTGCCGATCCCGGCTTCCAGGTAGGGGTGGCGGACCGCGTGGTCGCGGGCCGCGTCGAGCCCCGGGCGGTACTCGCCGAGGTCGTCGACGTTGGCGCCCGACACCATCTGGGCCACGGTGTGACGACCGATGCTGCCGTAAAGGTTGGTCTTGCAGAAGAAGCAGCGGTTGACGGGGTTGGCGAGGTAGCTCGCATCGTCGAACTCCCCGGCGTCGACCACGCGCAGGCGCCAGCCCCGTTCGGCCGCGACGCGCTCGACCCGCGCGGTGGCGTCGCCCGGTACGGCGGGCGACACGGCATGGAACATGGCGGCGTCGGGCAGGAGGTCGTGGGCCAGGGCCGCGAGCGTCAGGCTGTCGATGCCGCCGCTCACCGCCACCGCCACGGGGCCGCCGATGCCGCGCAGCGCGGCCGCGAGCCGGTCGGCATCCCTGGGCGGCACGGCCGTCACGACAGGGTCTCCCGCGCGGCCAGGGCCGCGACTTCGGCGTCGCGGCGCAGCCTGGCGCGTGCCGCGTGGCCGGGTTCGGCCGCGACGTCGCCGGCTTCGGTCTTGGCGGTCCGGGTGCCATCGGGCCGATCGACCATCTTCACGCGCAAGGCCCGCCCGCCGGCCTCGACGGAGGCAGATGCTCGGGGCAGGACGGCGCCGCGGACGAGGTGGTGGCGCAGGCCGATCGTCGTGGTCTCGCTGAAACAGGCCGCAACCGCGGCGTCGAGGTGGTCGGGCGCGACCAGGACCTGGACGTGGGTCGCCATGCGGCCCTTCTTGCCGAACGCGACGCTCTGGATGATGTCGTGGATGCCCGGCAGCGCGCGGATGTGGTCAAGGCCGTTGGACAGGTCCTCGGCGGACTGGTCGTCGACCTCGAAGGCGATCACGCCCAGCTCCCGGTGCGACATGCCGGCCCCTGCCCCACCCAAGGCTGGACGGTCCGCTTCCTCGAACACCAGCGCGCGCAGGCAATTGCTCAGGCCCGGCATGACGCGGCCCCCAAAACCCGTGCCGGTGCGCGCGAGGCGGCGCGGCCGCGGCACGCGGGCCTCACCGGCGAGCAGGTAGCGCGCCACGGCGGCGCCGGTCGGGGTCACGCGCTCGCCCGGCACGCCGTCGTCGATCGTGTCCAGTCCCCGCAGCAGCAGCGCGGTCGCGGGCGCCGGGACCGGCAGGATGCCGTGCTGCGTGTCCACCCGCCCCGAGCCAAGCGGCAGCGGCGCCGACGACCAGGCGCCCGGCCCGGCCCGGGCGATCAAGGCCGCGGCCGCCACGATGTCGACGATCGAGTCCACGGCGCCCACCTCGTGGAACTGCACCGCCTCCGCCGGCACGCCGTGCACCTCGCCCTCGGCCTCGGCGAGCAGGCCGAAGATCGCCAGCGCGTGGTCCTTGACGGGGGCGGCCACGTCCAACCCCGCGATCAGGGCCCGGATGTCGGCCCAAGCCCGATGACCGTGCAAACCCGAATGGCCGTGATGGTGGCCGTGGTGCTCGTGGCCGTGCGATCCATCAGCTGCCCTGCCCTCGGCCGCCACCAGAAACCGCTGCCCCGTCAGGGCATGGTCGCGATGCGGCACGAGGCTCACGGCGGCGCCGGGTCCCAGGTCCAGGGCCGCCACGGCACCCTGAACGTCCGGCAGCCATTCCGGGCAGGCATCCAGCAGGGCGGCCACGAACATGTCGCCCGACCAACCGCCGAGTGGGTCCAGATGGATGTCCACGATGTCTCCGTTCTCGACCCGGCTGCGGTCCGCTTTGCTCTATATAGGCAGGTGGTCCGGGGCCGCATCAAGGTCGGCACCCCGGGGGGAGCGACCGTGAGGCGCAGATGAGGCGGCGTGCCGTCGGCGGCGCGACCGCGTTATACCGGAGTCGCACCGCGAACCAATTGTCGGGAGAACAGCCATGGAACGTCGAAGTTTCCTGCAGGGGGCCGCAATCGCGGCCGGTGCCGTGGCGGCGGGCGGTCCGGCCGGCGCGGTCGGCACCGCGACGCTGCCCCCCGCCCTGCCCGGATCCATGAACCAGATCACCGATCCGGCCGACCTGCCCTTCGTGACCGATGCGGGCACGATGAAAGGCGAGATGCTTTATCGCATCCTCGGCCGTACGGGCGAGACGGTCTCGGCCATCGGCATGGGCGGGTTCCACATCGGCAAGAGCGTCCTGACCGACGACCAGGCGACGCGGCTGATCCACGCCGGCATCGACCGCGGCATCACGTTCATGGACAACTGCTGGGACTACAACGAGGGCCGCAGCGAACTCCGCATGGGCGTGGCGCTCGAACAGGGCGGCTACCGCAACAAGGTGTTCCTGATGTCCAAGATGGACGGGCGCACCAAGAAGGAGGCCGCGGACCAGATCGACACCTCGCTGAAGCGGCTGCGGACCGACCACATCGACCTCGTGCAGCACCACGAGATCCTGCGCTACGACGACCCGGACCGCGTGTTCGCCGAGGGCGGCGCCATGGAGGCCTTCGAGGAGGCCAAGAAGGCCGGCAAGCTCCGCTTCATCGGCTTCACGGGCCACAAGGACCCGCGCATCCACCTGCAGATGCTCGAAGTCGCTGCCCAGCGCGGTTTCCATTTCGACAGCGTGCAGATGCCGCTGAACGTCATGGACGCGCATTTCCGCTCCTTCGCGCACCTGGTGCTGCCCTACCTCGTGGCCCAGAACATCGGCGTGCTCGGCATGAAGACGTTTGGGGACGGCGTGATCCTGAAGAGCGACGCGCCCATCAAGCCGATCGAGTACCTGCATTTCTCGCTCAACCTGCCGACCTCGGTTGTGATCACCGGCATGCAGAACGACCGGGACCTCGACCAGGCGTTCGAGGCCGTGAAGACATTCAAGCCGATGGACAAGGCGCAGGTAGCGGAGCTGCTGGAACGCTCCAAGCCCTACGCCACCGAAGGCAAGTTCGAGCTGTTCAAGACGAGTTCCACGTTCGACGGCACGGCCAAGAACAACAAGTGGCTGGGTGACGACGTGGCGGGCGTCCAGAAGCTCGCGCCCACGATGGAATGAGCGCCCCGGTGCCGATCCTTCACCGCACGATCGCACCATCGGCCGTCCCGCGCGTTAGGGGTTGGTAACGCGCGGGAGGCTCTTCATGCTGGAACACGTTCCTTCGGTCGTCGGCGATGCCCTGAAAGGCATCCGACCGGGTCTCGGAAAGACCGTCGCGATGCAGGACTTCGCCGACGTGCCCGAAACGGTCGCGGTGGACAGCGCGGGCTTCGGCCACGGCGCGCCCCTGCCCAGGGACGTCACGGAAGACGGTCGCAAGGTGTCGCCCCCGCTCGCCTGGCGCAACCTGCCGGCCGGTACGCACTCGGTGGCGCTGCTGGTCGAGGACGCCGACAGCCCGACGCTCGCGCCCCTGGTGCACGCGATCGTGCTCGATCTGCCGGGGCAGGACGGCGGCCTGACCGAGGGCGCTCTGCATGGCCCAGGCTCGCCCGGCGGGGCGCACCGGCTCGGCAAGAACTCGTACATGAAGGCCGAATACCTCCCGCCCGATCCACCCTCGGGGCACGGCCCCCACCGCTACGTGTTCCAGGTCTTCGCGCTCGACGCAGCCTTGGAAGCCGGGGAGGAGCCGGGCCGCGGCGAGGTGGTGGCGGCCATGCGCGGCCACGTGCTGGCCAGGGGGACGCTGATCGGCACCTACGAGCGGCCGTGACCGCCGTGCCCGGCGGCGGGCCGGCCCTGCTGATCGTCAACCCGAAAAGCCGCCAGGGAGCCGCGGCGGTCGACAGGGTGCGCGCCGCGCTGGCGGCCGCCGAAGTGCCGGTGCGGGAAGCGGAATGCCGGGACGGCCCCGGCATGACGGCCCTCATCCGCGACGCGGCCTCCTCGATGGGCAGCGTCATCGTGGGCGGCGGCGACGGGACCCTCAACGCCGCCCTGCCGGGGCTCGTCGAGACCGGCCTGCCGCTCGGCATCCTGCCGCTCGGCACCGCCAACGATCTCGCCCGGACGCTGGCGATCCCGGCCGATCCCGAGGGTGCGGCCCGCGTCATCGCGGACGGTCACCGCCGCCGCGTCGACGTCGGGCAGGCGAACGACCGGCTGTTCTTCAACGTGGCCAGCCTGGGCTTCGGGGTCGACCTCACCCGCGCCCTCACCCACGACGCCAAGAAGCGATGGGGCGTGCTGGGCTACGCGGTCGCGGGCCTTCGGGCGCTGCGGCGCATGCGGTCCTTCACGGTCGAGATCGAGCAGGACGGCACCGTGCAGCGGGGGCGCACCATCTACCTCGCGGTCGGCAACGGCCGCCACTACGGGGGCGGCATGACGGTGTCCGAAACGGCCGCCATCGACGACGGCCGGCTCAACGTCTACAGCCTGGAAACGCGCAGTTCCTGGCGGCTGCTGGCCTTGCTGCCCGCCATGCGCGAAGGACGTCACGGGCGATGGCGCGAGGTCCGCACGCTGTCGGGCCGCGACATCACGGTGCGGACGCGACGGCCCCGGTCGGTGAACACGGACGGGGAGATCACCACCAAGACCCCGGCCCGTTTTCGCGTCCTGCCCGGCGCGATCGAGGTGTTCGCGCCGGATCCCTCGGGGGCTGAGGAGGCTAGCGGTCCGTCGGAGGCGCGTTGACCTCGATGGCCGTGAATGTCTCGAACACCTCGTAGGTGTGCTCGGCATTCTTGGGCACCACCCAGGAGGTGCCGGGCGTCAGCATGGCGGCCTCGCCCTCGATCACCACCTCGGCGCGGCCCGAGATGACGTAGCCGATCGTCTCGTATTCGCGGCGGACGGGTTTCTTCTCGATGCCGGCGGGCTCCGCGTCCCACATCCGCATCGAGATGCTCTCACCCCGGGCGAGGTGCCGCTCGTTGTTGGCGCCCTTGCGCGTGTGCTCGGCGTCGATCACTTCGATGTGGGCCATGGGACTTCCTGTGCCTCGGCGAGAGTTGAGAGGGATCCAACGCCCCAGACCGCGTCGAGTTCGGACGGGGCGCCCGATCCGCGCTCAGTACACCACCACCGAACGGATCGACTTGCCCTCGTGCATGAGGTCGAAGGCCGTGTTGATCTCGTCGAGCGGCATGGTGTGGGTGATCAGGTCGTCGATGTTGATCTTGCCGTCCATGTACCAGTCGACGATCTTGGGCACGTCGGTGCGTCCCCGCGCGCCTCCGAACGCCGACCCGCGCCAGTTGCGCCCGGTGACGAGCTGGAACGGCCGCGTCGCGATCTCCTGCCCCGATGGCGCGACCCCGATCACCACCGACGTGCCCCAGCCCCTGTGGCAGCATTCCAGCGCCTGGCGCATGGTGTGGACGTTGCCGATGCACTCGAACGAGAAGTCCGCGCCCCCGCCCGTGACATCAACGAGGGCCTGCACGACCTTGTCGCGGCCGACCTCGTCGGGGTTGACGAAGTCGGTGAGGCCGAACTTCCTCGCCATGGCGGCCTTGGCGGGGTTGAGGTCGACGCCCACGATCCTGTCGGCCCCGGCCATGCGGGCGCCCTGGATGACGTTAAGCCCGATGCCGCCCAGGCCGAACACCACCACGTTGGCGCCCGGCCAGACTTTCGCGGTGTAGACCACGGCCCCGATGCCCGTGGTGACGCCGCAGCCGATGTAGCAGATCTTGTCGAAGGGCGCGTCCTCCCGGACCTTGGCGACCGCGATCTCGGGCAGAACCGTGAAGTTCGAGAAGGTCGAGGTGCCCATGTAGTGGAACACCTCGCCGCCCTGGCAGGAGAACCGGCTCGTGCCGTCCGGCATGACGCCCTGCCCCTGCGTGGCGCGGATCGCGGTGCACAGGTTGGTGCGCTGGCTCAGGCAGCTTTTGCACTGCCGGCATTCGGGCGTGTAGAGCGGGATCACGTGGTCGCCGGGTTTCACCGCCGTCACGCCCGCCCCCACGTCGCGCACGATTCCCGCGCCCTCGTGGCCCAGCACGGCCGGGAACTTGCCCTCCGAGTCGAGCCCCGACAGCGTGTAGGCGTCGGTGTGGCACACGCCCGTCGCCATGAGTTCGACCAGCACCTCGCCCGCCTTCGGCCCTTCGATCTCCACCGTCTCGATGGTCAGCGGCTTGTTGGCGGCCCAGGCCACGGCGGCGCGGGTTTTCATGGCGTCCTCTCCCTCGTGCGGCGCGGGACGGCTCCACCGACCTCCCGACGGCCCTGACTATGGCAGAGACCCGCCGGCCGCCTAGTCCTAATCTGGGCCGCTGCAGCCCCGATCGTTTGGCCTCGGCCCAGCCCGGCACCTAACCCCCGCAAGGGGCAGTCCGCCCGGACCGCCTCCCGCTCGTGTCGCGCCCGTGCTCCCGCACGGGCTGAACGCCGGCAATGCGGTCGTCGTGGACGGCTGTGATCGGGGACGTCCAACCCCGGCTCGTCCCGCGGGCGTGCGACATCAATCTCACGAACTCGCCCGTCACCGGGCCGTCCGCGGCCCCGAACCCGTCCAAAACCTCGAAACCGTGGGCGTCGGGAATGGCAAGCGCCTCGCCGAGGGCACCGGCCGCCAGCCACGCCGCGAGGTCGTCGCGGGACCGGCGCTCGAACCCCCTGGTTTCAGCGCCACCCCAAGGCCGCGAAGAGCGGCACTTCCGACGGCTCGACGTGATGGATCGGGCTTTCGCGCCGGGCCTCCTCGGCCGTGAACCGGACCATCGGCTGAGGCCAGGAACAGGACGGGGGGCGCAGGTCCACCAGGCCGCTGATCGGGATCGCCCCCTTGGTGACGTGGTTGGGGAGGCCGTACGCCCCGGACCAGCCGGTCGCCAGGGCCATGCCCGTGAGATCGCGGCCCGCCGAATGACCCGGGGGTCGATCAGGGCGGCCCCTGGTTGAAGTCGGCGGTCTTCCTCACCTCGGGCAAAACGACGTCCTAGACATTACTTTTTGGTCCGGCGCTTGCTGGCGGGATCCCGTTGCCACTGCCCCATCCCGAGCGGCTGAACCGAGTCATGCTGCGCGTTGAACCTGATCGGCCCGACGATCGAGTCGATGCCCGTGGCCGCGGTGGCCCGGATGACCGCGGCCTTGTCGGTCGTGCTGGCCCTCTTGAGGGCGTCGAACACCACGTCGTAGGCGTCGTCGTTTAGGAGCCCGCCGGAGAATCATAGACGGGCGGGTTCGCCTCCTCGTCGGCGTCGGCGAACCGCTGGCTTCCACGCAGCGAAGGCGCCTCGGGATGGGCGCCGTGACAGGTTGCACTGCGGCGGCGCGACCGACTGGACGAGTTCGGGTCGGCCGGCGACGGCCGGGCGATGCGACCCGGTGACCGGGTGACCGGGTGACCGGGACGGCGTGGACCTCCGCTGATGTGCGATACCCGCGCGGGCGTTGACGCGCGTGCGTCACACATCACACACAGCCTCCCTGGTCCTCGATCGCGTCGTACCAGCCCGCGTAGGGCGTGTTGCGGGCCATGCGGCGGTTATGATCGGGCGCACCGTCCCGCCACCACACCGGCCCGCGCTCCCCCAGGGCGATCTTAGCGACGTTCACGGCCGCACGCGCGGCAGCCAGGGCATTCCCGTCGGCCTGCCGTCGCGCGGTGCCGACCGCGCGTCGTGCCGCCATCAGTTCGGCCGTCAGGCGGACGCGCTCCGGTTCCGGCAGGGCCGGGTCGGTCATGCGCCACAGCCGGCCGCGTACCACGAAGTAGCGGCCGTCGGGGGTCACCGGGTAAGGATCGAACCGCTCGGACATGCAGCCAACCACTCCAAGCTGTCGCGGGCCGACGACCGCCGCCCGCGGACTCATCGCATACCCCGAATCACAGTGTCGTTCAGCGGAGCGCGTCATCGCGAGGGCGCCGCAGCACCGGGGTCCGCGCCGATGCGTTGCGTCCTCCGTTCCAGCCGCCGGCGGTCTCGGCGGTCCTCGCGGCCATGCGGTTGCGTCCGCCCTCGCGCCCATGATGTGATGGAGCTGTGCGGTCCGCGGAACACGGGAGCGAGGGGCGTTGGCGGAGCATCATCTTGCGCAGATCAACATCGCGCGTTTCCGGCATCCCATCGACGATCCGGTCAACGCCGACTTCGTGGCGAACCTCGATCGGGTCAATGCGGCGGCCGACGGCTCGCCCGGCTTCATCTGGCGTCTCGTGGGCTCCGGCGGCGACGCGACCGACCTCCGGGCGTTCGATGATCCCGGCATCATCGTGAACATGTCGGTGTGGGCCGACCTCGACGCGCTCGCGGCCTTCACGTACCGCCAGCCGCTCCACCTGGAGATCATGCGGCGGCGCAAGGAGTGGTTCGAGCGACTGGAATTCTTCCTCGCGCTGTGGTGGGTGCCGGTCGGCCATCGACCCACGACCGCGGAGGGCAGGCGGCGCCTGGAGGTGTTGCGCCTGCGCGGACCGACCCCGGACGCCTTCACCTTCGCCCGCCCGTTCGCGGCACCCGGCCTGGACCCGGTCGACCCCGTCCTCGACCGCTGCGCGTGAGGACCCTTACCCGCGTCAACTGCCCACGCCGACCGCGAATGTCGGAGCAGCTCCCGTCGCGCGCATCCATCGAGCTTCAACGGCTCGATGGATGCGCGATCGACCTGACATCCGCGGCCAGGCCGAGGCTGCCTTGACCACCGCGATGCCATTCCAGGTGACGGTCCTGGTGTCGGTCCTGGCCATGACGCCGGCCGCCGCGCACTCGTGGTACGATTCGCGCTGCTGTTCGGGCCGCGACTGCCACCCCGTGCCGTGCGAGCAGCTGAGCGTGGCCACCGACGGAAGCGCCGTGTTCCTCCCGACCGGCATTCCGTTCTTCCGCGAGAACGTCCTGCCGTCGCTCGACGCCCGATGCCACATCTGCACGTCCCACCCCGGCACGAACGGCGGCTACGGGTACTGCGCCTACGTTCGGCAGGGGTTCTGACCGCGACCCGAAGCCGCGTGACGCGCGCCGCGGCTGCGGCGCGTCGTTCCCGTCCACGCGGAGGAGTTCCCGCCGGCCGGCGGGATGTCGCCGCCGGCCGGTCAAGCGCGCGTGGTCATCCGAGGCCGCCGGACGGGAGCTCGGAAGGGGATGGACCCGCTTCGGACCCCAAACAACCGCGTTCCGTCGGGAGCAGGTCTCCGGCGACGGTGACGACTTGTCGGAGCGCGCGAGATCGGGCATCGGATGCCCGGTCGGCGCTGGTCCACGTCGTCGCGAGCGGTTCGATGACGCGGCTGCTTGCGACCGGCCCGCGCGGCTCCATCTCAATCGGCACCACGGATGGGGCCGCTCGGCTCCCTGAGCACCCCCTCGCGGCCGGATCGATGCCTGTCTTCTTCGTGTCCGACACCCATTTCGGCGATGCGGCGCTCGTGCGCCGGCGCCGCACGATGTTCGGGTCAGTCGAACACCATGACGAGGCGCTGATCAGCCGGTGGAACGAGGTCGTCCAGGATGGCGATGAGGTCTGGCATCTCGGCGACTTCGCGGCCGAGGCGACTCGCGAGCACTGCGCTGCGGTGTTCTCCCGCCTCAACGGCGTCAAGCGCCTGGTGCGCGGCAACCACGACACGAACCGGGTGCTGGAGCTTCCATGGGCAGCGCCACCGGTCGAGAGCGCCCGCATCACGGTCGAGGACGGCGGCGGCGGCCGGGCGTGGCGGTTGTTCCTGTCGCACTACCCGCACAGGAGCTGGCCGGGCTTCTGGCGTGAAACGCGGCACCTTTACGGCCATACTCACGGCTGCCTGCCCGACACGAGCCGCTCGAGCGACGTCGGAGCCGATGCCTGCGATTACCGCCCCGTCGATCTGGCCTTCACCCTGAAGCGCCAAGCCGCGGCCGAGCAGGCGCCCGAGGAGATGGCGATCCGCGGACTGCGATGAGACCCGCGGGCGCCCGACACGGTGGCGAATGGTGCAAGCCGCTCTGCCCGCCCGTCGGATCGCTTGAAAAATGCGCGGCATCCAGGCGTCGATCTCGGCGGCTCCTGATCCAGGTATGGAGCATCGCAGCGGCGCACGACGTCGACCGCACCGAAGCCAGATCCTGCAACCGGAGAAACGCATGCCGCAATCCGATACCCCCGTCTGGCTGATCACCGGCTGCTCCGCCGGCCTCGGCCAAGCGCTCGCCGAATTGATCGTGGCGCGCGGCTGGCGCGCCGTCGTCACGGCCCGGGATGCGGCGCAGGTCAGGTCCATCGCCGAAGGCGCGGGGAACCGGGCACTCGCGCTCGATCTCGACGTCACCCGACCCGACCAGATCGCCGCGGTCGTCGCCACCGCGCGCGAGAAGTTCGGCCGCGTCGACGTGCTGGTGAACAACGCCGGCTACGGCTACCAGAGCACGGTCGAGGAGGGCCAGGAGGATGAGATCCGGGCCCAGTTCGACACCAACGTGTTCGGCCTCTTCGCCGTCACCCGAGCCGTGCTGCCGATCATGCGCGCGCGGCGCAGCGGCCACATCATCAACGTCACCTCGGTGGCAGGCCTCATCGGCTTCCCCGGCTCCGGCTACTACGCGGCCTCCAAGCACGCCATCGAGGGCTGGTCGGACGCCCTGCGCGCCGAGGTGCAGCCGCTCGGCATCGGTGTCACCTGCGTCGAGCCGGGGCCGTTCCGGACCGACTGGGCCGGACGCTCGCTGAAGCAGACGCCGAACCGCATCGCGGACTACGCGGAAACGGCCGGCAAGCGCTTGACCGGCACGAGGGAGGCGAGCGGCACGCAGGCGGGCGATCCGGTCCGGGCGGGCGAAGCCATGATCGCGCTGACCAAAGATCCCGATCCGCCCCGCCACCTGGTGCTGGGAGCCTGGGGGTACGACGCGGTGGTCGAGCGGTTGCGGCTGCGGCTCGACGAAGTGCGCGGCACGCGCGATGCAAGCCTCGCGGCCGACTATCCGAAGAGCTGATCCGGTCCCTCGCAGGCGTTGCGTCGTGCAGAACCCGGCCTTCGACGGGCGCGCAACAGGGCCGCGGCCGACGAGCCCGGCTCCGCCATCGTCGTGGTGACCGTGAGAGCCTGCTTCCGGTTTTCACCGAGCACGGGATCACGACCGCCGACCAGCTCGGCGTGGATAGGCTGCAAACCCGCGTGCAGGCGGCGGTATCGGAGGCTCACGGCTGGACTAAGGAGAGCCGACCCGATCGACGGCTGGGTAGAAACCATGTCATCGCGGTGCCGCGGCCAAGCATTCACCTTGAAATGGGGCTCACACGACCAACCGCATCGATCAGGATTTCATCCCTGGCGAATGAGGTCACTTCCGGGAAAGCTGGCGCGGGCACGTCTGTTCCGGCCCTCGGGCGAGTCCCGGGCCGTGATCGACCCGCACCTGCGGCGCGATCTGCCCGGCGGGCCGCGGGTCGATGCCCGGCGCTTCATCCTCCGGCATCGCGCAGGTGCTCAAGCTCGG
>CAXTEP010000039.1:0-4864 GCA_964243125.1 uncultured Lichenihabitans sp. | reverse complement strand
GAGCTTGTTCGGAGCTTCACGGCAACAACAGCCTGACAGGCTCCAGGCCGACGACCCCGACAGTTTGCGCGGCTGGCTCAAGACCCGGGGCACCGAGATGGTGATCCCGTCGAGCAGGTGCGCACCATGCTCGTGTCGGCTCGACAAGCGGGCCCTCCCGGCGCCGCAGCCGAGAAGATCCGCTGGGTCTCTCTTCAGTGATGCGTTTCCGCCGCGGCCTTCTTCGGACGCCCGCGGCGCTTCTCGGGCGGGGGCGCCTCCGGTTCGGCGGCCGCGGTGGGCGGCTCCGGTGCAGCGGGCGTGAGCGCGGTCGTTTCCAGCAGATCGGCATCAGCCTTTCTGGGCCGACCGGCTCGCTTCTTCGGCGGAACCGCGAGCTCGGCCACCTTGGGTTCGGGCTCGGCGGTTTTCGGCGCCTGACGGGGCACCGGTTCATCGGCGGCCTTGCGACCCAGGCCCGCGGCCTTGGCCAGTTCGGACCGCTTCGTGGAATAGCCCGCCGCCACCATCGGGTAGTCGCTGGGCAGGCCCCACTTGGCCCGATATTCATCCGGCGTCATCCCGAGCAGGGCGAGGTAGCGCTTCATCGACTTGAACTTGCGGCCGTCCTCCAGGCTGATGATGTAGTCGTCCGTGACCGACTTCCTGATCGGAACCGCAGGACTCAGCTTGGGAGCGGGTTCCTCCTTCGCGGGCGGAGCACCGGCGCCGGCCAGCGATCCGTGAACCGCAGCAATCAGGTCCGGCAGTTCGTCGGCCCTCACGGTATTGTTGCTCACGAAGGCCGAAACGACCGTGGCAGTATAGGATAGAAGCTCAATCGGATCGGGCATTGCACTCACGTATGTCTGAAAACCCTGTGCTCAATGGACTCGATCGGCGCTCAACACAAGTCCTGATCACCTTTTGCTGAACAGGAATAATCGTTCGGGGATCGAGGCAGCCTGCCCGATGCAATGGATCAGCCATCGCGCTCTGCTGAATGCGGCGGACGGCCCGCCGATGTTCAACTTGTCGGTCTCGTGGACTTGCGGCCGTCAGCGGCCGTGCCGCGCGGACAGCCGACACGGCTTGCCGTTGCGGCCGCTTCGGCCCCGGGTCACCAGGGCGCCAGCGCTCCGGCTCACGTGGGCCGCGACGGTGCGGTCCGTCGCGATCTTGCTCGCGAACAGCCCGGACCTCCCGCCACGGAAGTCCGGGCACCGCGCGTGCGGCCGCGCGACGACGTGCGACGGCTACGCGGCCCGCCCGTTGACCATCCGCTCGGCAAGCTGGGTCAAGCGCTCGTCCTGCACCTTGGTCTTGTCGGACATGCGCTTGAACGTCTCGTTGTCGTCGTTCATGCCGAGATGTTTGACCGTTGCAGCAAGGGTGCCGTAAGCCGCGATGTCGTAGTGCATCGCGATCTGGGCCGCGGCGATCACGCTGGCGGCGCGAACTTCGGCATCCTTGGCGGCCTCCACCACCTGCCGGTTGCCGGCCCGGATGCCTTCCATGATCTTGTTGGGCAGGCCGGCGGCGTTGCCGCCCGTCTTCTGGAGCAGGCTCACGATGGTCTGGGCGTGTTGCTCGTCCATCTCCGAGCCGGCCTCCACCAGCCGCTTCAGTTCCGGCGCGGCTACGGCCCTACGCGCGTCCGCCGCGGCTCCCTTGCCCTGGCCATTGGGCGACTTGAGGGCTTGCAGGCCCTGTACGTCTCAGTCCTTGAATGCGTCGTCGGCCATGTTTTTTCTCCTGAATACTTGCGTTTGCCGAGTAGATATCGGGTGCACGGCAGGAAACGAGCACAAGGGGCTCGGAGTTGCATGTTCCGATGGAGCATCTCGTCGCATCCCGCCTGCAACGGCATGCCATGGATACTGGGTGCTCCCATTCCCGCTGGCGATGGATCCTGCGATCTTGTCGGCCGTGCCGGCCCCCATAGGTGACGCCATGGCATGGGCCCGGATGCCTTGTTCTGTCGCGCTTCGGCTAGAGCCATATCTCATCAGTTTGCATCGTAGCCTGCTGCGGCGAAGTAGTTGGCGCACTCGCGGGGCGGGAAAAGGTCGATGAGGCGTCCAATGGGGGTCCACAAGCCATCGACAGTGCGTTCGGCGGCTTTGCGCAAGAGCGCCTTGAGTTTTGCGAAGGCGTTCTCGATCGGATTGAAGTCGGGGCTGTAGGGCGGCAGGTACAGGAGGCTTGCCCCCGCGGCCTTGATCATCTGTCCGACCCTCGGGCCGGTATGTCCGGGCAGGTTGTCCATGATGACGATGTCGCCGATGCGTAGCTCGGGGACGAGGACCTTGGCGACGTAGGTCTCGAAAGCCTCGCGGTTGATCGGGCCATCCATGACGAAGGGGGCGATGAAGCCGCGTAGCGTGAGGGCGCCCACGAAGGTTGTGGTTTTCCAGTGGCCGTGGGGAGTGCTGATCCGAAGGCGCTCGCCCCGTGGGCAACGGCCATGGCGGCGCGCCATGTTGGTCTTGGCCCAGGTCTCGTCGATGAACACCAGGCGCGCAGGGTCGAGATCGAGTTGACCCTCGAACCAGGCCTCGCGCTGGGTCAGGACGTCGGGACGAGCCTGCTCGCTCGCATGGGCCGTCCTTTTTTGCGCGTGATCCGGTGGGGCCGGAAGAAGCGCTGGAGCGTGCCGAAGCCGAACACGAGACCCTGCTCGGCAAGGGCGTGGCGCATCTCCTCGATCGTCCGGTCGCGATCCGGGCCGAGCGCGGCCAGAACGGCATCACTGTGCGCCTCGATACGATGGGACTTGCGATCGCCGCCCAGAGCCTTGGGCCGCGCGTCGCCCTGCTCGCGCTCCCGCGCCCGCCACCGGCTGACGCTCGCCGCGCTCACCCCGAAGCGCTCACCCGCCGCCCGGTGCGTCATCCCACAAGCAACCGCGGCCAGAACCCGAACCCGCAGATCAAGCGACAGCGCTCTCGACATGGCTGCCGGCCTCCAGCCCGGCAGCCAGTCTGAATCACCTCACAACCGATTCGGGAACCCCGATTCACTCAGACCGGGTTCCGCTCTAGCAGCTCTCAATACTTAATAGCTCAATCAAGTGCCGATTAGATTCATCCGGCGCATTCCCGAAGTCATGTTGCTCGCTGAGCGCCGGATGGGGGAATTTCACACGATCTGCGAGGTCCAGGGTGTCGTAAATACTCCGGTCAGCGAAGCTTTTCTTAACCAATCATCTTTGTCGGTGAAGGCACAAATTGCCGGTAAGCTGTCCTGTTCTTTCCGGCTGTCTTGGCGCCATACATCAGCGCGTCCGCGACCGTGAGCGCCTCGTCAACATCCTCGGGTGCCGTGTGGAAGGTGGTGGCGCCGACAGAAGCGGTCACGGCCCACCCGCGGGACACCATGGCCTGTTCCACGTTCGACCGCACCCGATCCGCGACCGTCTCGGCGTTGACATCAGCGCCGATCAGCAACACGGCAAACTCATCTCCACCGAGACGGGCAGCCGTGTCCTCGCGCCCCAGGCTGGCTGTTAGGATCGCCGCCACCTCGCACAGCACTGCGTCACCGACGCCATGGCCGCGAGAGTCGTTCACCTGCTTGAAGCCGTCGAGGTCGAGATAAAGTAGGCCGAAGCTTTCACCATGCCGGCGTGAGTGGGCGATCGCACGATCCAACGCGTCGATCAGCGCCACCCGGTTGGGTAGGCCGGTCAGCACGTCGACCAGGGCTAGGCGGCGCACCCTGGTCACCGCGCGACGAAGCTCGAGCGTCGTCACGACAGTCTCTGCCAGGCGCTGCATGATGCGCTGCTGGTCGTTGCTCATGCTTCGCGGCGCGATGTCCAGAACGCAAAGCGTGCCAAGGGTAGCGCCCTCCAGATTAACCAGAGGGGAACCGGCGTAAAACCGGACTTCAGGGGCGCCAACCACGAACGGGTTATCAGCGAAACGCATATCGTTTCGAGTATCGGGAACGACCAGTGTTTGGCTCGGTTCGAGGATGGCGTGCGCGCAAAAGGAATGCTCACGCGGCATTTCGGGCGCTTCTGTTCCATGCCGGGCCTTGAACCACTGCCGATTGGCGTCGGTGAGCGACACCAGAGAGATCGGACAGCTGGTCAGTTGCGCGGTCAGCTCGGCGATGTTATCGAAGGCGGCTTCACAAGCGGTGTCCAGTACCTCGTAGGATCGAAGTGCTGCGAGACGCTCGGTTTCGTTGGCTGGCAGGGAAGCTGCGGGCACTGTTCTCGTTTGCCTCCGGTCTGAGCGAATAAACTGTCCCTAGCAAAACGCGAATAAGGACCGTCGACTCACATGCTTTGATCATTCGTGGCGACTTTAGCACGGGAAAAGGTTGCGCTTAGGTTACGCTGGTCGACTGCGTGCCTGATTCACTCAAATATGCGTCCCAAGCCGCTGTTGGATCGTCCCGGGTTTCCTGGAGGCTTTGATTTCGCGAGATTGGAGCTGTAAACGGAGCGTACACTCCTATTTTCTCCCGAGCTCCGCGAGCGAGCGGTTAGAGTGGTTCAGGACCACAAGGGCGAGCATAGATCGCGGCACGCGGTCATTCGGTTGGTCGCGTTCACAATTGGCTGTTCGCAAGAGTTTCTCTGCAACTTGATAAAGAAAACTGAGAACAGCAAAAGCAATCCCCCAACAACAGCAAGAAGCCTGCGTCATGGCGCTACGGCACAGGCGACTCAGTCTTCCTTAATCTGTTATGTCATATAATTCATTCGTACTCCTAGGGTCTGTTAGCGCCTGAGTTCGGCTTCATGTACCGTGCCTGGAGGACGGAGCGGTGGGGCGATGCTGTTGGACGAGCAATGGGCTGTGCTGGAGCCGCTCGTGGAGCAATGTCGACCGCACGCCAAGGTGCCGCCCCGGCACCTGCGTCGCACGAT
>CAXTEP010000038.1:19562-25713 GCA_964243125.1 uncultured Lichenihabitans sp. | reverse complement strand
AACGTCACGACGCCCAGCACCAGCGCCACCAGCAGGATGCTCTCGACGTAGCGGCCCGGCACCGCATAGGTGGCGCAGGCGCTGATCACGATGATCCAGGCTTTCGGGTTGACCCACTGGAAGCCTGCGGCCTGCAGGAAGCTCATGGGCCGAGGCTCCGGCCGCCCTTCCGCGACCGAGCCGGACCGGGCGATCTTGACGGCCAGCACGGCCAGATAGGCGGCGCCGATCCACTTCATCAGGGTGAACAGCGCCGGCACGGCCGTGAACAGGCTCGCGAGCCCGAGGCCCACCAGGGCCGCCATGAGCCCGAAACCCACCGTGACGCCGCCCATGTGGGGCAGCGTGCGCCGGAACCCGAAGTTCACGCCCGAGGCCATCAGCATGACGTTGTTGGGCCCCGGCGTGATGGACATCACGATCGCGAACAGGATCAGGGCGGGAAGAAGGGCGATCATCGGGGGATCACAGGGGGTCGGGCCCGCGCGCGATCGCGGCCACGCCCGTGCGCGACACTTCCACGAGGCCGATCGGCCGCATGAGCTCCACGAACTGGTCGATCTTGGCGGGCGCGCCGGTCAGCTCGAACACGAAGCTCTCGGTGGTGGCGTCGATCACCCGGGCCCGGAACGCGTCGGCCAGGCGCAGGGCCTCGGCCCGGTGCTCGCCGCGGCCCCGCACCTTGATCATGGCGAGTTCGCGCTGCACCGCCTGATGCTCCACCGTCATGTCGGTGACGCGGTGGACCGGCACCAGCCGTTCGAGCTGGTGGCGGATCTGCTCGATGGCCTCGGGCGTGCCCGAGGTCACGATGGTGATGCGGCTCAGGTGCTCGGCATGCGCCACCTCGGCCACCGTCAGGCTCTCGATGTTGTAGCCGCGCCCCGAGAACAGCCCCACCACCCGGGCCAGGACTCCGGGCTCGTTGTCGACCAGCACCGACAACGTGTGGCTCTCCGTGTCGGAGCGCCCCAGGGCGGAGGAATAGGGCGACGGCGAGGACATGGGGGCGTTCATGGTCGTGTGTCCTGGTTGAATGGTCGGCCGATCAGCGTCCACGGATCGTCGCGCCACCTTCTCCCGTTTGCGGGAGAAGGTGGCGCGAGGCGCCGGACAAGGGCAGTCACACCAGCATCTTGCCCTTCTCGTCGATCACGGCGCCGAGGTCAGGGGCGCCCCAGTCGTCGTCGATCTCGGGCATCAGCATCTCGTTGTGGGCCTTGCCGGACGGGATCATGGGAAAGCAGTTCTCGTCCCGGTCCACCACGCAGTCGAAGATCACGGGTTTCGGCGTGTCGATCATCTCGCGGATCGCGCCATCCAGGTCGTCCGGATCGCCGCAGCGGATGCCGTGGCCGCCGTAGGCCTCGGCCAGCTTGACGAAGTCGGGCAGCGCCTCGGAATAGGACTCCGAGTAGCGGCCGCCGTGCAGCAGCTCCTGCCACTGCCGCACCATGCCCATGTAGCTGTTGTTCAGGATGAACACTTTTATGGGCAGGCGGTACTGCAGCGCGGTGGACATCTCCTGCATGTTCATCAGGATCGAGGCCTCGCCCGCGATATCGATCACCAGGGATCCGGGATGGGCCATCTGGGTGCCGATGGCGGCCGGCAGGCCGTAGCCCATGGTGCCGAGGCCCCCGCTGGTCATCCAGCGGTTAGGTTCCTCAAACCCGTAGTGCTGGGCGGCCCACATCTGGTGCTGGCCGACCTCGGTGGTGATGTAGGTGTCGCAGTCCTTGGTCAGCTCGTACAGGCGCTTGACGGCGTGCTGGGGCTTGATTGTGGTGCGCGAGGTACGGAAGCCGAGCGAGTTGCGCTTGCGCCATTCCTCGACCGCGGCCCACCAGGGCGCGAGCGCGCCGCGGTCGGCCGGCTCGGGCAAGGCGCGCCACGTCGCCACCATGTCGGCCAGCACGGACGCGCAGTCGCCCACGATGCCGAGGTCGACCTTGACGACCTTGTTGATCGAGGACGGGTCGATGTCGACGTGGATCTTGGTGGAATGGGGCGAGAAGGCGTCGAGCCGGCCCGTGATGCGGTCGTCGAACCGAGCCCCCACCGCGATCATCAGGTCGCAATCGTGCATGGCGTGGTTGGCCTCGTAGGTGCCGTGCATGCCGAGCATGCCGAGCCAGTTCGGCCCCGAGGCCGGGTAGGCGCCCAGGCCCATCAGGGTCGAGGTGACCGGGAAATTGGTGAGTTCCACCAGCTCCCGCAGCAGCGCGGAGGCGCGCGGCCCGGCGTTGATGACGCCGCCACCCGTGTAGAAGACCGGCTTCCTGGCGGCCGCCATCAGCTCCACGGCGCGGCGGATCCTGTCGGGATCGCCCACCGTCCTGGGCCGGTAGGTCTTGTGCTGGACGTCGGCGGGACCCGTGTAGGTTCCGGTCGCGAACTGCACGTCCTTGGGGATGTCGATCACCACCGGGCCCGGCCGCCCGTGCGACGCCACGTAGAAAGCCTCGTGCAGGATGCGGGGCAGGTCCTCGACCCGCTTCACCAGGTAGTTGTGCTTGGTGCAGTGGCGGGTGATGCCGGTCGTGTCGCATTCCTGGAACGCGTCCGAGCCGATCAGGTGGGTGGGCACCTGGCCCGTGATGCAGACCAGCGGGATCGAATCGAGCAGCGCGTCGGTCAGGCCCGTGACCGCGTTGGTGGCGCCCGGCCCCGACGTGACGAGAAGCACGCCCACCTTGCCGGACGAGCGCGCGTAGCCCTCGGCCGCGTGGGCCGCGCCCTGCTCGTGGCGCACCAGCACGTGGCGCACGCTGTTCTGGTGGAAGATCGCGTCGTAGATGGGCAGGACGGCGCCGCCCGGATAGCCGAACAGCGTGGTGACGCCCTGGTCCTTGAGGGCTTCGACCACCATCTCGGCGCCGGTCATCTGTCTCGACATTGAAGTGCTCCGATCGTCGTGGGGGTGGGGGCGAGGAAATCCGGGCAATAAAAAAGGCCCTCGAGGGGCCTTCGGGTCAGCGCCAGTTGCTCGGGACAGGCCTAGCCTCGTCCCGCTCCCGGCGCTCGCGATACGATGAGAAGGATTGCGGTCACGGCTCGACACCAAGGATCGACTTGGACAGGGACTCGTGGCTAGCAGCCCTGGACCATACCGTCAACACTAAAAAAAACGCCGGCCCGCTCACCTTTCGGCGCGCAAGCTCTTCAGGAACCGCCGCGCGATGTCCCGGACGGCCTCGTCGTCGCGCGGCGTGTCGTCGGCCATGTCCCAAAGGTGTTCGAGGCTGCCGTCGAGTTCGTCCAGCAGTTCGGGATGGCGCGCCGCCAGGAAGCGGATGGTGCCGAACAGCAGGTGCTCGATCGCCATCTCGCGCCGGCGCGCGTCGGAGATCTGCTTGTCGGTGGGCTGGGGGTCGTGGCTGGTCATGGGACGGTAACGGCGAGGCGCCCCCGTGGTTCGACCCCGGCCGGGCCGTCCGTGAAAAAGCCGCGGCTCCGGCCTTCGGGCCTCGCTCGGACGCGGCGCGCAGGCTTTTCCTTGACGGCGGCGTGCCGTGCATGTTCCCTGACCCGCAGCATGGCCCTGTCTTCGATCGAGATGCGCGGACGGAACTGGACGCTGCCCAACGTCCTCACTTACGGGCGCGTGGTCGCGGTGCCGGTCGTGGCCGGCCTGCTGCTCGCCTCCGACGCCTTCTGGCTGCGCTGGACCGCGCTGGCCGTGTTCATCCTGGCCGGCATCACGGACTTCTTCGACGGCTACTTGGCCCGGGCCTGGTCCCAGCAGTCGGCGCTGGGGCGCATGCTCGACCCGATCGCCGACAAGCTGCTCGTGGCCGCGACCCTCATGGTGCTGGTCGCCGACCGGACGCTCGCGGGCTGGTCGCTGTGGGCCGCCATCGTGATCCTGTGCCGCGAGATCCTGGTGTCGGGCCTGCGCGAGTACCTGAGCGATCTCCGTGTGTCGGTCCCGGTCAGCCGGGTCGCCAAGTACAAGACCACGCTGCAGCTCGTGGCGATCGGTTTCCTGATCGCGGGTCCCGCCGGCGAGGTCGTGCTGCCCGGCACGGTGGCGATCGGGCTGACGCTGCTGTGGATCGCGGCCCTGCTGACCATCTACACCGGGTGGGACTACATGCGGGTGGGTTTCCGCACCATCCTGGAGTGAGGACCGCCCGTGAAGGCACTGTATTTCGCCTGGGTGCGCGAGCGCATCGGCAGGCCCGAGGAAGAGCTTGCACCGCCCCCCGCGGTCGCGACAGTCGGCGACCTCATGGGATGGCTGAGCGGGCGCGGCGAAGGCTACGCGCACGCGTTCGAGAACCCGGCCGTGATCCGGGCCGCGCTGGACCACGTCCATGCCGCGCACGACCGGCCGCTCGCCGGCGCCCGCGAGGTCGCGTTCTTCCCCCCCATGACGGGCGGCTGAGCGCCGTGGCGTCCGTCAGCGTCCAGGCCGCCGACTTCGATCCCGCGGCCGAACAGGAGCGGCTCGCGGGCGGGCGGGCCGACGTCGGCGCCGTGGTCAGCTTCACGGGCCTGTGCCGCGACGAGGGCGGGGCCCTGCAGGCACTGGAGATCGAGCATTATCCTGGCATGGCGGAAGCCGAGATCGCCCGCGTGGCGGCGCTGGCCGAGGCGCGCTGGCGGCTCGCGGGCCTGCGCGTGATCCACCGCTACGGGCGGATCCGCCCCGGCGAGCGGATCGTCCTGGTGGCGGTTGCGGCCGGCCACCGCGCCGCGGCCTTCGCGGCCGCCGATTTCGTGATGGACTACCTCAAGACCCGCGCGCCCTTCTGGAAGCGCGAGCACCGGAGCGACGGATCGGTCGGCGCGTGGGTCGCGGCCAAGGACGCGGACGAGACGGCCGCGGCCCGCTGGGCCTGAGCGGCCGGCACCCTCACGCCGCGGCCGGCACAGCGGCCGGGAACGCCGCCCGCAGGCGCGGGTCCCTGGCCAGCGCCTCGGCGTTGAGACGGTCGCTGGCGGCCTCGATCCGGTCTTCCAGCAGGCGCAGGGCTTCGGTGGCCGACAGGCCCGGCGCGATCGGCGGCAGGATGTCGACCACCACCGTGCCGGGCCGGCGCAGGAAGCTACGGCGCGGCCAGAACAGGCCCGAGTTGAGCGCCACCGGCACGCAGGGCACGTCGTTCCCGGCGTAAACGTGGGCGGCCCCGAACTTGTAGGACGGCGGCGCCCCGACCGGGCGGCGCGTTCCTTCGGGGAAGATGAACAGCTGGTGCCCCTCGCCCAGGATGATGCGGGCCTGCCGCACCACCTGTGACAGGGCCGCGCGCCCCTTGGTCCGGTCGATGGCGATCTGCCGGCTGCGCATGAGATACCAGCCGAACAGCGGGATGAAGGTCAGCTCGCGCTTCAGCACGTAGGTGAAGTCCGTGAACACCGTGATCAGGGCGAAGACCTCCCAGATCGACTGATGCTTCGGGGCCACGATGCAGGGGCCTTGCGGGATGTTGCCGAGGCCGCGGAACTCGACCCTGATGCCGCACACAACCCGCAGCAGCCAGAGCGACGCCCGGCCCCACAGGCGCGCCGAGGCCTTCACGCTGTCGGGGCCCATGAACACGGTGGGCAGCATCAGCAGCATGATGCCGATCAGCACCACGTAGAACAGGACGTTGAACAGGAGCGAGCGGACCACGAGCATGGCGCCGCTTGTGCCGCATCGCGCCCGCCAAGGGAAGCCCGGGCCGGTTCCGGGGCCCGCCGGTGCCGCGTGATGCCGGTTCGGGCAGGACGGTTGCGGGTTGCACGACCGTCAGCACGATTGCGACACGATCCCCGCCATGGTGTCGGGCTTGTTGCCGTAGGTCATCACGCCGCATTTCCTGACCTGGGCCGAGCGGTCGGTCACCTCGTAGGCGTAGCGCTTGTTGTATGCCGCGATGCCGCCGGACATGTTGACGATATCGGGTCCGTTCACCGACAGGCCGGTCCCCCCGCAATTGTACAGCGTCCCGCCGCTCATGTTGACGGTCCAGGCCGTTCCCCTGTCGAGCAGGAAGCACGTGCTGCCCGCGCTGGCGATCCACGTCCCCGTGAACAGGAGGTAGGACGCTGCCGTGCCGCCGCCCGGGTCCGTGACCCAGATGCCGTAGCCCGGCGGTCCGGACGTCACGTCGATCGTGGCCATCGGACCGAAGAACAACTGGAGGTTGGCGACCTTGCG
>CAXTEP010000038.1:17087-19462 GCA_964243125.1 uncultured Lichenihabitans sp. | reverse complement strand
TTTCCCCGCAGGTCGCCGTCGAGCGTCACGTTGCGGAGTTCGCTTTCGCACAGGTCGCCGACGTGCAGACCGTCGCCGGCCGTCATCCGGGTATTGGACGAGATCACGATGTCCTCGATGACCCAATCGTCGGCCAGGCAATTGTTCGTGCCGCCGGTCCCGAGCGTGATGAGGTCGGCGGTCGTTGAAGCGCCCGCGTAGACGAGCCGCGTTCCGCCGCCTCTGAGGCTCACGTGGTCGACGTTCGGCAGCACGAGGGGTTGCGTGAACACGCACTGCCCGTTGGGCAGTTCGGCGTCCGTGTAGGCCGCGATGGCCGCGGCCCACTTCACCAGCGCGCCGGTGTCGTCCGACCGGCCGTCGCATTTCGCCCCGAAGGCGGCGGCGTGGAGCTTGCCGCGAGGGCCTTCGGCGGGAGGCTTGCCGGCGGGCGCGGTCCCACCCGGCCCGGAGGCACGGAGAGGTGCGGGCGGCGGCGCTGCCGCGGTCGCGTCACGGGACGGACCCTCGGCACGGGCGCCCGTGCCCGCCAGCGCGACCGAGAAGGCGAGAACGATCGGCAGGAGTTTGCGCGCCATGGCGTGGATCCGGTGATGGGTGGACGACCTGCGCGAGGATGCGCATCCCGGAGCCGCGACCGGCACCCGGCGCGAGGGCAACGCCCTCACTCCATGGCCTGCAGGTGGCGGAACACGATCACCCGCGACGTGAGACCCGTGGCGCCCGCGATGCCGGCCACGATGGCCGCGATGGCGGCGTAGCCCAAGGGGCCGAGCGTGAAGCTGCCGAACAGGGCGTCGAGCTGGTCGCCGCCCGGCGTCGCCGCCATCCAGTTCTGCACCCCGGCCGCGGCCGCGAACACCAGCGCCGCCGCCACCCCGCCGATCAGCCCGCCCCGCAGGCCGAGGCGGAGGAAGTGGCGCTGGAACTCGCGGGCGATGAAACGGTCCTCGGCGCCCACGAAATGCAGCACGCCGACGATCTCGTGGTTGCCCGCCATGGCGCCGCGCGTCGCGAACGCCACCGCGAACCCCATGGCGGTCATCACCAGGGCGAAGATCACGACCGCCACGCCCACGACCGTGCCGGCCATAGTGGCGAGGCGCCGGAACCAGACCTGGTGGTCGTCCAGGCTCGCGCCCGAGACCCGGTCGGCGAGCGCCCGGCGCAGCCCCGGCACGTCCAGCGCCCCGCCCGTCAGCCTGACCACGATCAGCCGCGGCACCGGCAGTTCGGCGAGGTCGAGCCCCGTGCCGAGCCACGGTTCCAGCAGGCGCGCGGCCTCGGCCTTGTTGAAGGCGTCGGCCCCCGCGACGCCCGGGGCCGCGCGGGCGACCGCCACGGCCTTGGCGACCTCGGCGTCGATGTCGCGCCCCGCCACGGGGCGAACCTGGATCGTCATCTCGCGCGCCACCGCGCTGCGCCAGTCGCGCGACGCGGCCGCGATCAGCACCGCGCCCCCGGCCGTGAGCGAGCCCAGAAACGTCATGATGGCGATGACGATCACCAGCGCCCGGCCCGCGATGGAGGCGATGGGCACCAGCGGCCTGTTCTTGCGCAACGCGAGCTCGCCCGGCGTCGAGCGCGCCGCGCCCGCTCGGGTTTCGCCGTCGTCCCCGGGCGTGGCGGGCGCTTTGGCGGCGGGCATGGGGCTCCTATTCGTAGGTGAGCAGCCGGCGGTCGCCCAGCACGAGGCGGCGCGCCGCGTCGAACTGGTCCATGAGGCCGAGGTCGTGCGTGGCGATCACCACAGAGGTGCCCGACTTGTGCAGTTCGAGGAAGAGACGCAGCAGGCGCCGGGCGAGCGGCGGGTCGACGTTGCCGGTCGGCTCGTCGGCGAGCAGGAGTTCGGGCCGCATGATGAGCGCGCGCGCGATGGCGGCCCGCTGCTTTTCGCCGCCCGACAGCACCTGGGGCACGACGTGCATGCGTTCCCCCAGGCCCACCCAGGCCAGCAGTTCCACCACCTCGGCCCGGTAGGTCGCCTCTTCGCGCCCCTTGACGCGCAGCGGCAGCGCCACGTTCTCGTAGGTGGTCAGGTGGTCGAGCAGGCGGAAATCCTGGAACACGACGCCAATGCGGCGGCGCAGGCCGGTGATCTCGTCCTTGGCGAGCGTGGCGGCGTCGCGGTCGAACAGGCTGATCAGGCCGCGGGTGGGCTTGAGCGACAGCAGGATGAGCCGCAGCAGCGTCGTCTTGCCGGCCCCCGACGGACCGGTCAGGAACTGGAACGACCGCGGCTCGATCGTGAAGCTGATGTCGCGCAGGATCTCGGGACCCAGGCCGTAGCGCAAACCGACGTTCTCGAACCGCACCATGGCCCGACCTTGTGCCGCGAAACGGCGGCGATCCGCAACAGCCGAGATCGGCCGGCA
>CAXTEP010000038.1:5936-16987 GCA_964243125.1 uncultured Lichenihabitans sp. | reverse complement strand
CCCGACCTTGTGCCGCGAAACGGCGGCGATCCGCAACAGCCGAGATCGGCCGGCACGGCCGACCCCGACGACAGGCCGCGCAGCATAGCGCGACCCGCTTTAAACGGGCCTTAACCATGACGCGACCTAATGGAAGCCGCGATCGGCCCGGTGCTTCGGGAACGGTGCGCACGGTTCCACCCCACCCCGGACGGTCATCCATGCGGATCATCTGCCCCGGCTGCGACAGCCACTACGACCTCGCCGCGGACCGGATCGGGGCGGACGGCCAGCTGGTCCGCTGCGCCCGATGCCAGTCCGTGTGGCGCGCCACCCGCGAGCATCGTCCGGCCACGGCGACGCCGGCGGCCGCGCCGCCGGTGCGGACGCCGGACCGGGACGAGGCCGGACCGCGACGGCCGGAGCGCGGCGCCACGCCCGCCTGGCCGCCCTCGGTGGTCGACATGGAGGCGGCGCGGCAGCGGCTGCGCCCGCGACGCGCCGCGACGGCGGGGCGCTTCCGCGGCACCCTGGCCCTGTTGGCCGTCGGCACCCTGGTGCTGGCCGGAGGCCTGACCACCGTCAGCCGCCGGGACGCCATCGCCCGCGAACTGCCCTCCGCGGCCTCGCTGTTCGACGCCCTGGGCCTCAGGCCCGCGACCCGTGGCCTCGTGCTGCGCGGCGTGCGCAGCAGGCTCGTCACCGAGAACGGCCGCACGGTGCTGACCGTGGACGGCGAGATCGCCAATCTTGGAACCGAGCCCGCGACCGTGCCGGCCCTGAGCGCGGCCGTGCGCGACGCGGCCCAGGTCCCGCTCTACACCTGGGCGAGCGCCCCGCCGACGGCCCGGCTCGCGGGCGGCGAAACGGTCGCGTTCCACACCCGCCTCGCCGCCCCGCCCGCGGCCGGCAAGGACGTGCGGGTAAGCTTGGTAGACGAAAAGGAGCGGTGAACGGGCTAGCATGGATGATCCGCTGATCACGGCAACGAGGCAGCGATTCGCCGGAGCCGCCTTGATCAACCAAGCAAACGTTTAAATCACCTAGCCCGAGCCAAGGTGATGATCTCGGGACTGCTTGGGCCTAGCAGTCCGCTTTGAAAATCGCCGAACTGATCTTCGATCAGCAAGTCGGCGTCGGCCAGGAATACCTGCAATTCGTTCAGGTCCAGGAAACGCAGCGTGCTTCGACTGACCTGAGGAAGGGTGGCGTGATCGCCGCTAAATGTGTGGGTGAACGTGATCGTCGTGCCATCAAACGGAAACACGACATCGGTCGTGATCAGGACCATGCCTCCATCCGGCGCTGTGACGGTGACGGCATTTCCAGAGTTCCACTTTTCCCAGGCTCGCACGGCCGGGTTCCGTGTCTCGAACGCGAAGCGGCCGCCGGGAACAAGCGCGCGGCGAACGGCCGCGAGAGATTCTCGAAGGTGCTGATCGTCAACAAGCGTTTGAAATGCATGGCCGGTCATGACGATCAGATCGAATTGATCTGCCCAGCTCGCCGACCGAAGCTCGCCGAGCACCCACTCGATTGTTCCGACTTGGCGAGCTCGTTCCAGCATAGCGGAGCCGGGATCCAATCCGCAGAGCCGTCCCAAGTGCCCCTTGTGACGCGCTTCGTGCAGGAGGGTGCCGGTGCCGCACCCGACATCCAGAACAGCTTTTCCGGCCATGATGAGCGGCAGGTAGAAATCGTAGTCGTCCCGCACGGCTCGAGGATGCCACGCATCATAGACCCCGGCGAGATACGTATCGGTGAAGAATCGATCTGCCAATGACGTGCCATCCTCGATCGCGTTGAGCCGACACCGATGCGAGCCGGATGTCTCCGCCAATTTTACCGGGCTCAAACAAGGAATTCTTCCCCCGCTTACGGATAAGTGTCGGGTTGAACCACCGGAAGCAGAAACGTCACTCACCCGATCCCTCGCCACGGCGCTTGCATTCGCGGCCCCGCTGCGCTCACCCTCTCGAAGCAGGGCGGGGTGAGGCGATGCGCAACAGGTCGGTTAAGGTGCTGTTCGACGAGGGCGCGATCGCGGACCGGACCGCTGCCATGGCGGCGGCGGTCGCGGGCGCGGCGGTGCGCGACCTGCTGGTGGTGGCGGTGCTGAAAGGCTCGTTCATGTTCGCGGCCGACCTGATCCGGGCGCTGCACCGGGCCGGGCTGTCGCCCCAGGTCGAGTTCATCCACCTGTCGAGCTACCTGGACGCCACCGTGTCGTCCGGCACGGTGGCGATCCTGCGCGACATCGACTCGCCCGTGCGGGGGCGGGACGTGCTGCTGCTCGACGACATCCTCGAATCGGGCCGGACGCTCGCCTTCGCCAAGGACCTGCTGACCGCGCGTGGGGCCCGGCGGGTGCTGATCGGCGTGATGCTGGAGAAGCCCGGCAAGCGCGCCGTGTCGGTGCAGGCCGACTTCGTGGGCTTCACCTGCCCGGACCTGTTCGTGGTGGGATACGGCATGGACGTGGCCCACCATTACCGGCAACTGCCCTACATCGGCGTGGTGGTGGACGAGGGCGTCACCGGTTCAGGGCCTTGATGGCCCCGTCGAGCAGCGTCGCGTAGGCGAGCCAGGCTAGGTAGGGAGCGAAGCACAGGCCCGCGGGGCGGTCGAGCCGGAGCATGAGCCAGCCCGTCACCGCTACCGCGACGTCGAGCGCCAGGATGACTGCGAGCCCGGCGCCCGGGTTGCGGGCCGCGAAGAACGCGCAGGACCAGGCCCCGTTGAGCGCGATCTGGACCAGGAAGGCCGCCACGGCCGCGCGCCGCCCCGGCCGGTCCGCGGGCAGCCGCAGCACGCGTAAGAAGGCGAGCCCCATCAGCCCGTAGAGCACCGTCCAGGCCGGGCCGAACACCCAGTCGGGCGGGTTGAACCACGGCTTGCGCAGCGTCGCGTACCAGGACAGGTTGGGAAAGGTGGCGAGGTTGCCGACCGCGAAGGCAGCCGCCACGGGCGCCAGCGCCGCGAGCCACAGCAGCCGGTTGCGGCGGCGCGAGCCCACGGGCCGCGCCGGTGCGGTCACGGGCTCGCCGGCGCGCCGGCTTGGCGGATCGCCTCCATCAGGGCGGGCCGGGTCGCGTCCGACACGCCGCCCACGAGCTTGTACGCTACCGTGCCGTCGCCCCTGACCACGAAGGTTTCGGGCACGCCGTAAACCCCGAGGTCGATGCCGGCGCGGCCCGCCGGATCGACGCCCACCCGGGCGAAGGGGTTGCCCTTGGCGCCGAGATAGCGCCGGGCGTTGCCGGGGTCGTCCTTGTAGACGATGCCGGCGAGGGTCACGCCCTCGGCCTTGAGGACGGGGTCGCGGGCGAGGTCCATCAGGGCGCCGTGCTCGATGTGACACTCGACGCACCAGGACGCGAAGACGTTGACCAGGGTCACGTGGCCGGCGCGCAGGTCGGCGTCGGTCAGGCCGGAGGTCGTGACGCCGGCCAGCGGCGCGAGGTCGAGGGGCGGGACGGCCCGGCCCACCAACGCCGAAGGCACGCGGGACGGGTCGCCGGCACCGAGCCGCACCGCGAACAGGGACGCGAGCGCCACAAAACCCAGCAGCGGCAGGGCGACGAGCAGGCGCCGTCCGCGCGGAGGCGAGGGTGCAACGGGCCGGGGCAGCGCCTCGCTCACGAGGTTTTCCGCCCGCCGCCGGACCCCTGCGGCCTGTCTGCCGCGGCGGACTGCAGCCGGGCCAGCGCCCGCCGTTGCGCGCGGTGGTCGAGGACCACCACCAGCACCGCCCCGGCCAGGACCAGCCCGGTCACGAGATAGGCCGCCACGATGAAGCCGGTATGCGGAGGCACGGGAAACCCTCAGGACGACGCGGAAGCGGGCCGCAGGCGCGCCACGCTGGGGGCCCGCTCGCCACCCGCCACCGTCATGGACAGCCGCCGCACCCGGCGCCGCAGCACCTCGTTGCGGGTCGCCATGACGTGCAGGGTCGCGAACAGCGCCGTGAACGCCACCGCCATGACGAGCAGCGGCCACAGCATGGCGGCCGCGATGGTCGGACCGCCCATTCGGAACACGGAGGCGGGCTGGTGCAGGGTGTTCCACCAATCTACCGAAAATTTTATGATCGGGATGTTGACGAAGCCCACCAGCGTCATGACCGAGGCGGCGCGGGCCGCCCGGCCCGGCTCCTCGATCGTCTCCCAAAGGGCGACCAGGCCGAGGTCGATGAGCAGCAGGACCAGCTCGGAGGTGAGCCGCGCGTCCCACACCCAGTAGGTGCCCCACATGGGCTTGCCCCAGAGCGAGCCCGTGACGAGGCACACGAAGGTGAAGGCGGCCCCGAGCGGCGCCGCGGCCTTCTGGGCCGCCTCGGCCAAGGGATGGCGCCACACGAGCGTCGCCAACGCCGCCGCCGTCATGACCAGGTAGGCCAGCATGGACACCCAGGCGGCCGGCACGTGCAGGTACATGATGCGGACGGTCTCGCCCTGCTGGTAGTCGGCCGGCGCCACGACCAGGGCCAGAAACAACCCGGCCGCGAACGCCACGGCCGACAGGCCCGCGAGCCACGGCAGGAGCGTGCTGGCGAGCCGAAGGTAGTTGGTCGGATTAGCATAAGTTGTGAAACGGGCCACGACGGCTTCTTTACTCCCGCGATTGCGGCCGTGGAAGGGCGATCGTGCGCGCAAGCCGGCCCGGTTCGCGCAGGTTCAACCGGCGACCGGGCTGACGTCGAGATCGAGAGAATGCAGCGTCGACGCGATGACCGAGGGAGCGCCCGTCAGCCTCACCGTCACGAGCCCGTCCACCACGATCGCGTCGAGAACGCGATGGGCCTCGCTCAACGTCAATCCGAAGCCTTTGAGGGTGCGTGCAAGATCGACGGGGCGAGCGATGGGGCGCCAACGAACCAGTCGGTATTCAGCGACGGAAGCGGACAGGGGACGGTGTTCGTCCAGGCCTTCTGCCTGTTGTTCTCGTCGCGCCTTGAATGACAATGGTATCGACATCCACCTCATCCATTATTTCACGAGCTACGGCGTTCAAGCCGCTGCGGCCCAACGTGCCCGGCTTCAGACCTTGAATATGTAAGCGGTCGACGGTCATGGTGCGACCTGAAATCGTCACCTCTCCGAGAAGTTCGATCCGACCAACAGGCGTCCCGATACGCACAAGGTAGGTTGAGCCATCGCTATCCTCAATGTCGACGTCGATCTTGGTCGGAGTGCCCTCCTCGATCACACCTACCTTGCTATCATTCCCCCGCCCCGCGCAGCGCGGCTGCAGCCGCGATCGGGGCCAGGGCCGCGGCCGCGAGGCTGAGGGCGCAGAGGATCAGGAAAGGGGTCAGGAACGGGATCGTGCCGCCGTCCGCGGCCGCACTCGTCGACACGCCGAAGATCAGCACCGGCACGGCGAGCGGGATCACCAGGACCGACAGCAGCAGCCCGCCGCGGCGCAGCGACACGGTCAGGGCCGCCCCGATGGCGCCCAGGGCGGTCAGGGCCGGGGTGCCGACCAGCAGGCTCGCGGTCACGCCGCCGAGCGCGGGGCCGTCGAGCGCCAGCATCAGGCCGAACAGGGGCGCGGCCAGCACGAGCGGCAGGCCCGTGACGCACCAGTGGGCCGCGCATTTGACCAGCACCACGAGTTCGAGCGGCGCGGGCGACAGGCGCAGCAGGTCCAGCGACCCGTCCTCCTCGTCGGCCCCAAACAGCCGGTCGAGGCCGAGCAGGCTCGACAGCAGCGCCGCGATCCACAGCACCGCCGGGCCGATCCGCGACAGCAGGTTGAGGTCGGGGCCGATCGCGAAGGGCACGATCGTCACCAGGCTCAAGAAGAACAGCACCCCGAGCGTGCCACCGCCGCCGACGCGGCGGGCGAGCCGCAGGTCGCGCCGGAACAGCGCCAGCAGCGCGGCCGTCACGCGGCGCCGATCCGCAGCTCGCGCGCGCCGTCCAGGCCGAGGCCCGCGTGGGTGGCGGCCACGATGAGCCCGCCGGCCGCGCGATGGTCGGCCATGATGGCCGCGAGGCTCGCCCGCCCGTCGCGGTCGAGCGCGGTGGCGGGCTCGTCCAGCACCCAGAGCGGGCGGTGGGCGACGAGCAGGCGCGCCAGCGCGGTGCGGCGCTTCTGCCCGGCCGACAGGTAGCCGACCGGCAGGTCGACCACGTGACCGAGGCCGAGCCGCGCCAGGGCCTCGGCCGGTTCGCCGAGCCGCGCGCCCAGCACGGCGGCCACGAAGGCGAGGTTCTCGCGCGCCGTCAGGGCCGTCTTCAGCCCGTCGGCGTGGCCGAGGTAGTGGAGCCGCTCGGGCAGCGGCGCGGGCTCGTGCCCCGCCCCGCCCGGCCCTTCCACCCAGGTGGTGCGACCCGCCGCCAGCGGCAGGAGGCCCGCGAGCGCCCGCAGCAGGGTGGACTTGCCGGCCCCGTTGGGTCCCGTCACGGCCAGGGCCTCGCCGGGATCGAGGCGGAACGACACGCCGTCCAGCACGGTGCGGCCGCCGCGCGCCACCGCGACCCCGTCGATTTCGAGCGAACCGGACCCGTGCAGGCGGCACCTCCTCATGGGCAGCAACGCAATGGATGAAGGATCGCCAGCGCGATCCCCCGCCGGACGCGAGCGCCTGAACGAGCCAAATCACCCCCTCGTCCTGAGCCTGTCGAAGGACGGGCCGCGCGCGAGATCCCTGGATCCTCCTTCGACAGGCTCAGGATGAGGCGGAAGGGATCGGCCTGGCCATCCCCTCGTCCCGAGCCCGTCGAAGGATGGGCCGAATGTTCACCTGATCACCCTGCCGTAGGCAATGGCCAAGCTTGCCGCTTGCTGCCCGCGACCTTAGAACTACCTGTAACTGATCCCCCGCCGCACCGCACCACGACAGGTCCCGCTATGGTCTCGCTCGACAGTTTCAAGAGCCGCAAGACGATCGAGGTCGGGGCCGAGCGCTACGAAATCTTCTCGATCGCGGAAGCGGAGCGCAACGGGCTCGCAGGCGTATCCCGCCTGCCCGCCTCCATGAAGGTGCTGCTCGAGAACCTGCTGCGCCACGAGGACGGGCGCACCGTCACCAAGACCGACATCGAGGCCGTGGCGCAGTGGCTCGACCGGCGGGGCCTCGACGAGCGCGAAGTGGCGTTCCGGCCCGCCCGCGTGCTGATGCAGGATTTTACCGGCGTGCCGGCCGTGGTGGATCTGGCGGCCATGCGCGACGCCATGCTGGGCCTGGGCGGCGACGTGGCCAAGATCAACCCGCTCGTGCCCGTGGACCTCGTGATCGACCATTCGGTGATCGTCGACGAGTTCGGCACGCCCAAGAGCCTCGACGACAACGTGGCGCTGGAATACGAGCGCAACGGCGAGCGCTACCGCTTTCTGCGCTGGGGCCAGCAGGCCTTCTCGAACTTCCGCGTGGTGCCGCCCGGCACGGGCATCTGCCACCAGGTCAACCTTGAATACCTGGCCCAGACGGTCTGGACCCGCACGGAGCAGCGCGGCGGTGAAACCGTGCAGCAGGCCTACCCGGACACGCTGGTGGGCACCGACTCGCACACCACCATGGTCAACGCGCTGGCGGTGCTGGGCTGGGGCGTGGGTGGCATCGAGGCCGAGGCCGTGATGCTGGGCCAGCCGCTGTCCATGCTGCTGCCCCAGGTGGTCGGCTTCAGGCTCACCAGCAGGCTCAAGGAGGGGCGGACCGCGACCGACCTCGTGCTGACCGTGACCCAGATGCTGCGCAAGCTCGGCGTGGTCAACAAGTTCGTCGAGTTCTACGGCCCCGGCCTCGACGCCCTGTCGCTCGCCGACCGCGCCACCATCGCCAACATGGCGCCCGAATACGGCGCCACCTGCGGGTTCTTCCCCATCGACCGCGAAACCGTCAACTACCTCGACGCGTCCAACCGCGGCGCCGCCCGCATCGCGCTCGTCAAGGCCTATGCGGCCGAGCAGGGGTTATGGCGCGACGCCGACACGCCCGACCCCGTCTTCACCGAAACCCTGGAGCTCGACTTGAGCGACGTGGTGCCGTCGCTCGCCGGCCCGAAGCGGCCGCAGGACCGCGTCACCCTGGAAGGCGCCAAGGCCGCCTTCACCAACGCGCTGCGCAAGGAATACAAGATCGAGGAGGGCGAGAAGCGCTTCACGGTCGAGAACAGCAACTTCGACCTCGGCCACGGCGACGTGGTGATCGCGGCCATCACGTCCTGCACCAACACGTCCAACCCCAACGTCATGATGGGGGCGGGCCTGCTGGCCCGCAACGCGGTCGCCAAGGGCCTGAAAACCAAGCCCTGGGTCAAGACCTCGCTGTCGCCCGGTTCGCAGGTGGTGGGCGAGTACCTGCAGACCACGGGGCTGCAGGACGACCTCGACCGCTTGGGCTTCAACCTGACCGGCTACGGCTGCATGACCTGCATCGGCAATTCGGGGCCGCTGCCGTCCGACATCTCCAAAACCATCAACGACAACGACGTGGTGGCGGCCGCCGTGATCTCGGGCAACCGCAACTTCGAGGGTCGCGTCAATCCGGACGTGAAGGCCAACTACCTCGCCTCGCCGCCGCTGGTGGTGGCCTATGCGCTCGCGGGCTCGCTCGACGTGGACCTGACCACCGAGCCGCTCGGCGAGGGCCACGACGGGCCCGTCTACCTGCGCGACATCTGGCCAAGCCACGAGGAGGTGACGAACCTGCACCGCAAGTCGGTCACCAAGGCGATCTTCGCCGAGCGCTACGGCAACGTGTTCGAGGGCGACACGCGCTGGCAGGGCGTCGAAACGGTGCGCAGCGACACCTACCACTGGAGCATGGCCTCGACCTACGTGCGCAACCCGCCCTATTTCGAGGGGCTGACCAAGACGCCCGCGGCCGTCACGGACGTGGTGGACGCGCGCGTGCTGGCCCTGCTGCTCGACTCGATTACCACGGACCACATCTCGCCCGCGGGCTCCATCCGGGCCGCCTCGCCGGCCGGGCGCTACCTGATGGAGCACCAGGTCCGCCCGCAGGACTTCAACCAGTACGGCACCCGCCGCGGCAACCACGAAGTCATGATGCGCGGCACCTTCGCGAACATCCGCATCAAGAACCAGATGGTGCCGGGCCTGGAAGGCGGCGTGACGCGCCACTACCCGTCGGCCGAGGAGATGCCGATCTACGATGCCGCCATGCTGTACAAGCAGGAAGGCGTGCCGCTGGTGGTGTTCGCGGGCCGCGAATACGGCACGGGCTCGTCGCGCGACTGGGCCGCCAAGGGCACGCGGCTGCTCGGCGTCCGCGCCGTGATCGCCCAGAGCTTCGAGCGCATCCACCGCTCCAACCTCGTCGGCATGGGCGTGCTGCCCTTGACGTTCGAGGAGGGGACCTCCTGGCAGGCCCTCAACCTCAAGGGCGACGAGACCGTCACGATCAAGGGCCTGGGCGAGGCGCTCAAGCCGCGGCAGGCGATGGAGCTGGTGATCACCTCCGACAAGGGTCGCGTCAGCCACGTCCCCGTGATCTGCCGGATCGACACGGGCGAGGAGCTCGAATATTTCCGCCACGGCGGCATCCTGCACTACGTGCTGCGCAGCCTCGCGGCCTGACGGTTCGCACCGCAGCCGGACCGATCAGGTCTGCGACGGCACGGGTTCGCAGGCGAGCCTGTTCACGGGGTAGGGCTGGCACGCCATGCTGCGGCAGAACCAGCCGACGTGGGGCTGCAGAACGCGTGCCCGCTCGCGGAGCGGCGCGTTGGCGGCCGACAGGCGCGCCGCGGCTCCGTTCGCGTCGCGCCTGAGCTTGGCTTCGTCGATCGTCGTGAGGCGCCCGCGGTCGAGCACGAGCCGGCCGCCGATCACCACGCTGTCGACTGCGGCGGCGTTCTCGGTAAAGACGATCTGCCGCGACAGGTTGCCGAGCGGCACGTAGTTGACGTGGCCGAGGTCGAGCAGCACGAGGTCGGCCTTGTACCCGGGCGCGATGCGGCCGAGGCGACCCCCGAACCCCATGGCCCGGGCGCTGCCCTCGGTGGCCATGCGGAACACGTCCGCGACTCCGAGCCAGCGGTCGAAGTCGGGGGTCTGCACGGTCGACAGCGCGGCGGCCCACCGCATGGCCTCGAACATGTTGAGCGCGTCCGACGTGTTGGTCGCATCGGTGGCGAGCCCGACCCGGATACCCCGGTCCAGCATGGGGCGCACGGGCGCCATGCCGGAGCCGAGGCGCAGGTTGCTGGCTGGCGCGTGGATCACGGTCGCGCCGGCGTCGGCGAGCCGCTGCATGTCGTCCGCGTCGAGCCAGATCGCGTGGGCCGCGGACGCGTGCGGGCCCAGCAGGCCGAGGGCGTCGAGGTGGGCCGTCAGGGTCCGGCCGTAGCGCGTCCGGCCGACCACGGCCTGGGTTCGGGACTCGGCCAGGTGGGTCTGGAGCACGAGGCCGAACTCCGCCGCCAGGACGCCGCACCGGAGCAGGAACGCGTCGCTGCAGTGGAGCGGGATCGACGGCGCGATCCCCGGACGGACCCGGTCGCGATCGAACGGCCAGTCATGGAAGATGCGCCGGGCCACCCGCTCGCTGTCCTCCCCCGACGCGAGCCGGACCGCGAGCGCCTGCCGTTGCAGCGGCGCCGGCAGGGTCGCGACCAACTCGGGATAGGCCTCGTAGAAGGTCCGGTCGGCCACCATGGGGGCCAGGGTCGCCCGGAGCCCCGCGTCCGCGTAGGCCTGCCCGACCGCGAACAGGCCCTCGGGGGTGGGGGCGGGAAACTCGAAGAACAGGTCGAAACAGGCCGTGCAGCCCTTGCGGATCATCTCGGCCGCGCCGAGCAGGCCGTTGAGGTACTTGTCTTCGACGGTGCGGTTGGCGCTCAGGCCCGGCAGCGCGTTGAGCAGGAATTCGAGCGGCCAGCGGTCCTCGACCATCCCCTTGGCCAGGGTGGCGTGGCCGTGGACGTGGCCGTTGACCAGCCCGGGCATCACGGCCCTGTCGGCAGCGTCCATGACCCGGGCATCCGCGGGCCCCGTCCCGGGTTCGACGAGGTCGACGATCGTGTCGCCGCGGATGACGATGTCCTTCGGCTCGGCTTCCAGGTCGGGCCGCAGCACGAGGCCGCCCGCCACCACGGTCA
>CAXTEP010000038.1:0-5836 GCA_964243125.1 uncultured Lichenihabitans sp. | reverse complement strand
GGTGGCGGTCCGGCCGCGGATGCCCGTCGCCTCGCAGTGCCGCCACACCTTGTCGACGAGCGGTTGCAGAGCGTCCCGCATGGCCTCGAACGCGTCCAGGTCCTCGGCAAAAGTGTTCTCGGCCCCGATCGACTTGCGGACCCGGTCGGCCCGGACCGGGCGGCCGTCGATGCCGCGGGCGATCCGGTGGTAGAAGGCGCCCGCCTTGCCGAACCGCGTCTGCAGGACGGGCAGCGGACAGGCCCTGAGGTCGGCGCCGGTGCGGATGCCGAGCGCCTTCATCCTGGCCTCGGTGGCCGGGCCGACGCCGTGGAAGCGTCCGACCGGCAGGGTTTCCACGAAAGCCTCGCCGTCGCGAGGCCGGATCACGAAGAGCCCGTCGGGCTTGCGGTGGTCGGACGCGAGCTTGGCCAGGAACTTGTTGTAGCTGACCCCGGCCGATGCGGTGAGGCCCGTTTCGGCCCTGATGGCGGCCCGGATCTCCTCGGCGATCCGCGTGGCCGAGCCGATGCCCTGCCGGTCGTCCGTCACGTCCAGGTAGGCCTCGTCCAGCGACAGCGGCTCGATCAGGTCCGTGTGGCGGGCGAACACGGCGCGGATCTGCCGGCTGACCGCCTGGTAGACATCGAAGCGCGGCCGGACGAACAGGAGGTCGGGGCATTTGCGCCGGGCCGTGACCGACGGCATGGCCGAGCGCACCCCGAACGCGCGCGCCTCGTAGCTCGCGGCCGCCACCACGCCCCGCTCGCGCGAGCCCCCCACCGCCACGGGCCGGCCCCGCAGGCCCGGGTCGTCGCGCTGCTCGACGCTGGCGTAGAACGCGTCCATGTCGACGTGGATGATCTTGCGCGGCGGCCCGTCGGCGGGATCCACGGCCGTGTCCTCGTCCTCCATCTTCGCCCCTGCTCCGGCGACGTCCGTGGCCGATCCCCGTCGAGTGTTCCACCGCATGCAAGACAAAGCAAGAACATCGCCTGATCAGTCGTACCGTCCGAGATTTGGTTTTCGGGGATATGCGGCTGCCCCGTCGCGCGGTGCGCGGCAAGGTTGAAGTTCGTACCATTTCCAGGTATGATCATACCAGAAAATGGTACGATGGACCGGCATGGGCACGTTGGATTTCCTGCTCTCCCAAGGCGTGCAGCGCGTTCTTGGGCGGTTTCTTCTCAATCCCGAACGAAGCTACAGCCTGTCGGACCTGATCCGCGCGGCGGGTGGCGGCCGAGGCGGTACGCAGAAGGTGGTCGAGACACTTCATACGGCAGGTGTCGTCACGGACAGGCGGGTGGGCAATCAGCGATTGTTCACGGTGAACAAGGCGCATCCGCTTTATCCGGAACTGCACTCCATCGGCCTGAAGACCTTCGGCCTTGCTGATCGGCTCCGGGACGCTCTCGGCTCCGTTTCGGATCGGATCGATGCGGCCTTCGTTTTCGGCTCCGTGGCGAGCGGCACCGAGCAAGCTGCGAGCGACATCGACCTTCTCGTGGTCGGCGACATCGACCTCTTCGAGATCAGTCCGCCCCTGGGCGAGGCCGAGAACGACCTGGGCCGCCCGATCCACGTCAACCTGGTCGACCCCGATCAGTGGGCCGACTGGCGGCGGAGTTCAGTGGGTGAGTCCATCGCAGGCGGACCCAAGATCATGGTGATCGGCGATGAGCCTTGAAGAACAGATCGCAAACCTGATCCGTGCCGGAGCCTTGAAGGAGGCGGCTCGTGACGAAGCCCAGATCCGGCAATATTTGACCAACGCCGAGCACTTGCGCGAGGACGCCGACGCGACCAAGTCGGCACTCGGCCGATTCCTGCTCGCCTACGAAGCCCTCCATGCGATGGCCTTCCTGAACGACCGTGGGCTACGGACGGCCGGCGAGGGACACAGGTCGATGGCCCTGCAGCTCTCGATCGGCGAACTCACCAGGGATGTAAATCTCGGCGGTACCGTGGCGGCCGTGATCCAGATCCACCACGCTCGCAACAACACGACCTACTTTCAACCTATTCCGCCGGTCTCGGACAGGCTGGCCGCCGCCGCGCTCAGGCTTCTCGACGCCACCCTGATGGGCGCCAAAGCCCAGATACGCGTACTTGGCGACGGACCCTCGGAAGGCCTCAAACGGCCAAGTTGAACAGCCGCCCGACCTCCGTGACCGGGGACCGTCAGCCGGCAAAGCTCGCGACGTCGAGCAATGCCCCAGTGCCCAGCGAAGCACGGTCCTCCTCACGCGATCAGCCGCGCGCGCTCGCCGAACTGGATCGCGAAGAAGGTGTGGTAGGCGCCGCGCAGGCCCATCAACTCGGCATGGGTGCCGACCTCGACGGCCCGCCCGTGCTCGATCACGCAGATCCGGTCGGCATCCACGATGGTTTGCAGGCGGTGCGCCACCACGATGGTGGTGCGGCCGGTCCGCAACTCGTCCAGCGCCTTCTGGATCTCGCGCTCGGACTCGCTGTCGAGCGCCGCGGTGGGCTCGTCCAGCAGCAGGATGGGCGCCTGCTTCAGGAAGGCGCGCGCGATGGCGATCCGCTGGCGCTGTCCGCCCGACAGGTTGCTGCCCTGCTCGCCCACGATCGTACCGTAGCCGTCCGACAGCGTGCTGATGAAATTATGGGCGTGCGCCTTGCGGGCCGCCGCCACGATCTCGGCTTGGCTGGCGCCCAGGCGCCCGAGCCCGATGTTGTCCGCGATGGTGCCGCGGAACAGGAACACGTCCTGCGACACGAAGGCGATCCGGTCGCGCAGCGATCCCACGCCCACCGCCGCGATGTCCTGGCCGTCGATGGTGATGCGGCCGTCCCCGAGTTCGTAGAAGCGCTGGATCAGGCTGATGATGGTGGACTTGCCGCCGCCCGAGGGCCCCACCAGCGCGGTGGTCCGGTCGGGCTCGGCCACGAAGTCGAGCCCGCGCAGGACCGGCTCGGCGGACCGGTACGCGAAACTGACGCCCTGGAACGCGATGCGGCCCCGGGTGACGGCCAGCGGCACCGCGGCGGCGCCCGCCTCCTCGTCCAGCGGCTCGTCGAGCAGGTCGTAGATCAGCCGGGCGTTGACGAGCCCGTTCTGCAGATCGAGGTTGAGCCGGCCCAGGCGCTTGGCGGGCTCGTAGGCCGACAGCATGGCCACGATGAAGGCGAAGAACGAGCCGGGGTCGGCGTGGCTGACCGCCACCCGCCAGCCGCCGTAGAGCACCATGACCGACACCGCGACCCCGCCCAGCGTTTCGGTGACCGGGCTCGACATCGCCACCCCGGTCGCGACCCGGTTGGCGGATTTCTCGACCTCGCGCACGGAAGCCGCCATGCGGCCGCGCATCACCTCCTCCAGGTTGAAGGACTTGATGATGCGGATGCCCTGAACGGTTTCCTGGATCGTGTGCATGATCCGGGTGGAGCCGTCGAACTGCCGGCGCGCGAACCGGCGGACCCGCCCCATCAACCGCCCGAGCAGCACGGCGCCGGCCGGCATCAGCGCCAGCAGGATGGCGGTCAGCAGGGGATCGTTGTGGATCATCACGACCAGCAGGGCCAGCAGCGTCAGCACGTCGCGGCCCGTCGAGGTGACCAGGAGTTGCACCACGTCGCGCACGCTGTTGGCCGCCAGTGCCAGGCGCGCCATCAGGTCGCTCGAATGCCGCTCCTGGAAGAACGACACGGGCTGGCGCAGCAGGTGGTCGTAGACGCGAGCCTGCATGGCCGCGACCACGCGGTTGCCGGTGCGCGACATGACGACGATCTGGCCGAACGTCACCACCCCGCGCACCACGTAGAGCGCCCCCACGCTGAGGGCCAAGAAACGCAGGTTGCGGAACCCGCCGTAGTCGCCGGCCTTCATCATGCCGTTGACGATGGGCTGCAGCAGCGACACCGACAGCGCCGTGGCGCCCGCGCCCACCGCCATCAGAGCCAGCGAGGCCGCGTAGGCGGCGCCATGCGCCCGCCCGTGCTCCCGCAGGAGCCGGCGCATCATGACGAAGGACGATGCGTCTCGCGCCCGGCGTTCGGACGAAGTTCCGTGGGGCATGGGGCTTGCTACCCAGCCCGCCGCGTCCCCACAAGGGGGAATCGGCTTGGGCCGCCGGGCGCCGGCTGCGGTTGAGCGGCGCTGTCGCATTGAAGCCGCACCGGCGGGTCGCCACATGGCGGAAGCGCCGCCGTGAGGAGGACGAGCCATGCCCATGATCGATGCCCTGGCGACCGCCGACGTCCGGGACTGGCGCCGCGACATCCACCGCCACCCCGAGCTCGGCTACGAGGTCCACCGCACCGCGGGCGCGGTGGCCGACAGGCTCCGGGCCTTCGGCTGCGACGAGGTCGCGACGGGCATCGGGCGGATCGGCGTCGTGGGCCTCATCCGGGGCCGCGGCGCGGGCGGCCGGACCGTGGGGCTGCGGGCCGACATGGACGCCCTGCCAATCACGGAAGCCAACACGGACCTGGCCTACGCGTCCACGGTGCCCGGACGCATGCACGCCTGCGGCCACGACGGGCACACCGCCATGCTGCTGGGCGCCGCCCGGCACCTCAGCGCCACGCGGCGCTTCGCGGGCACCGTGGCGGCGGTGTTCCAGCCCGCCGAGGAGGGCGGCGCGGGCGGCCGGGCCATGGTGGCGGACGGGTTGATGACCCGGTTCGCGATCGACGAAATCTACGGCATGCACAACCTGCCCGGCCTGCCGGTCGGCCATTTCTGCCTGCGCCCCGGCCCCGTCATGGCCGCGGCCGACCGGTTCGAGATCAGGGTGGAGGGTCTGGGCGGGCACGCCGCCACCCCCCACCTGTGCCGCGACCCCGTGCTGGCCGGGGCCGGGATCACGGGCGCGCTGCAGCAGATCGCGTCCCGCAACGTCGACCCGCTCGACCCCTGCGTGGTGTCGGTCACGCAGTTCCACGCGGGCTCGGCCGGCAACGTCATCCCGCAGGAGGCCGTGCTGAACGGCACCGTGCGGACCCTCAAGGCCGAAACCCGCGCGCTGGCGGAAGCGCGGCTGCGCGCCGTGGTGGCGGGGCTCGCGGCCGCCCACGGCGTCGAAGCGGCCGTGACCTACAGCCCGGGCTATCCCGTCACCGTCAATCATCCCGAGCAGACCCGGCTCGCCGCCGCGGTCGCGGCCGCCGTGGCGGGCGAGAGGGCCGTGGACGCCGCCATGGCCCCGATGATGGGGGCCGAGGACTTCTCCTTCATGCTGCAGGAGCGGCCGGGCGCCTTCATTTTCACCGGCAACGGCGACACGGCGGGGCTGCACCATCCGGCCTACGACTTCGACGATGCCGTGCTGCCGGTCGGCATGGCGTATTGGGTGCGCCTGGCCGAGACCGCGCTGCCGCTGGCCGCCGCTTAAGGGCCGCTTAACCAAGGCTTCACACTCCTGGTTCACCCTCCGGCTCCGTAGCGCAGGCCCGCGTCGCGGGCGCAGCCCCGTCTTGAGGAGCAGACCCGATGAGTGAAGCCGCCCTCCTCCGCGCCCTCGCGGACAAGCTCGATGACCTCGAAGCCGTCACGACTTACCCGGCCGAGGTGACCGACCCCGGCCCCGTCACGGTGACCTGGCCGACCGAGGCCGACCACCCCGGCTACGAGGCGCTGAGCGAGGCGATCGGGGCGCTGGTGAGCCAGCACTGGAACGCGCTGCGCTCCCAGGTGCTGAAGCAGCGCGAGTCCGAGGTCGCCACCGCCCGCGCGGCGCTGCGCGAAAGCTCGACCCCTGCGGCCGAGAAGCCCAGCGCGGTTTCGCCCAGCGTGGAAGCGGCCCTGCGCAAGGTCGCGGGCTGAACCGCCGGGGGTTTGCCGGAGGCCCCAACTCCTGAGTGGACGGGGCTATGACGAGCCAGACAA
>CAXTEP010000037.1:23003-25790 GCA_964243125.1 uncultured Lichenihabitans sp. | reverse complement strand
GATATGCTTGGCCTCGTCGTAGGTCAGGATCACCACGGTAAGGATCGCCATGCTGCTTCGCTCGTCTTGACCCGGCTTCCGCGCGCGTTGCTTTTCGGAGGTCGGCGGCCGCCTTCCTCGTGCAAGGACAGGTGCCGACCCTACAGGCGGGATCGGAAACTGTCGAAGATCCTGCTTGCTCCGCGTTAAATGGAGGTCTGAGCGGTCGGCCGAGCGTCGTCGCACGGGACACGTCGGGTGCGATCGGGCCGCTTCCACGATCGTGAGAGGGCGCGGCGAACGTTGGCGACCCGCGATTCATAGTCCGACCGGTTCAGGACACCGGTGACCCGGTATCCTGCAGCAACGACCTGAAATCGGCGATGAACTGGGTCGCGATGGCGTCGCGCGTGAAGCGACGCGCCGTGTGGACGGCTTCGGCCGCAAGCTCGCGCCGCAGATCGTCGTCGCCCAGCATGATGGTGAGCTTCTCGGCGAGGGAAGCGCCGCTCGCGTCCGTTTCGTCGAACGCGAGCCCGTTCACGCCGCCGACCAGGTAATCGTTGTAGCAGTCCAGCGACGAGACGAGCACGGCGCAGCCGCACGCCATGGCTTCGAGCGGAGCCAGGGGCAGCGCCTCGCCCCGCGCCGCGACGGACGGATAGACGAACACCTCGGCGGCCCGGAGACGCCGCGCGAGCTCCGCCTCGTCGAACACGGGGCCGGCGAAATCGACCCGCGCCCCGGCGCGCCGGGCCAGCGCCTCGAGTTCGGCCAGGAACGCCGGACCGTCGCCGCCGGCTCCGGCGTCGTGCGGCCCGACGATGGTCAGTCGCCACGCCGGGAAAGCCCGATGCACCAGCGCGAAGGCGCGGATCAGCAGGTCGATCCCCTTCTCGCGCGCGACCCGGCCGACGAAGATCACCTCCTTGGCCCGGGGGCCGCGTTCCTCGTCCAGGGCGGCCGCGAAAACGCTGCTGATCGCATTGGGAATGGCCTTCACGAGCGGGGCGACCTTCGGCGACTGGTCACGCACCGCTTCCGCCACGTGGGTGGACACGCATTGCAGGCGGTCGGCCCGGGAATAGGCGCCCATCTGCCCCTTGGGGAAGCGAGCGACGCTCACGTAGATCTTGCCGGCCCTGGCACGCGGCAGCAGGAGCGGCAGGGACACGCTGTTGGTGATGGTGATGTCGGCCCGAGGCAGCATGCGGCACACCCGCAGCGCGTAGACCACGTCGAGCAAGCGGTAGAACAGCCTGCTGGCGGGCGCGTCCGTGGACGGGACCCGGATGTAGCGGACGCCGTCGACCACCTCGTGATCCGCCAGTCCGGCGAATCGCCGCGACAGCAGCGTGACGTCGTGCCCTTTGGCCGCGAATTCGGCGCAGAGGTTCTGCCAGATGCGCTCGACCGCGCCGCCCTTGAGCGGCGGCACCGGCAGGAACGGACCAAGCACGCAGGCGATGCGCAGGGGTGCTGGCTCTCGCGAGCCGCGCAGCCGTCGCGCCTTGACCTCCACGGCGGGATTGCCGCGGTAGACGGTCCACGGTCGCAGGTCGGTGAACGCGCAGCCGCGCGCCCCCAGCACGCTTCCCTCGCCGACCGTCACGCCGGGCCCGACGAAAGCCTCGGCGGCGATCCAGGCCTCGGCACCGACGGTCACCGGACGTGCGACCAGCTGGAACTTGTCGTCGGCGATGTCGTGCGTCCCTCCGCACAGGAACGCCCGTTGCGACACCACCGCCCTGGCGCCGATCGTCACCATCGCCATGTTGTAGCAATCGACGCCCGGGCCCAGCGTCGCCCCGGGCCCCAGCACGAGGTTGCGCGGCAGCCAGACCCTGGTCGACGCCGCGATCGCGGCCCCGGCCCCGATCCTGGCGCCGAACAGGCGGAGCAGCGCGATCCGCCAGGGGCTGAAGAACGGCGGCGTCCAGGACGCCAGGCAGAACCACGTCAGCTTCCAGATGGCCCGGGACGCGCGGTTGCCGAACTTGAAGCTTGCGCCGCCCTCACGTTGCGGGCGCGGCACCGGCAGATCGAGCGACTCCATGTCCATGTGACCCTGTCGTGTCCTGCCGCGGCTCAGGACCGGGATGGGCTGTCGAACATGTCGTTCACAGCATCGAAAGCATCCTCAACGGTGATGTCCTTGATGGAGCCAGGTGATCGCAACACGCGATGCGACCTGCCGTAAGGATGCCACTTGTGCGCCTTGTTGGCGTTGCTGAACAGGCCGACGCAGCGGACCCCGCAGGCGGCCGCGAGGTGCAACGGCCCGGTATCGTGGCCGAGAAAGAACAGGGCCCGGCTGAGCACTGCGGCGGTTTCGCGCACGGACAGGCGTCCGCACAAGCTCATCATGCGATCGGGATTCTGCGCCACGAGGGTATCGGCGCGCTCGGCGTCCGGGGCGGCTCCGACGAACACCCATCGCGCCCGGCCCGACGCGGCCGCAAGGCGGGCCATGAGCGCGGCCCAGTTCTCCGGGCCCCAATCGTTCCAGGCGGCCTTGCCGCCCATGTTCACCGCCACGAACGGCTCGTCGGCGAACGCCCCCAGGAGGCGGGCGGCCGTGCCCCGCTCCTCGTCGGTCAGGCCGAGATCCCACGATTCCCGGCGGCCGAGGTCGACGGGGCCGAGATCAGCCGACACGCAGCGGGCGAGCCTTTCGCACTCGAACTCCTCCTCGCCGCCCGCGTCGATCCTGTTTGCCAGGAGGTCGGGCCGGACCGGTGCGGCCAGGATGGTTCTCAGTCCGCAAGCGCGGAAGAAGACGAGGTCGCGCCGCAGCGAACGCGGGCC
>CAXTEP010000037.1:0-22903 GCA_964243125.1 uncultured Lichenihabitans sp. | reverse complement strand
AGCCGCGCCGACAGGAGGCCGCACATTGCCGTGAACAGCGTGGCTTTCAGCATGAGGTGTCACTTTCGAACATGAAGCCTTGTATCGAAAAGCCGTGAACACCTGATTACGACGGGCAATCAATCACTCGGATGTTAGGCGCGAAAGATGGCCGTGTCTACAAAGCCGCCAGGATCTGGCCGCAGAGCGCTTCGTTGAAGTGCCCGTTCCGCATCGCTCGCCGGTGGCCCGCCGCCGCAATGGCCAGCCTCCGCGCGGGATCGGCCAGCAGTCCCAGGCACAGGTCAGCGCATCCGTCCGCGTCGTCGAAGAAGACGGCCTCGGCGGCGTCCTCGTAGAGACGCTCGTGATCGGTCGTGCGTGGCGCGCACAGCAGGGTTCCGATCGCCGGAATCTCCAGGCTCCTCGTCGTGTGAAGGTCCTCGTTGCCCTTCGACAGCAACCCGACGCCGATCTTCGCGCCGCTGACCGCCTTGACGTAATCCTCGTCGCCCAGCGACCGCGACACCACGACGGGTGCGAGGGAGGGGTACTCGGCCGCCTTCGTCCACCGCGGGCCGAAGATGCGCAGCGGCACGCCCCGGTCGACGAGCCGCTTCATGAACGGACCGCGCTCCGGCATCCAGGTCCCCACGAACGCGACCTCGGACCCGAACGTGACCTGGTCCTCGGGGCTGAGGTCGACAGGACGGTGGACGCGTTCATCGGCCGAGAACATGACCGCTATGGCCCGACGGGCCCCCCCGGCGATGGCCGCGGCACGACTGCTTTCGCGGGGCGTCACGAACAGGTCGTAGGTGGGAAGCGCCTTCCGGAAAAGGCGCCACCGCCACCCGTCGCGCGACGTGAACGGGTTGTCGAGGTTGTGGTTGAGCAGCGAGGTCGCGCGAGCCTTGAGTTCCTTCGCCAACGAGGGTCCGACCCATTCCCCGTTGTCCACCCAGACCACGTCGAAGCGGCGCGACCCGAGGGCCGCCAGGATGTGGGCCGCGACGCGCTTCTCGAGCCCGAGATATCCCGTCTTGAATCCCAGCGCGGTCAGGAAGCTGCTGCGGCCCAGGGCCTGGGTCGGATCCACGATGTCGACCGCGTGCCCGAGGCGGAGCAGCGCGTGGTAGCGGTGGCGGGACGTCCCGGACGCGGGGCCGACATACAGGATGGAAAGGGCCGCCACGGCTCAAGCCCCGATCCCGGCACCGCGACGCGTGGTCAAGCCGAACCTCGCGAGGATGCGCCGGGACAGGGCGGCCGGACGGGTCACGGCCGCCGAGGCGAAGGCGAGGACCCAGTAGAGCAGGATCAGCTGGGGCACACCTCGCACAATGGCGATGACCTGGTTCGACACCGACTCCTGCATGATGCCGAGCGTGAAGATCGGCACCGCGTTGAGCAGCGCCACGGCGCTGACCGCCACCTTGCCCTGCCGCGTCGTGAAGCAGAAGCTGTCGTAGATGACGAACTGCGCCAGCACCATGAGCGAAAGTGCCGGCCAGAACAGGAAACCCATGATCGTCAGGCCGTCCGGCACTTCCGAGCCCGTGGTGAAGCCGCCGAGTTCGAGGCCGCGCGCGAGATAGCTGTAGATGTCGCCGGAACTGAAATCGAGCTGCGACTTGTCGACGTTGATCTTGAAGTAGTTCAGTACCGGGGTGGGCAGCATGGCGAGGATGCGGTCGGCCGTGTTGGCGCGGATCTGGGCGGCCTGGCTGTCCGAAACGCTGATTGCGTTGCTCATGTTGACGTCGACGAACTTGGTGTAGACGAAGCGTGCCAGAAGCGGGTTATTGACGTAGTTCTCGTCGTAGTCGCCGCCCGAGATGATGGCGTCGAGGCGCTGGCGCTGCGCGATGAGGGCCTTGTCTCCGAAATTCCTGAGGGTGATCTCGATCAGTTCAAGCGACGACACGTTTGATCGCTCGTCACGGGCGATCACCATGGCGGTCGCAAGATCCGACAGGGTCAGGAACAGGGGAAGCGCCGCGGCCGACAGGACCGCTCCGGTCACGAGGGTGCGGCGGGTCAGCCGCAGGTTGCCGCTCAGAACCGCGACGACGCCGCACAGGCCCAGGGTCAGGAACCCCGACGAGAATGTCGCCCGCGCGTTGTTGGCCATGGCGACCCCGATCAGCAGCCCGGCATAGCCGACGAGGGCGGGCAGGTTCGCCCTGGCGCTGCCGCGATCGTCGCCGAGCAGGTTCGACCGCATGGGAATGAAGAACGGTGCCACCGCGAACGGGATGTAGCCGAGCAGGAACTTCCCTGAAACGTTTCCATAGCTCACGGCGTCGGTGTAGCTGCGCGCCGACAGGATGGTGCCGAGGCAGCCGACCGCTCCGAAGATCCAGAGCTGAGGGTTGGTCGGGGGTTCCAGGAGCCCGAGCGGCATCGCCAGGCGCCGCGTGCACCAGCCGCGCAGCCCGCGCAGCGGCTTCGATTTGACGTAGATCCAGTGCACCGCGATGGAAACCAACTGGGTCAGCGCGAGTACCGAGAAGGTGTCGATCGCGGATTTCAGATTATAGGTGATCGGCCGCCCGTCGATGCTCTGGATCACGAGCGCGGCGCTCATCGCGGAAACGTTGAAGCCGAGCAGCATGAGGCACGACATGGGCGCCCGCCTGAAACGCGTGATGCTGCACGTGTAAAGGATCGTGATGCCCGACGCGCAGATCGTGATCAGGGTGCAGATCAGGTTGTTGAGCGACGGGTCGAGGAAATATTGCACGGGGCTGCAGGCCAGCAGGACCGCGAACGCGGCGATGCGGATGTTGCGGATCGTCGATTGCCCCGGCGCATGGTGTCGGGCGGGCGCCAGCCTGCGCGACGCGGGCGGGGCGGTGCTGGGCGACCTCACGGGGCGGGCATCTCCGGATCAGGCAGGCGGTGCGCGTGCAGCCCCTCGATCAGCGATTTCCATTCCAGGCCGTAGCGGTTCCATCCATCGATGGTCCTGATGCGCTCTGCGGCCCGCACCCGCAGCGCGGCCGCGTGCGCGCGGTCGTCGGCCAGCCGCTCGAACGCCCGCAGGATGGCGTCGCTCGAACGGATCGGCACCACGTGGCCCTCCCTGCCGTCCTCGAAAAGGTCCTCGGCGCCCGTGTGCGGTGTCGCGATCACCGGGCATCCGCACGCCATGGCCTCCGCCATGACCATGGCCAGGCCCTCCTCGAGGCTCGGCAGGACCAGGACGTGCGCTTCGTTGTAGTACCGCACCAGATCGGGATTGGCGACCGTGCCAAGAAAGGACACGCGGTCGGTGGGAAGGGCCGCGATCAGGGGCTTCACGGTCTGGTCGACGTCGCCGATGATCCGCAACCGCTTGCCGGGATGGTTGAACCTGCCGAAGGCCTCGAGCAGGTAGCCGACGCCCTTGCGCATCGACACGTGCCCGACGAACAGGACGTCGAAGCGGTCGTGAGAGGGCTGTCGCTCCGGACGGAAGCGGTCCAGGCGTCCTCCGTAGGGGATTCGGCGAAGCTTTCCTTCCGGCACACCTTGGGCGACGAACGAGCGGTACGCGAAACCGGAGGGGACGGTGATCAGGTCCGCCTCGGCGTATTCGCGTTCCTCCTTTTCCACCACCCTGCGATCGATAGGCCGATACGGGACGCGCCAGCGCTCGTGCTCCTCGCGCATGATTTCGTCCTGGAACCGGATGTGAGAGGACCCGCGGTCGCAGACATAACAGCCGCCGAGCGCCTTGGCTCTCGTGCCGCAGTGCAGGCCCTGGCCCGACAAGGCGACCAGGATCGGGGCCTCGGTCAGCGACCGTGCGACCCGGCGGTCCAGCGTATCCTGGGCCAGCCAACCGATTTCCCGCTGCAGGGACGTGGAACGGCCGAGGAGCGGCACGCGGGACCAGCCCATGAACGGCGTTTGCAGCCAGGGGAAACTGCGGATCTTGTGAGCCGGGATGCCGGTTTCATCCTTCAGCTTGAAACGCGGGTAGCCGGTCCAGATGCTCCGCAGCAGGCCGAAGCGCTCCATCTGCCTCGCGAGATGGAAATGGTGAAACCGCCCGATCGAGACTTGCACGACCCGCAACGTGTCAGGCCCCATCCGACACATCCGCGCGCGCCGGGAAAAGTTTCGGTTCCGCGGCGCTCACAGTTCCGCCACGGCCCTTGGTCCGAGCACCGCATTGGCGAACCGAAGCAGTCCCTCGCCTTTCGACAGGCTCGCGGCGAGCCGGTTGCGGTCCAGGATCCGGCCCGCGTCCACGCGCTGCTCGCGGGAAGCGCTCAGGATGGCGTCGGCCAAGGCTTTGGGGCTGCCCGGCTCCACGAGCACGGCGCTGTTGCCGAGGAACCGGGCGAGTTCGGTATCGGGATCGGCCATCGCGACGATCGGCTTGCTGCTCGCCAGCATGCCGCCGAGCTTCGACGGCAGCACCAGGTCGGCCGCATTGGCGTCCTGCGGCAACGCGTGGATGTCGGCGAGGCCCAGGAAGTCGGACAAGCGCTCCGACGGTTGGAAGGGCAGGAAACGGACGTTGGTCAGCCGCGCGTATCGCGCGACGAGTTCGGGTTTCGCGGGGCCCTCACCCGCGATCACGAACTTGATGCGGTGCTCCCCGCCGAGAAGGTCCGCCGCATCGAGCAGAACACCCAGGCCCTGCTTGCGCCCGATGTTGCCCGAATACTCGACGATGAAGTCGCTCGCCTGATAGCCAAGTTCCTGCCGGTAGGGGCTTTCGCCCTCGAGCGGGCGGATCATGTTCAGATCGACCCAGTTGCGGATCACGATGATCCGCTTCCGATCCACGCCCTTCTCGACGATCTTCTCGGCCATCCGATCCGAGATGGTGATGATCTGGTTGAAGCGCCGGAGGACGAACCGCTCGAAGGCCGCACCGAGGCGCTTCAGCCAGCGCTTCTGCGCGAGGTGCCCCACCGCGAACGCGGCGTCGACCTCAAGATCCTGGATGTGCAGAACCGTGCGTCCCCCCGTCAGCCACGCTCCGATCAGCAGAACAGGAGCGCCGAAGAGCGTCGGAACCACCCCGAGCACTGTTTTCGGGCGGTGCGCCAGGATCTGCCACAGCGCGATCGGTGCCGAGGTCAGCGCGAAGCTCAAGGGCGCAAGCAGGCGCCAGATGCCTCCCATCTCCTTGTGGAGAAGCAGAGGACAACGGAACACCCGCACGCCCTTCCTGACCTCGAAATGAAACCGACGGTTGCGGAACGGAGGCTGGACCTGCCAGCCCGGATAATGCGCGGGGGTTGTGACAACGACCACTTCCGAACCAGTTTCCGCCAAATATTCCGCGATGTCTCCAGAGTAGCGTCCCACCCCCGCAAACTCGGGAGAGTAGTTCATGCCGTAAATCAAGATATCGGCGCACATACCGATCAACTCCCTCATATTGGCATTATACTGTAGCGGTCGATTGATAACTGCCGCATATGCACAAATTTATCTAACCAGCTCGCAATGATCACATAAGAAATCATATTTGAACTATTTTTCAAATAACCATTCCGGGCTGCGAGCGAAAACCAGCTTACGGCAGAAGCTAGTTAAGCTCCGGAACAGGCCGCGTCCAGTGCCGTCATGCTTACCGGAGGAAAAATTTCGGCCAACATCCCGCGAAACCAACGGACGAGACGTCCGTATCTCCACCCGGGCTATGAGATACGACAAACTTGGGGTATAGGTCGGCCGGTGCCGTCCAGGCATCCTGCTGCGCGGATTGCAAGGTCGGTGCGGCGAACAACTCAGTCAGCATTTGATGGTTTGCGATGTCTAGACGATATGGCAAGGTTGCTTTGATCACCGGCGTGACGGGGCAAGATGGTGCCTACCTGACGGAGTTGCTGCTTGGTAAGGGCTACGTGGTGCATGGGGTGAAGCGACGATCATCGTCGTTCAACACCGGGCGCCTCGAGCATCTCTACGAAGACCCGCACGTGGAGGATCCGCGTTTCATCCTTCACTTCGGCGACATGACGGACTCGACCAATCTTATCCGGATCATGCAGGAGGTCCGGCCCGACGAGGTTTACAACCTTGCCGCGCAGTCGCACGTGCAGGTCAGTTTCGACACGGCGGAATACACCGCCAACGCCGACGCGATCGGTACGTTGCGCCTCCTGGAGGCGATCCGGCTGCTAGGTCTGGGGGATAAGACAAAGTTCTACCAGGCTTCGACCTCGGAACTCTACGGCAAGGTCCAAGCCGTACCTCAGAACGAGACGACGCCGTTCTACCCGCGGTCACCCTACGGGGTTGCCAAGCTTTACGCCTACTGGATCACGGTCAACTACCGGGAGGCTTACGGCTTCCACGCCTCCAACGGCATCCTGTTCAACCACGAGAGCCCCCTGCGCGGGGAAACCTTCGTGACCCGCAAGATCACCCGCGGGGTCGCGGCCATCCATCTCGGCCTTCAGGACACGCTCTACCTCGGCAACCTCGATGCCAAACGCGACTGGGGCCACGCGCGCGAATTCGTGCGCGGGATGTGGCTGATGCTGCAGCAGGACAGGCCCGACGATTACGTGCTGGCGACAGGCTCCACGACGCCCGTGCGGACCTTCGTCGAAAAGGCGTTCAAGGAGGTCGGCGTGACGATCGAATGGCGCGGCGCGGGGGTGGAGGAAAAAGGCGTCTGCCTGGCAACGGGCCGCGTGATGGTGCAGGTCGACCAGCGCTACTTCCGTCCAACCGAGGTCGACCTGCTGCTCGGCGACAGCACGAAGGCTCGGGAACGGCTCGGGTGGGACCACACGGTGAGCGTGGACGAGCTGCTGTCGGAGATGATGCGCGAGGATCTCAAGCTGATGGCGCGCGACGCGACCCGCGGCAAGGGCGGAAAGAGCCTCGCGCATGACTAAGCACTACGAGATCGCGGGCAAGAGAGTGTGGGTCGCGGGTCACCGCGGCATGGTTGGGGCGGCGCTGGTGCGATGCCTCGACCGGAAAGGGTGCGAGGTCCTGGTTGTTCCCCGGTCGGAGGTGGATCTCCGCCGCCAGTCCGACGTCGAAGGATGGCTTGCCGAAGCGCGTCCGGACCTCGTCATCGTGGCGGCCGCCAAGGTCGGCGGCATTCTCGCCAACGCCAGCTACCCGGCCGACTTCCTTTACGACAATCTGATGATCGAGGCCAATATCATCCACGGCGCGTACCGGTCCGGCGTCGGCCGCCTGGTGTTTCTGGGATCGAGCTGCATTTATCCGAAGATGGCGCCGCAGCCGATCCGGGAGGACCAGTTGCTCACCGGGCCGCTCGAGCCCACCAACGAATGGTACGCGATCGCCAAGATCGCCGGGATCAAGCTTTGCCAAGCCTACCGGGCCCAGCACGGAGCCGATTTCATTTCGGCCATGCCGACGAACCTGTACGGGCCGGGCGATAATTTCGACCTGCAAACCAGCCACGTCATCCCGGCGCTGATCCGCAAGGCCCACGAGGCCAAGATCACGGGTGCCCCGGGCATGACCATCTGGGGGACAGGGACGCCGCGCCGCGAGTTCCTGCACGTCGACGACTGCGCCGACGCGGTCTGCCACCTGGCCGAGCACTACACGGGAGCCGAGCACGTGAATGTCGGCTCCGGGTCCGACATCGCCATCCTGGCTGTCGCGCGGATGATCGCGGACATCGTCGGGTTCGGCGGGGCCATCCAGTGCGACGCGACCAAGCCCGACGGCACCCCGCGCAAGCTCATCGCCGCCGACCGGCTCCGCGGCATGGGCTGGGCGCCGCGGATCGGGTTGCGCGAGGGCCTCACCGAGGTTTACCGCTGGTTCCTGGGCCAGCGGGGCGGCGACACCGTCCGGCTTGAAGGAGCGCGGGCGTGACGCGGCTTTCATCGCGGATCGGCGCCGCGCTGCTCGCCTCCGTCCTGTGCTGGGCGCAGGCTGCGGCACAGACTCCCTATCGGATCAGTCCCGGCGACGTTCTCAGCCTCACCGTCGTCGGGGTGCCGGACCTGGCCGCGAAGGTCGAGGTCGGCGCCGACGGAACCGTGACGCTGCCGCTCGCGGGCGCGATCCCGGCCGAGGGCATGACGCTCGCGGAGGTGACCGACAAGGTGCGCGCCATCCTGCCCCGGAGCGGGCTGAGCCGGCGCCTCGACGACGGCCGTGAGCTGCCCGTGCTGATCAAGCCGGCGCAGGTCACGCTGTCGATCGTCGAATATCGTCCCGTCTACCTTACGGGCGACATCGCCAAGCCCGGGCAGGTGACCTTCCGGCCCGGCATGACCATTCGGCAGGCCGTGGCCCTGGCGGGCGGGTTCGACCTGACGCGCTTCAAGTTCGACAATCCGATCCTGCAATTGTCGGACCTGAAAGGCGAGTACGACGCGTTGTGGGTGGATCACGTCAAGCAGCAGGTGCTGGTCGAACGCCTCCAGGCCGAGCGGGACGGGCGTCAGAGCCTGGATCCCAAGGCCCTGGAAAACCTGCCCAAGATCCCCGGGGTGACCGACGCGATCGTCCGGAACGAGCAACGGCAACTCGACCTGCGCAAGGGCGACGTGAACAAGGAGCGCACGTACCTCACCGGCGCCACCGACAAGGAGGTCGAGCGGGGCAAGCTGCTGGGTCAGCAGCAGGTGAACGAGCAGGAGGGGGCGAAGTCCGACAATGCCGACCTGCAGCGTTTCGAGGAGTTGTTCAAGAAGGGCGCGGTCGCGCTGCCGGCGGTCACGGAAGCGCGACGCAGCGTTCTCGAATCGGCGACCCGCGTGCTGCAAACCACGTCGCTTCTGGCGTCGGTGCAGCGCGAGGAAGGCGACCTCGGCCGTCGCCTCGAGCGACTCGACGACCAGCGTCAGATGCAGGTCCTGCACGACCTCGAGGAAGCAACGGCTCAGTTGGGCGTGACGCACGCGAAGCTGCAGGCCATCAGCACCAAGATGCGCCTCGTCGGTTTGAACAAGTCGCAGCTGTCCCGCGACTACGACAGCCAGGTGAGGCTGAACGTCACCCGTGTGGTGAAGGGGCAACCGAGCAGCATGACGGCGGAGCCCGACGCTCCCGTCGAGCCCGGAGACGTGGTCGAGGTCTCGTTGCTCACGTCGGATACGATCGGAGCGGATCGGTGAACGTTGTCAGGTCGCCCGACTCAGCCGGCGTCATCAGACCCCTGGTCGACGAAGCGTCCGAGGGCGACCTCGACTTCGATCGGATCATCCGTACGACGCGACGGCAGCTCTGGGTGATTGTCGGCTTCGGCCTGCTCGGCGCCGTTTGCGGCCTGCTCTACCTGAAGAACTCCATCCCTCGCTACACCGCGACGGCGGTGCTGATCATCGACGGGTCGAAGGCCAAGTCGAGCATGGCGGCCAGCATCGCCGACCTGACCTATGATTCCGGCGCGATCGACAGCCAGCTCGAAGTCCTGAAGTCCGAAGGAACGGCCCAGTCGGTGATCGCGGCCCTCAAGCTGAAGGACGATCCCACCTTCCGCGCGACGCCCCGCGGTCCCTTCAGCCAGTGGCTGGATGACACGCGTGCGAGGTTGGGGTTGGGCGGCGGCCGCGATACGCCGTCCGACCCAGCCGTCGATGCCCTGAGCCCGGCCGAAAAGGAGCAGGCGCTCGACCGTTCCCTGGTGGCCCAGCTCGAAGCCAATCTCGATGTCCGCCGCGTCGGCCGCAGCTACGTGATCGACGTGGACTACACGAGCCCCAGCAGGACGCAGGCCGCCGATGTGGCGAACGGCTTCGCGCGGGCCTACATCGGCGACCAGCTGACGGCCAGGCTGAAGTCGATGCAGACCGCATCCGACTGGCTGGAAGCCAACACCGGCAAGGCCAGAGAGAAGTCGATCAATGCCGACCTGGCGGTTCAGAAGTTCAAGTCCGATCACGGTCTGATCATCGCGGACGGCAAACTGGTGAGTGATCAGCAGCTTTCCCAGCTGAGCACCCAGCTCGTCACGGCCGAAGGCGAGACAGCGAAGAACCAGGCGCAGTTCGAGCAACTGCAGCGGCTGATCAGCAGCAACGACGTCAACGCCGCCATCGCGGGCGGTCCCGACGATCCGCTCATCAACGGCCTGCGCGAAAAATACCTCACGGCCGCGCAGCTCGAGAAGAGCTTTGCGGCCAGCCTCGGGCCCGACAACGCCCAGGTCAGCGACCTTCGGCGCTCGATGGAAAGCTACACCGCCCTGATCTTCGGCGAGATGCGGCGGATCGCCGAGGCCTACCGCGGCGAAGCGGACGTCGCGAAAGCCAGGGAGAACACGCTCCGCGAGGCGCTCCTCAACCTTTCCAAGCAGAATGCCGTGACGAACCAGATGATGGTGCAACTGCGCGTCCTCGAAGGCGAGGCGGACGGCTTGCGTCACATCTACGCGACGTCCCTGCAACGCCTGCAGGACTTGCAGGAGCGGCAGTCGTTCCCGGAAACCGAGGCCCGCATCATCACGACCGCTTCGGCGCCGCTCTACCCGACCTATCCGAAGCAGGCCATGGTCATGGTGTTCTGGCTTCTGTGCGGGGGGATGGCCGGGGTCGGGGCGGGCGCGCTCAGGGAATATCGGGACCGCGTGTTCCGGACCGCGGGCGACGTCCGCGATGGCCTCCACCTCGAGTTCCTGGGCATCCTGCCGTCCGTCGGCAGGCTCACGTTCAAGCAGCAGAAGGGCGTCGAACCCGAGCTCAATCACATCGGACTTCACGATCCCCTGCTTCGCTACTGCGTCGACTATCCCACCACGAGATTCGCGGAAACGCTTCGCAGCATGAAGGTCGCGGTCGACCTCGGAACGGGTCAGCGCAAGCCCAAGATCGTCGGCATCGTGTCGGTGTCGCCGAACGAGGGGAAGACGACGGTTTCCAAGAACTTCGCTTCCCTGCTGGCGCAATTCGGCGAGAAGGTCTTGTTGATCGACGGCGACCTCAGCCAGAGAGGGTTGACGACGGCGCTCGCCGCAAACGCCGAGGCGGGTCTGCTCGAAGTGATGAGCGGCGAGAAGTCCCTGCAGGACGTCCTCAAATACGAGCCCAGCACCGGACTCGCGTTCCTGCCCGCGGTCGCGAGCAAGCGCCTCGTCCATTCCAGCCACATCCTGTCGTCACCCGGCATGCAGAAGCTCGTGCAGGAGGCCGGGACGATGTTCAACTACATCATCATGGATCTGCCGCCGGCCGGGCCGGTCGTCGGTGTCCGGGCCGCGGCCTTCCTGTTCGACGGCTTCATCTTCGTGGTCGAGTGGGGGCGGACGGTTCGCGACATGTTCCGGACGACGCTGCTGAACGACAAGGAACTCGGCCACAAGTGCATCGGGGTGGTCTACAACAAGGTCAACATGAATCGCATCAAGCTCTACGAACGCGCTGAAACGAGCTCGTTCCACCACCAGTTCGAGCAGTATTTCTAGCATCGATCCTGCGGCACGGTTCCTGTGGATACGGTCGTTGCGAGTTGCGGGCGGCCAATGTGGGTGGGTCACGATGCATAAGCGCGACGTGCGGCTGGCGGGACCCGGGGCGTTCCGGTTTCTGCTGTCGCTCCTGGTTTTCGTCGATCACACGACCCGCTTCAACATTGGCACCGCCGCCGTCTTCGTGTTCTTCATCCTCAGCGGATACTGGATTTGCACGATGTGGACGAGCCGGTACGCCCACGCGCAATCGCCATACCAGACCTTCGTGATCTCCCGGCTGTGGCGGATCGTGCCCGTGTTCGCGCTCGCCTCCGCGATCACCTGGGTGGTTCTCGCCGCGACGCGCAGCATGCCGGTTCCGAGCGACCTGCTGTGGCATCAGATCGGCTCCGGGGCGTTCATCCTCGGCTACGACCTGCTGCAGTTCCGTCCCAACGGGCCCGCCTGGTCCCTGGACGTCGAGGTGCAGTTCTACCTGATCGCCCCGCTGCTCATCGCGCTTCTGGCCCGGCGGCCGTGGATCTTCATGCTTTGCGCCACGACGTCGCTCGGCTTCCTGTCCCTCGGGATCGACCGGACGCTGGTCCCCTATCTCGCGTTTTTCGCACTCGGGGTCGTCGTGGCCCAGAGAGGTTGGCGACCGCGTCCGGGCGTGGCCGTCGCGTCGCTGATCGGGACCCTGGCGATCGGCTCGGCGATCCTCGCGAGCCCGTGGCGGGATCTCATCCTGGGTGGAAGCCATCCGACCGCCATGCACGGCTTCAACGGGATCGCCTGCGTGGCTTTCGCGCTGGCGCTGGCGCCGTGGGCCATTCACACGACCAAGCAGGGCGACACGGCCCTGGACGGAATGCTGGGCGACCTGTCGTTCATCCTTTACCTTCTCCACTGGCCCATTCTCGGCCTGATTGCCACCGGGGACGGATCCGTCCCCCATCGCGTCGCCGCGACCGGCCTGTGTCTTCTGGTCACTCTCCTGGCCTCGCTCCTGGTCTGGCGGTTCTATGACCGTCCGATCGACGGGTGGCGATCGGCCTGGGTGCGCGAGCGCCTCGCGGCCGCCAGGACGGCGTCCGGGCCGCGGTCGGACAACGCCGACGCGGTCTTGAACCCGGTCATGGCGACGATGGATCGTGGTTCGTCCACGGCGGTCCACTCGTGACACAACACCTGGAGCGCGCGGAACCGACCGATCTTGACGCGCGGGAGCGAGGGGTCGGCAGGTTGCCCGGCGCGGTCGGGTCGGTCGCGCGACGTTGGATGTCATCGGGACTGGTGCGGCGACTGGCGTTCGGGCTCGGCGCGAACGCGTTCGGGCAGGTGGTCAGCATCGTCATCCAACTGTTCTCGCTGCCCTTCTTCCTGCTGTTCTGGGACGCGTCCACGTTCGGCACCTGGATCCTTCTTTCGGCTCTCCCGGCCTACCTCAGCATGGCCGATATCGGCATGGTCAGCGTGGCCGGCAACAGGATGACCATGGCCCTGGGGCGCGGCGACATCCGCGACGCCAACGTCATCTACCAGAGCGCCCTGTTGTTCATGACCGTGGTCTGCGGGGGGCTCGCGGTGATCACGACCCCGCTGGCGATCCTGTGGCCGGCGCAGGGCCTGCTCACACCCGACATGCGGGTGGCGCTGGCGGCGCTCCTTTGGCTGGTGCTGGTGTCGCTGTGGTCGGGTGTTTCGGAGGCGGTCTTTCGCGCCACCGGGCGCTTCGCCGTCGGCACCACGCTGGGGCACCTGGCCCGGCTGATGGAATGGGTGGGGTTCATGGTCGGGCTCGTGGCGTTCCGCGACTTCGCCGGCGTGGCGGTCTGCGGCCTGCTTGCGCGAGGCCTGAGCACCGGTGCGGTGACCTACCTCGCCCAGCGGGACGGCCACGGACTGGAGTTCGGGTTCCGGCACGCAAGCGCGCGCGAACTTCGCACCATGATCGGTCCGGCGGTCTCCTTCATGGCCTTCCCGCTCGCCAATGCCCTGAGCTTCCAGGGCGTCACGCTGCTGGTCGGAACGCTTGCGGGTACGTCCGCCGTGGCTCTGTTCACCGCCTATCGCACCGTCGCACGGGTCGCGGTGCAACTGACCTCCACCTTCAGCCTGGCGCTCTGGCCGGAGTTCTCGCGCCTTTTCGGCCAAGCCGGCATGGGCGCGGTGCAGGCGCTGTTCCGCCGCTCGGCCCTCCTGGCCGCGGCGGGCTCGGTGGTGTTCAGCGCGGTGCTGTATCTCGCGTCTCCCTGGCTCCTGGGAATCTGGACGCACGGGCGGATCGCCTTCGTGCCCAGCCTGATGGCCTGGCTCCTGGCCTATGCGGCCGTCGGCGGCATCTGGCATGTTCCGCGCGTTCTTCTCATGGCCACGAACCAGCACATCGGGCTGTCGGGCTGGTCGCTCGGGGCCGGTGTTCTGTGCGTCGCGCTGTCCTGGGGCCTGGGCCAAGTCTGGAACCTGAACGGCGTCGGCGCCGCCATGCTGTTCTCGGAAAGCCTGATTGCGGGGATCTGCGTGTTTCTCACGCGACGATTGTTCGCGCACGCGCGGTGAGCCAGCCGGCGCAGCCTTGGCCGGGAGGAGCCTGACACGATGAGCCTATACCGGATCCTGAAAGAGGTGTTCATCCGGCCACTCTCGCGAACCGTGCCGACCACCCTTCTCGGGCACGCCGATCAATGGGCCGTGTTGCGCGGTTCGCTCGGCGCGGACTCCTTCATCATCTCGGCCGGTGTGGGTCACTCCATTACCTTCGAGAAGGCGATCATCGACACGTTCGGCGCAACCATCGTCCTGCTCGATCCTTCACCGACGGGCCTGCGGACGATCGCCGACCTGACCGATCGGAGCAACATCGAATTTCACGCGATGGGCCTCGCCGGAACGGCTGGAACCGCCTCGTTCGGCCGGCCCGACCGCGCCGACGAAGGGTCGTTCCGGAAGGGCGGAACCGGAGACGACATCGCGTTCGACTGCACCTCGGTCGAGGACCTTGCCAGGAAGCACGGCCGAACCACGATCGACCTGCTGAAGATCGACGTGGAAGGTTTCGAGTACGAGATCCTGGAGTCGGTCCTGGCCAATCGGGTCGACGTCACGCAGATCTGCGTCGAGATCCACCACAACAGGTCGATCTCCATCGACAAGTCGATCGTCGATGCCGCGAGACTGATCGTGGAACTCTACAGGGCGGGATACCGGATCATCTACAACAAGAACCTCGACTTCACCTTCGTGAGGCGCCGCCGCATCGCGGAGCTGGTGTCGGCGTGAGCCCGGTCGCCGAGGCCGCCCGGTGAGGATCCTGCACGTCATCGCGTCGGTCGACCCCAAGGATGGCGGCCCGATCGAAGGCCTGCGCTCGATGTCCGAAGTCTGGCAGCGGCACGGACACGAGTGCCACGCGGTCTGCCTGGACGAACCGGGTGCGCCGTGGGTTCAAGCCTTTCCGCTCCGAACCTTCGCCGTAGGGCTCGCAGGCATGCTGTCCCGCAGCCGGCGACCTCCGCTGCCGGGCATGGGGTACGGCTACAGCCCCGCCCTCGTCGGCTGGCTCAAACGGAACGCCGAGCAGTATGACGCGGCCATCCTGCACGGCTTGTGGAACTACGCTTCGGTGGGCGGTTGGCGCGGCCTGCGCGGGTCCCGCACGCCCTACTTCGTCTTCACGCACGGCATGCTCGATCCCTGGTTCAGGGCCGCCTATCCCCTCAAGGGATTGATCAAGGCATCGCTCTGGAAGACGCTGGAGCACCGGGTTCTCCGTGACGCCGCCGGCGTCCTCTACACCACGGAGGAGGAGCGCAGGTTGGCGGCGCGCTCGTTCTCGCCCTACCGCGCCAGGGAGTTGGTCGTCGGCCACGGCGCGCGGGACGTGACGGGCGATCCCGCCTCCTTCCGGCGCGCGTTCGACGACGTCATGCCTCGATTGACGGGTCGCCGGTTCATCCTCTTCCTGAGCCGGGTGCATCCCAAGAAGGGACTGGACCTGCTGATCGCCGGTTTCGCGACCCTGGCAACCCGGCATCCGGACCTCGACCTCGTCGTCGCGGGTCCGGACACGGCGAACCTGAAGGCCGAGCTCACGGCGCAGGCCGAACGCCTCGGCGCGACGTCCCGGATCCATTGGCCCGGCATGCTGACCGGCGATGCGAAGTGGGGCGCCTTAGCGGCCGCGAGCTTCTTCGCGCTCACGTCGCACCAGGAGAACTTCGGCATCGCGGTTGCCGAGGCGCTCGCGTTCGGCAAGCCGGTCCTGATCACCAACAAGGTCAACATCTGGCGAGAGGTCGAGCAGGACGGAGCGGGGATCGTGGTGAACGACGATCTGCCCGGCGTGACGAGCGGGCTGCAGCGCATGTGCGCCATGACGGCACCCGAGCAGGCCGCCGTTTCTGCCAATGCACGGCGCTGCTTCCTGCAGCGCTACGACCAGGAGCAGGTGGCCATGCGTCTCCTCGACGTGCTGCGGAACGGGACGGCCGTTCCGCGCCCAGCCTCGCCCTGAGCGCGGCACCGGTCACCCGTCCTCCGCCTCGATCAGCGCGACCGCGCGGTCGAAGGCCCCCAGCACGTCGGCCAGGATACGATCCGGAGCGTCGTTCCACGTTTCCAGGTCGGACGTCACCGCGGCCCGCAGCGCTGTCCTGGCCTGGAGTGATCCCACCGCGGGATCTTCGGTCGCGAAGATCGCTCCGGTGGCGCAGAAGCTGAGTGCCTGCTCGTCCCGCGTGTCGACGGGTGAACCCTTCCCGTCCCGCGCGAACGCACCCTGGGTCCAGCCGCGATCCCGGTTCAGCAAGGTGCGAGCGGCTTTCAGGTGCGCTGCCGCGCGTCGGCGCTCGGCGGGCGGGTGCAGAAGCTTGTCTGGCAACTCACAGCCCCCGGTTGATGAGCGAGCCTTGCCGAGCGCCCGGGAGCGACGATGCGGCGTTGCGGCCCGCGAGGCCGCGTGATGGTCACCGAGCCATTGACCTCGACCGGGATCTTGGTGATGGCACGGTCCCGCATGAATTGAAATACTTTTCAAACCACTCACGACGATTTGCCGCAATTCCTCGCCATTCGTTTGGTCCTACTAACCAGGAACGATGTTGGGCTTCCGGGCCTGGGCGACGGGGCAGGGCTGCGGCGACGGGGTGGCAGAGCCGATCAAAAAGCGAGGACGGAACTCGGGCGGCCTGGATGGGCGGGAAAGGCTGCTCGCGGCGACGCGCGAGATATTGCGCGCCAAGCCACCGGCCTCGTTTCCGCGCAAGATGATCGCCGCCGCGGCCGGGCTGGTTCCCGCGCTCGTCACCTATCATTTCCGAAACGACGCGGATCTCATCGAAGCGGCGTCCCGGCCCGTGTTCGACGGGTACCTCGACGCTCTCGAAAAGGAACGCACGAGCTCAAACGCGCCGGACGTCAAGTTCCGTACGGTCGTGCTCCTTCTGCTTAGGGTGAGCCGGAACGACGGACTTCTGCTCGACCGCTACCTTCACTACATCAAGCTCTACGACGTGCCACATAAATCGACGATCCTGCTGGCGCCGTATCTGGCGCTCGACGCGATCATCAAGGAGTGTCAGGATGCCGGCCTGTTCGGTCCGCTGAATTCCGCCTTCCTGCAAACCGCGTTGTGGGGCATCTGTCGCTCCGTGGGCGGCACTCCGGAACTGGTTCCGCTCCTGGCCGCGAATGGAATCGATGAGGAGAACGTCGCTGCCGCGCAGGCCGATCTGATCGTGACCATGTTTCGCAACGCGTTCGCGCCCCCGCCGTCCTCGCGCGAGCGGGAAACGTGACCCCGCCCGCACCCTATGTCCGAGCGGGTTCCAGCGGCGTCATGCGCCGGACGATCGCGGTCGTCGACTGCCCCTTGACAAGCGGCGCCAGCAGGACCGAGCCACCGTTGGCCTGAACGATCTCGGCGCCGACCACACGGTCGATCGTGTAGTCGGCCCCCTTGACCAGGAGGTCGGGTTGCAGCGCCCGGATCAACTCGACCGGGGTTTCCTCGTCGAAGGTGACGACGAGGTCGACGGCGCTCATCGCCGTCAGCATGAAAGCGCGGGCCTCCTCTCCCTGGATGGGCCGACCCGGTTCCTTGAGCCGGCGGACCGAACCGTCCGTGTTGATCGCCACGATGAGTCGGTCGCAGTGCGAGGCGGCGAACTGCAGCAGGGAGACGTGACCGGGATGCAGCAGGTCGAAGCAGCCGTTCGTGAACCCGACCTTGAGCCCGCGCCGACGCCAGTCGTCGCGCCGGCGGACCGCATCGGCCAGGGACACCACCGCGCCCTTGTCGGGCGACGCCCGCTTGACCTCCTCGTCGAGCGCCTGGTCGAGGTCCTCGGCGGTGATCACGGCCGTGCCGACGCGGCCGACCACGAGACCTGCGGCGAGGTTGGCGAGCCGCATGATCTCCTCGATCCGCAAGTGTTGCGCGACACCCAGGGCCCCCAGGGCCATGACGGTGTCGCCCGCACCCGACACATCGAACACGTCGCGCGCCGCCGTCTTGATGTGCAGCGGTTCGGCATCCGGGGCGAAGTAGGACATGCCGTGCTCGGAACGCGTGACCAGAAAGGCCGATCCGGTGACCGCCATCGCGGCCGCGGCCGCGGCCTGCACCTCCGCGTCGGTTCCGCACGGCAGTCCGGTGGCGGCCGTGAGTTCGCCGCGGTTGGGCTTGATGAGCCCTGCGCCCCTGTAGATGCTGAAATCCTTCCGTTTCGGATCCACCAGCGATGGTTTGCCGATCGCTGCGGCTCGCTCGATCACGGCCCTGATCACGGCGTCGGTGCACATGCCCTTGGCGTAGTCGGACAGCACGATGACGTCGGCCTCGGCCATCGCGGTCCCGATGGCCGCGACGGCTTCGGCCTCCAACGCGGTTGAAAGCTCCGCCCGAGACTCCGCATCCAAGCGGATGAGCTGGTAGGAGCCGCTCATCACCCGCGTCTTGCAGGTCGTGGGGCGGTCCGGATCGCGTAGAACAAAGCGGGTGTCGATCCTGGGATGACGGTCGAGAAGACGGCCGAACGCGATGCCCTCGGCATCGGCTCCGATCACGCCGATCAACTCGACCCTTGCGCCGAGCGACGCGATGTTGGCCGCGACGTTGGCGGCGCCGCCCAGCACGGCACGTTCGTCGCTCCGAAGCACCACCGGAACCGGCGCTTCCGGAGAAATCCGCCCCACGGTTCCCTTCAGGTACCTGTCCAGCATCAGATCGCCGATCACGACGACGCGGCGGCCGGTGAAATCGAAATGCTGCATGGTCAAGCCCAGATCCGATCATCGGTCCCTAGAGACTTCGACCCCGACACGCAATCCTGCCGAAGCTCCGTGCGACGACGGCCGAACGGTTCCCCACGGTTCTAACCCGATCGTTGACCCACAATGTGTCGTGCCAAGCGATTACATTTCGCATAGTGCATGGTCACGAGTGCCGGCTGCGCCGCATCGATCCTCGCCGGCGGTGGAAGCCGCGACAATGGTGAAGGGCGCAAATAGGGAGCGCGTCGTGTTTCAATCTGCCCAAGATCCGCGGCCCGCCGTTTTCCTTGATCGTGACGGGGTCATCAACGTGGACTTCGGTTACACGGTCCGCGTCGACGACCTCGTCTTCACGCCGACGGCGATCGACGGCATCCGGCTGTTCAACGAGGCCGGTTTTCTCGTCATCGTGGTGACCAACCAGTCCGGTGTTGCTCGCGGTTACTATTCGGCCGCCGACGTCGAGCGATTCCACGATGCCATCCGGTCGCGCCTGACCACGCGCGAGGCGTTCATCGACGCCTTCTACTACTGCCCCTATCATCCCGACGGCTCGGTCGCCCCCTACGCCAGGGAGCACGAGGATCGCAAGCCGAACCCGGGCATGGCGCTCCGGGCCATCCGGGACTGGTCGGTCGACATTGAGGCGAGCGTGATGATCGGCGACAAGCAGAGTGACATGGACATGGCCGCCAGGGCCGGACTGCCCGGGATCCGCGTGGCCGAGAACGTTTGCGACCTCGCCGCCGAAGCTCGCCGCTTCCTGTCGCGCAGGGGCCGTCGCCCCGTCGCGGCGCCGAACGTCGGCTGAGGTCCGCGAACCATGGTTGACGACATGAACAGCTTGAGCCGCTGGCTCGTCGGGCAATCGCTTCCGTTCTGGGGCAGCCGGGGCTTCGATGGGGTGAACGCTCGCTTTCACGAACGCCTGGACCTGGGTGGCCGGCCGCTCGCGGTGTCCTCCCGCGTCATGGTCCAGGCTCGACAGATCTACGTGTTCGCCCACGCGGCCCAGCTCGGTTGGTTCGACGGGGGGGCGACCCTGGCGGAACGCGCCATGCGTTCCTTGCGCCGCGACTTCGAGGAAACGTCCGGCGGCGCGAGCAGTTTCGCCTATTCGACCGGGCCCCAAGGGTCACGGCTGCGGGACACCTACGCGCACGCCTTCATCCTGTTCGCGGTCGCGTGGCTTCACCGGGTGACCGGCGATTCCGGCTTGGTGGCGTTGGCCGATGCCGTGAACCTCTACGTGGAGCGGCAGCTGTTCGATCCCGTCAACGGGGGGCTCTTCCACGGCTCTCCGACGACCGATCGAAGCAAGCGGCAGAATCCGCACATGCACCTCCTGGAAGCCTATCTGGCGCTCGACGCGAGCATGCCCCACCGCGGCCACCTCGACCGGGCCCGTAGGCTCGTCAGGCTCTTCAGGAGCAAGATCTTCAGACCCGACGATGCCATCGTTCCCGAATACGCGGCCGAGGATTGGCTGCCCCATGGCGACGCGTCCAAGCGCGACGTTTTCGAGCCAGGCCATCACTTCGAATGGGTGTGGCTCTTGTGGCAGTACGGGCGCGCGACCGGCGATTCCTGCGACGCGATCACGGCACCGCTGCTGGCGAAGGCCCGCGCGCACGGGTTCGACGATGGGCTGATCGTCGACGAGTGCCTCGCCGGCGGAACTGTCGTGAAACGGTCGCGCCGCCTGTGGCCTCACACCGAGGCCGTCAAGGCGGCGGTGGTCCAACACCGATGCGGCGACCCCTCGGCCGCGGCCTTCGCCCGCGACATGGTCGACGCGCTTCAACGGCATTTCCTGGGCAGGCCGTTCGCGGCTGGCTGGATCGATCACCTCGACGCCGCCATGTCACCGATGGTCGACTACGTTCCGGCGAGCTCGTTGTATCATCTCGTGCTCGCGGCCAGCGAAATGTCGTCGGCGTTCGACGGCGGCCCTTGAGGCGCGGCCTCAGGGGCCACGCGGGCCGGCCGCCATTCCGAGCCGGCCTGCCGCCACAAGGCTCATCAGCAACGCCGCGACGTGCAGCGACTGCTCGAGATAACCCTCCTGCACGCGCCCGAGCACATCGTCGAGCGGGGTCAGGACGACCTGCAAGCCTTCCTCCCCCCGGTCCAGGTCCTGCCCGCCCGCCCTTTCGGCACCCGTGGCCAGAAAAACGTGAACCCGGTTCGTGTGGGTGGCGGGGTTGGGATAAAGGCTGCTGACCAGTCGCCAGTCGCGAGCCAGGAAGCCGGTCTCTTCCCGCAGTTCGCGGCGCGCCGCCGTCTCGATGTCCCTGTCCGAGGCGTCGAGCATGCCGCCCGGCAGTTCGGTCATCACCCGGGCCGCGGCGTGACGGTATTGCCGGACGAGAACGAGCCGGTCATCGGGCGTGATGGCGACGACGTGCACCCAGTCCGGATAGGTCATGACGTAATAGGGCGCGATGTCGATGCCCGACGGGGTGACGCAGTGGTCGGCGCGGAGATCGATCCAACGATCCTTGACGACTTGTTCGGATTGCACCGTGGTCCAGTGTCCGGACATGCATCGCTCCCATGATCCGGGCACGCGCCGGGCGTGATCCCGGCCCGATCGGCCGGGAAGCCGACCCCTCGCGCCCGGCCCCGTTGCGCACCGCCATGGTAGGTCATGCCGATCCCGGATGCCAGCACGGGCGCGTCGACGACCTCCCGGGATCAGAGGCGGCCGGTCACTGCGCCGTGTCCTTGAACACTCCCCGCCAAGTTCGGCGGGCGGGCAGCACCGACACCGCGGCGCGGCACAACCGGGACCAGCACGGCGGTCTCGACCTGATCGGCTTCGCAGGTTCGGCCATCGCGGTCTGGCACGGCGGAGCCGCGACACGAGCGCGCGTTCATATTGATACTGGTTCCGCTCACGAACGGCGTACCGGCTGATGACACGATTGAAATTCGTGGTAGTATTGGCCGGTAGGGGGTGAGGAGGCACACTCAACTACGGTGCTGATTGGCGTTGGAAGTCGCTCGGCGATGCCGGCGTATCCTGCTGCAACGAGTACGGCGCTGGCGATGACAAGAAGGTTCGAAGACCTCGATTGGCTGCCGATCGTTATTTTCGCGTTCGCATTCCTGCTGCTGGCGGTCACATTCAATATACCTGGACGCTTTTTCGCGAGCCGGGATAAGCCGGCTGCCCCCATCCAGTCGGCTGCAACGACAACGACCGACGAGCGACAGGCCGCGCCAGCGAGCGGGCCGGCCGATCTGCAGAAGCAGCTTGCTGACCAGCAGGTCCGCGCGGCTGGACTCGACCGGCAGATTGCCGCTGCGCGGACGCAGCTCGACTCGTCGCTGCAGGACAATGCCAAGCTCAGGGACGGGCAGTCGCAGGCGAACTCGTTGCAGGAGCAGCTGAAGGTCGAGCAAGCCCGCTCAGCCACCCTCGAGCAAGCGCTTGCGGCAGCGAGCCAGCGCGACGCCGCCGCAAAGCGAGAGGCGGCTGACCGGGAAGCGGAGCATCAGCGGACCGCTGCCCTGGCGGAGCAACTTGCTCGAAGCCAGCGCGACGCCGCCCAAGCGGAAGGGCTGCGGACGCAGCTCAGTCAGGAACAGGCCCGCTCGGCCGATCTCGACCGACAGCTCGCGGAGGCTCGCGGCCAGGTGAGCGCCGCAGCTCAGGAGGCGGCCAGGGGGGGCGTCGGGCAGAAGCAGGTGACATCGCAGGGTGCCTTGGTGGATGCCCTGCAAAGGCAACTCGCCGACGACGAGCAGTCCCGCTCGGCCGGCCTGAATCACTCCCTCGCGGAGGCGGGCGGGCAAGCGAGGACGGCGACGCAGCCGGCCGGCAAGCCGCAGGCCGAGCAGGAGCGTGCCGCGCAAGCTGCCGCGCAGGTGGATGGTCTGCAAAGGCAGCTGACTGCCGAGCGAACCCGCGCGACTGACCTGGGCCAGCAGCTCGCGGACGCTCGCGGCAAGCTGGATGCCGCCTCGCAGGCGGCGGGCGCGCTTCAGGCCGAGCGGCAGCGGGCTGACGCGCTGGCCGATCAACTCGCACAAGCCCAGCGCAGCGCCGCGCGGGTCGATGACTTGCAGAAGCAGCTGGCCACCGAGCATGCCGGCGCGGTGGGACTCGGCGAACAGCTCGCGGACGCTCGCGGCCAGTTGGGCGCCGCCACCCTGGCGGCCGGCAAGTTGCAAGGTGAGCAGCAGCGTGCGGCTCAGGCGGCCGCGCGGGTCGACACGCTGCGGAAGCAGCTGGCCACCGAGCAGACCCGTTCGGCGGGTCTGGACCAGCAGCTCGCGGACGCTCGCGGCCAGTTGGGC
>CAXTEP010000036.1:3952-26322 GCA_964243125.1 uncultured Lichenihabitans sp. | reverse complement strand
ATGATCTCGCCACGAATGCCGAAATCCTCCAATACACCCTCCAAAAGACGGGCGTTCTGCTCCAGCGCGTCCTCGGACACGCGGTGGGCCGGGTAGGTTCTCGGTTCGCCCAGCAGCGTCACGGGCGGCAGGTCGTAGCTCGCGGGGCCGCGGACCTGCGGCCGCGGGCGAGACGGGGCCGTGGCTTGCGGGGGTGCGCCCGACCCTTTGCCGGGCCGCGCGGGGGGGACCGCCGTGCCTGCCGGCTCCGGCGGCGCGAAGACCGGCATGGGCCCGGCCGCTGGAGCTCCGCCGGGTCGTGGGAGATCGAAGGTCGGTTCGGCCCGGTCCCAGGGGGCGGCCGGCCGCGGTCCCGGGCCCGCCGCGTCGCGCCCAAACAGGCCGTCGTCGAGCGCCCGCGCGCGCCGCGGCAGCCAGCCCGCCACCGTTGCCGACGGATGGCGGGCCAGGCGCGCCAGCGTCCCTTTCAGGCTCAGCACCGCGTGGAACGCCCCGCCCACGAGCACCAGCACCCAGCCCGGTTCCCCGGCCCTGTCGTCGTCGCCCGAACCGGGCCCGAGCGGCGCCGGCACCCAGTCGAACCCCGACCGTCGCGATTCGTCACCCTCAGCTTCCTCCCTGAGCCCGAACCCGGCCGCGGCCGTGAGGGCCAGGATGGTGCCGGTCGCGAGCACAAGGCCGAGCCCCGCCGCGAGGGGCTCGGCGGTGCCGAGCACGTGCCGCGGCACGAACAGCAGGGCGTCGCCCAGTACGCCTCCTAGGCCGGTGGGAAGCGGCCAGCGGTCGGTGGCGGGAAGCAGGGAGGCCAGCGCGGCCGCGCTGGCGCCGCCGACCGCCAGAAACGTCGCGCGTAGGCCGAGCTGGCCCAGCCGGCGGTGGACCATCAGCCGCCATCCCCAGCACGCCACCGGGGTCAGCAGGGCCACGACCGACACCCCCACGAGCTGCATCGCGAGGTCGGCCACGACCGCGCCCACGGGCCCGATCACGTTGTGGACGGAGCCGCCCGCGGCGTGGTTCCAGCTGGGATCGGCGACCGACCAGGAGGCCAGGGCCAGGGCCATCACCACGGTGGCGGCCATCAGGGACAGGCCCGCCGCCTCGGCGCATCGCCGCGCCAGGAACTCGCGCGCGGTGTCAGACAGGTAATCCGCCGGCGAGAAGAACGAGGTGCGCATGAACCCTTCCGAGGCCGGTCCGGCCGGCCGCAACGCGCGGGATGCCGTGACCCGAAAGACACCCGGCGTGAGCCTAGCCCCCAATGGTTAACGACCTCTGGACGAGGCCGCGCGACGCAGGGCGAGGGCTTGAAACGCGGAGGGCGGCCCGAAGGCCGCCCTCTTCACCGTCCTGGTCTGCCGGAACGGAGCGCCCTTGCCGGACGCGCCCGTCGGACGGATCAATAATTGTAGGCGCGCTCGCTGTGCTCGGCGATGTCGAGCCCTTCCCGCTCGCGGTCGGGCGAGACCCGGAGGCCGATCACCAGGTCGACGACCCAGTACAGGATGGCCGAGCATCCGCCCGACCACCCCAGGGTCGCCAGCACGCCCCGGGACTGGACGATCATCTGGTGGGCCATGTCGTAGGTGCCGACGTTGCCGTTGGCGTAGTTGGTGTAGTCGGTGATGCCGACGCCGCCGAGCGAGGGCGACACCAGGATGCCCGTGCCGAGCGCCCCGATGATGCCGCCGATGCAGTGGACCCCGAACACGTCGAGCGCGTCGTCGTAGCCGATCTTGTTCTTCACGAAGGCCACGAAGTAGAGGCAGATCGGACTGACGATCAGCCCGAGCACCACCGAGCCCATCGGCCCCGCGTAGCCGGATGCCGGCGTCACGGCGACCAGCCCCGCCACGGCGCCGGACGCCATGCCGAGCAGCGACGGCTTGCCCTTCACCATCCATTCCACGAACAGCCACGACAGGGTCGCGGCCGCGGTCGCCACCATGGTGTTGACGAAGGCCAGCGCGGTGGTCCCCGTCGATTCCAGGTTGGACCCGGCGTTGAAGCCGAACCAGCCGACCCAGAGCAGCGAGGCGCCGATCATCGTCATGGTCAGCGAATGCGGCGCCATGGGCTCGCGGGGGTAGCCGATGCGCTTGCCCAGGAACAGGGCGCCCACGAGGCCCGCGATCCCGGCGTCGATGTGCACCACCGTGCCGCCCGCGAAGTCGAGCGCGCCGAGGTTCCACAGCCAGCCGCCGCTGCTCGTGACCGCGTCGAGCTTGGCCTGGGCGGCCTGCTTGGCGGCATCGTCGGTGGCGGCCGCGAGCGCCTTGGCGGCCGCCGCGATGTCGTCGGGGGCGGCCGCGTACCAGACCCAGTGGGCGATGGGGAAGTACACCACCGTGACCCACAGGACGATGAACACGACGAGCGCCGAGAACTTGATGCGCTCGGCGAGCGACCCGATGATCAGTGCCGGCGTGATCATCGCGAAGGTCATCTGGAACACCATGTAGGCGAGTTCCGGGATGACGACGCCGTTGGAGAAGGTGGCGACGTTGGAGGACGGCGTCACGCCGGCCAGGAACAGCTTGCTGAGCCCGCCCACGTAGGCGTTGTAGCCACCGCCGTCCGTGAAGGCCTCCGAATAGCCCCACAGCACCCAGATCACGCCCACCAGCGCCACGATCATCATGACCTGGCTCAGTACCGACAGCATGTTCTTGGTGCGCACGAGGCCGCCGTAGAACAGCGCCAGGCCGGGAACCGACATCATCAGCACGAGCGCCGAGGAGATCAGCATCCAGGCCGTGTCGCCCTTGTCGGGCGTCGGGGCGCCGGGCGGCGCCACAGGCTGCGGGGCGGCGGTCTGCGCGTAAACCGCCCCGGCGGTCAGCGCCAGCGCCAGGATCCCCAGACCCAGGCTCGCGCGTCGCGGTGTCAACACGTTCGACAACTTCATCGCTCACAACTCCAAAAATGTTCGGCGCGTCGGCTCACAGAGCGTCGGCATCCTTTTCCCCTGTCCGGATGCGGACGGCCTTCTCCAGCGGCGTCACGAAGATCTTGCCGTCGCCGATCTGGCCGGTGCGGGCCGTCGCCGTGATGGCGTCGATGACGCTGTCGAGGAGCTCGGCCGCCACCGCGACCTCGATCTTCAACTTGGGCAGGAAGCTCACCGCGTATTCGGCGCCGCGGTAGATCTCGGTGTGGCCCTTCTGCCGGCCGTAGCCCTTGACCTCCGTGACCGTGAGGCCGTGGACCCCCACGGCCGTCAGGGCGTCGCGGACCTCCTCCAGCTTGAACGGCTTGATGATGGCCATGACGATCTTCATCTGAGGCTTTCCTTTTCAGGCGGCGACCGATGCGAGTGCCGGCGCGTGGGTGGTCCGTGCCCGGAAGGGCTTGGTCGGGGCGCACCTATCAAGCCGCGTGCCAACACGGCCCGGCCGGGAAAAAGCCTGAGTTCCTCGGGCGGTCCCGCCCGGGCGTCCGCCGCTGCCCACGCGGGCGACGCGGCTGCCTAATGATTAATCAGATGGAAACCCGGGACCCTGTGGACCGGCGGATCAGGCCTTCCTGGCTCACGGACGCGACCAGCCGGCCGTCCTGCGCAAAGATCGATCCGCGGGTCAGGCCGCGCGCGCCCGACGCGGACGGGCTGTCCTGGGCGTAAAGCAGCCACCCGTCGGCCCGGAACGGCCGGTGGAACCACAGGGCGTGGTCGAGGCTCGCGACCTGCAGGCCGGGCTCGAAGATCGACAGGCCGTGGGGCAGCAGGGCCGTGTCGAGCAGCGACATGTCGGACATGTAGGCCAGAACGGTGCGGTGGACGGACGGGTCGTCGGGCAGGGGGCCGGCGGTCCGCATCCACACGTGCTGCACGGGCCGCAGCGGCTCGCCGGAGCGCGTCGTGTAGCGGGTCACGTCGACGGCCCGCAGGTCGACCGGGCGCTCGCGAGCGAGGTAGCGAAGCAGGCCCTGGGGGAGGGTGGCCGCGTGCGCGGCCACCAGCTGGGCCGCGTCGGGCAGCGTTTCGGGCCCGGGGACGTCGGGCATGGGCGCCTGATGGTCGAGGCCCGCCTCGCCGTCCTGGAACGACGCCGACAGCGCGAAGATGGGCTTGCCGCGCTGGCTCGCCACGCACTGCCGGGTCGAGAAGCTCCGCCCGTCGCGCCAGCGATCCACCGCGTAGTCGATGGGGACCGACGGATCGCCGGGCCGCATGAAATAGCCGTGCAGGGAATGCGGCGGCCGGCCCGGCGCCGTGCGGGCCGCGGCCGCCAGCCCCTGGGCCACCACGAGGCCGCCGAAGATCCGCTGCCAGCCGACCTCGGGGCTGCGTCCCCGGAAGGCGTCGCGGCCCTCGGGCTCGACGTCCAGGATCGACAGAAGATCGGCCACCGTGAAGGACATGGGGCGAAACGTCCGGCTTGGTTCAGGTGGGTGGCCGGCCCGGCCAGCGGGGGCTGGCCCTTCAGCCGGCCATGAGTTCCGCGACGGCCTCGGCCAGCAGTCGTTCCTCCTCGCTCCGGACCTGGGCGTCGGTCCGATCCACGCCCGCGGCGCGCAGGTCATTGCGCACCCGTTCCAGGACGGACCTCTCGCCGCCTCCCTCCACCGCGGTGGCGACGAGGCTTTCGGCGTAGGCTTCGGCCTGCGCCTGGTCCCTGCCCATGAGGGCGGCGGCCCAGAAACCGAGCTTCCGGTTCCCGCGGGCCTGCGCCCTGAAGCGCAGATCCTCGTCGTGGGCGTAACGGTTCTCGAAGGCTTGTTCACGGTCGTCGAAAGTGGTCATGGGCGGTCTCGGCAAAGGGCCTCGTTGGGGCCGGAGCGATCCATATAGGGCGCGGAACCGATGAGCCATGGCGAACCCGCATGCGAGCCCGGTGGGCCATGCCGGCCGCGGGCCCGTTGCACCGGCCCGATCGCGATCCCATCTCAGTCACCGCGTGGGTCCTCCGAGGGGAACCGCCGGGGCCGCGGCGTTGTACTGGCGCGTGCAATCGCGTAAGAGGGACGATGGTCCGGTTCAGGGGACTTCGCTTGGCCGCCCCGTGCGGTCACGCGAATGATCGAAGCTGATGTCCCGACGCGGGTACGCGCGGTCGGGGACGGGAATCACAGGAGCCCCGACCAATCCATGGATTTTCTCAAGCCACGGTTGATCCCCATGAATCGCCGCCGTCGCATCTACGAGGGCAAGGCCAAGGTCTTGTATGAGGGGCCGGAGCCCGGAACCCTGATCCAGCATTTCAAGGATGATGCAACCGCCTTCAACGCCAAGAAGCACCAGGTCATCGACGGAAAGGGCGTCCTCAACAACCGGATTTCCGAGTTCATCTTCCAGCACCTGAACAACATCGGGGTGCCGACGCATTTCATCCGCCGGCTGAACATGCGCGAGCAGCTGATCAAGGAGGTGGAGATCGTTCCGCTCGAGGTCGTGGTGCGCAACATCGCGGCGGGCTCGCTGGCGACGCGGCTCGGCATCGAGGAAGGCACGCAGCTGCCCCGCTCCATCATCGAGTTCTACTACAAGAACGACGGGCTCAACGACCCCATGGTGTCGGAGGAGCACATCACGGCCTTTGGCTGGGCGAGCCCGCAGGAGATCGACGACATCATGGCCCTGGCTATCCGGGTCAACGACTTCCTGTCCGGCCTGTTCCTGGGCGTCGGCATCAGGCTCGTCGACTTCAAGATGGAAACCGGCCGCCTGTGGGAAGGCGAGATGATGCGCATCGTCGTGGCGGACGAGATCTCGCCCGACTCGTGCCGGCTGTGGGACGTCAAGTCCAACGACAAGCTCGACAAGGACCGGTTCCGCCGCGACATCGGCGGACTCGTGGAAGCCTACACCGAAGTGGCGCGGCGCCTGGGCATCATGCAGGAAAGCGAGGCCAGCCGCCCGCCCGGACCGCAACTCGTGCAGTGAGGGCAAGGGCACGGAGGGTGCGATGACGCTTCTGCCCGACGGTGCCCACGCGATGACGGTGGAGGATTTTCTGGTCTTCACCGAGGCGCGGCCGGACGGCGAGCGGTGGGAGCTGATCGATGGGGAGCCGGTTCTGAGCCCATCGCCGAGCTACGGGCACCAGAAGATCGTCCTTAACCTCAGCGTTCTCCTCGGCGGCCTTGAGGACGGCGCGGATTGGGAGGTGCTGCCCGGCCTGGGCGCAAAGCTTTCCGCCATCGACATGCCCGTTCCCGACATCCTCATCCGCCCGAATGTCCGGATCAGCGGGCACCACTGCGACGACATGATCGTCGCGTTCGAGGTGCTGTCGCGGTCGAGCGTCCGGCGAGACCTGATCCGCAAGCGGCAGGCCTATGGCGAGCTGCCCTCGTTGCAGCACTACGTCGTTCTCGCCCAGGACCGCATCGACGTGCGTTGCTACAACCGCGCGGGCGGATGGGCGGAGCGCAGGCTGACGGACGACGACACGACCCTCCCTCTCGATCACCTTGGCATCGCGCTTGACCTCGCCAGGATCTACCGGGGCGTCCTCGCCTAGGATCGCCCTCGCGAATCGGATGAGCCCGCTTCCGAAGCTTCACGACGCGCCGATCACCAGTTCGTCCGGTGGCGACCGGCGATAGGCCTCGACCCTCGACCGGAGCGAGCCGGCGTGAAGTTCCAGCCGGTGCCCGTCAGGATCGAGAACATAGAGCGAGGGACTCTCGCTCCGGTTGTCGCGCCAGAGCGGCGCCGCGGCGCTGACGCGGGCCGCCATCGCGTCAAAATCCCCTGCCGCTACGTCGAAGGCCACGTGGGTGTAGTCCGGATGCGGCCGCGTCCCCGCTTTCTCGTCAAGCGACAGGCAGAGCCACAGGGAACCCGCTTCGAGGTAGGCGCCGGTGCGCCAGCGGGCCGCGAGCCGGAAGCCGAGCAGGTCGCGGTAGAATTGCACGGACCGGTCGAGGTTGATCGTCGCGAGCGTCAGGTGGTTGAGGCCACGAACCGTCATCCTCGGCCTTCTTGGCGCGTTCAGTTCTGCCGCGCCACCATCATGTTCTTGATCTCGGAGATGGCCTTAGCGGGGTTGAGGCCCTTGGGGCAGGCCTTGGCGCAGTTCATGATCGTGTGGCAGCGGTACAGGCGGAACGGGTCTTCCAGCGTGTCGAGGCGCTGGCCGGTCGCCTCGTCGCGGCTGTCGATCAGCCAGCGGTAGGCTTGCAGCAGGGCCGCGGGGCCGAGATAGCGGTCGCCGTTCCACCAGTAGCTCGGGCAGGAGGTCGAGCAGCAGGCGCACAGGATGCACTCGTACAGGCCGTCGAGCTTGTGGCGGGCCTGGGGCGACTGCGTCCACTCCTTCTCGGGCTCGGGCGTGGTGGTGTGGAGCCAGGGCTCGATCAGGGCGTGCTGGGCGTAGAAGCGCGTCAGGTCCGGCACGAGGTCCTTGACGACCTCCATGTGGGGCAGGGGGTAGAGCTTCACGGCCCCGCGCACCTCGTCCATCCCCTTGGTGCAGGCGAGCGTGTTGGTGCCGTCGATGTTCATGGCGCAGGAGCCGCAGATGCCCTCGCGGCAGGAACGGCGGAACGTCAGGGTCGCGTCGACCTTGGCCTTGATCCAGATCAGGCCGTCCAGCACCATGGGGCCGCAATCGTCGAGGTCGACGAAGAAGGTGTCGACGCGCGGGTTGCTGTCGTCCTCGGGATCCCAACGGTAGACGCGGAACTCCTTGAGGCGCGTGCCCCCGGCGACCTTGGGCCAGACCTTGCCCTGGCCGACCTTTGAGTTCTTGGGGAGTGTGAGCTGAACCATGACCTTGACCTAGGGAAACCGTATAAGAGTTTGAGGTTGGCTGCGTCTCGCAAACGCGAGTACTCAGCCCTCGTCGTCGTCGTCCAAAGCGACTTTCAGATCGTTATTCTCCTCGATCCGCAGCATGCGGACGTCCCGGATTGACGGCGTGAACCAATCGTATTTCTTCGCCAGCTTCTGAACGATCCGGACGCAACGCACCGCGTCAATCGAAGCGTCCCCGAAGTAGGTGCTACCTTGTTTCCACTCGAAGCCGCGGGTCGTCAGATAACGCCGGATGTCCGCATAGGCATTGTTCGGGCTATTGCCGTGATACGTCTGAGCCAGCGTTTCCTGGTCGAGATCGAACACGATCGCATACATCGTACCCCGCCTCCAATTATGCCCGATCCCGGCCGCGACCATCATCCGAACTCCGCACCACGCTTTAATACACCCGCGCTTTCGGCTCCACGTACTGGACCTCGTTGGTCATCGTGTAGGTGTGCACCGGGCGGTAGTCGATCGTGACCTGCTGCCGGTTTCCGTCCAGCCAGGCCAGCGTGTGCTTCATCCAGTCCCGGTCGTCGCGGTTCGGGTGATCCTCGCGGGCGTGAGCGCCGCGCGACTCAGTGCGGTTGAGCGCGCTGTCCATGGTCACGACGGCCTGCGTGATCAGGTTGTCGTATTCCAGCGTCTCAATCAGGTCGGTGTTCCAGATCAAGGAGCGGTCGCTCACCGCGATGTCGGCGCTCCCGCGCCACACGTCGTGGATCAGGCGCGAGCCCTCCTCCAGCACCTCGCCGGTGCGGAACACCGCGCAATTGGTCTGCATGGTCTTCTGCATGCGCAGCCGCAACTCGGCCGTGGGGGTCGAGCCGTGGGCGTAGCGCAGCCGGTCGAGGCGGCTCAGCGCCAGGTCGGCGGACCCCGCCGGCAGGTCGACCTGCTTCTCGCCCGGCGTCACGAGGTCGGCGGCGCGCTGGCCCGCGGCGCGGCCGAACACGACGAGGTCGATCAGCGAGTTGGAGCCGAGGCGGTTGGCGCCGTGCACCGACACGCAGGCCGCTTCGCCGATCGCCATCAGGCCCGGCACGATGCTGTCGGGGTCGCCGCCCACCTTGGTCAGCACCTCGCCATGGAAGTTCGTCGGAATGCCGCCCATGTTGTAGTGCACGGTCGGCAGCACCGGGATCGGCGCCTTCGTCACGTCCACGCCCGCGAAGATACGGGCACTCTCGGAGATCCCCGGCAGCCGCTCGGCCAGAATCTTCGGGTCGAGGTGGTCGAGGTGAAGGTGGATGTGGTCCTTCTCGCGGCCGACGCCCCGCCCGTCGCGGATCTCCATGGTCATGGCGCGACTCACGACGTCGCGCGAGGCGAGGTCCTTGGCCGAGGGGGCGTAGCGCTCCATGAAGCGCTCGCCTTCCGAATTGGTCAGGTAGCCGCCTTCGCCCCGCGACCCTTCGGTGATGAGGCAGCCCGCCCCGTAGATGCCGGTCGGGTGGAACTGCACGAATTCCATGTCCTGCAGCGGCAGGCCGGCGCGCAGCACCATGGCGTTGCCGTCGCCCGTGCAGGTGTGGGCCGAGGTGGCCGAGAAGTAGGCGCGGCCGTACCCGCCCGTGGCCAGGATTACCATGTTGGCGCGAAACCGGTGGATGGTGCCGTCGTCCATCTTGAGCGCCACCACGCCGCAGCAGCGGCCCTCGTTCATGATAAGGTCGATGGCGAAGAACTCGATGAAGAACTCGGTCTTGGCCCGCAGCGCCTGGCCGTAGAGCGTGTGCAGGATGGCGTGGCCGGTGCGGTCGGCGGCCGCGCAGGTGCGCTGGGCCGTCCCCTTGCCGTAGTCGGTGGTCATGCCGCCGAACGGGCGCTGGTAGATCTTGCCCTCGTCGGTGCGCGAGAAGGGCACGCCCCAGTGCTCAAGCTCGTAGACGGCCTGGGGGGCGTTCTTGCACAGGTACTCGATGGCGTCCTGGTCGCCCAGCCAGTCCGAGCCCTTGACGGTGTCGTACATGTGCCAGCGCCAATCGTCCGGCCCCATGTTGCCGAGCGAGGCCGAGATGCCGCCCTGGGCCGCGACCGTGTGGGAGCGGGTCGGGAACACCTTGCTGATGCAGGCCGTGCGCAGGCCCGCGCGCGCGCAGCCTACCGTGGCGCGCAGGCCCGCGCCGCCGGCCCCCACCACGATCACGTCGTAGGTGTGGTCGACGATCGGGTAGGCGGGGGCCGCCCTGGCGGTTGCGCCCACGCCTGCGGTTCCATTGACGGCCATCACGACACCCCGGGGCAGCGGCGGGCCGGACGGGCCGGCGCGCCGATCATTCAAGCGAAACTCAGGCGGCACACGGCGTAGATGCAGGCCACGCCGAGCAGGACCGAGAAGAACAGGTTCGCGGCAAGGCACCAGTCCTTGACGATCTCGAGGTGAACGTAGTCCTCGATGATGCTCCGCATCCCCAACATCATGTGGTAGATGCTCGTGCCGATGAAAAGGAGCAGCAGGATCGCGGGCACGGGATGCGACAAGGTCGCATGCACGTCCGCGTAGGATTGGCCCACGAGGCCGAGCACCAGCAGCACGAAGCCGATCGACAGCGGCACGAGGGCCAGGGAGGTCAGGCGCATGTGCCAGACCCCGGTGGTGCCCGAATGGGCGGAGCCGAGATAGCGCACCCGCTTCATGTCGGTGCGCATGGCGCTTGGATCGTCGAGCATGGGCTTGTCCTCAGCGCAGCAGGAAGGCCGCGATCCACACCAGAACCGTGAGGCCGATGCCGCCAACCGCGGTGGCCTGGGCAAGCCACTCGCGCTCGGGATGGTCCATGCCGAAGCCGGCATCCCAGACGAAATGGCGGATGCCGCCGAGCAGGTGGTGGAACATCGACCAGGTGAAGCCGAACAGGATGACCTGACCGACGATCGAATTCAGGAACCAGGCCGCGGTCGCGAAGGCGCGGGCGTCGGTCGCAGCCGCGAGCAGGAACCAGGCGAGCAGCAGGGTGCCGCCGTAGAGCGCGATGCCCGTAATGCGGTGGGCGATCGACATCATCATGGTGAGCACCGGCGAGTAGATCTGCAGGTGCGGCGAAAGCGGGCGTTGCCGGCGGGGGGCGGCAGCGCCGGACAGCGGATCAGCCATGCGGGTTCCGGGCCGTTCGAGGTTCCCGTTCAGTATAGAACCCATTTAAACAAGACAACCGACCCCTTGCCGCACGGCACCTTTCCCTAGCCACGGCCGCGGTTGTCGTGTAGGGACCCCGGCTTGAGCTTTTGGGCTGCCCGCGCGGGCGGGACGGCCCCTGTCCGCTTGGAGAAGACCCGTGGCCGTTCCGAAACGAAAAACCTCCCCCATGAAGCGCGGGTTCCGGCGGTCCGCCGACGCGCTCGCGGCCCCGACCTACGTGGAGGACAAGGACTCGGGCGAGCTGCGCCGCCCACACCACGTCGACCTCAAGACCGGCATGTACCGCGGCCGCCAGGTGCTGACCCCCAAGAAGGACGTCGACGCCGAATAGGCCTCGGCCGACCCGCTCAGCGGGTCGCCACCAGGGCGCCCGCGACGATCAGCCCGCAGGCCAGCCCGAGCGTAAGGGTCGGGGCCGCGTAGCCTGCCACGACCAGCAGCAGCGTCGACAGCACCGGGGCCGCGTAGGACAGGACCCCGAGCAGGCGGACGTCGCCGTGCTTGGCGCCGTGATCCCAGACGTAGAAGGCGAGCCCGACCGGGCCCAGGCCGAGGGCCAGGATGGCGGCGGCCTGCACGGCGCCTTCGGGCCGCACCGTCGTCTCGACCAGCCCGTGGACCGCGGCGGCCAGCGCCGCGGTGGCGAGGCAGAAACCTGCGACCGCCTCGGTGGGCACGTGGCGGAACCGCCGGGACGCGATCGTGTAGAGCGCCCAGATGAACGCGCAGGCGAGTGCCAGCCCGTAGCCCGGCCCGTCGCGCGCCTCGGCGTGGAAGCCGCCGTCCTGCCCCGCGATCAGCACCGCCACGCCCGCGAGCCCGAGCAGCGCGCCCAGTAGATGCGCCGGCCGCAGGCGCTCGCCGGGCAGCAGCACCGCGGCGAACAGCACGATCAGCAGCGGCCACAGGTAGGCGATCAGGCCGGCCTGCGCCGGGGGCGCGGCCCGCAGCGCCGCGAAATAAAGCGCGTGGTAGCCGAACAGGCCGCCGACTCCCACGAACCAGACGCGCCAGGGCTGCCGCAGGGCCCCGAGGCGGCCGCGCGCCGCCGCGAGCGCGAGCCCCGCCGTCCCGCCGATCGCGAAGGTGAGGGCGGCGAGTTCGAAGGGCGGCACGTGGCCCGACGCGGCGGTCAGCAGCGCCAGGCTCGACCAGAGCGGCACCGCCAGGGCGCCGATCGCGGTGGCCCGGCGGCCGTGCCCTGCCGGCGCGATGGCCGGGGCGTTGACGGCCGTCAGGCCGCGCCTTCGAGCAGGTGCTGGCCGATGTAGCGCGCCTCGCTCTCGGCGCCCGGCATCACGAAGAAGTACCCGCCCCCGACCGGCTTGATGTATTCCTCGAGCGGCTCGCCGTTGAGACGGTTCTGCACGGCAACGAAGCCGTCGCTCAGGTTGGCCTGGAAGCAGACGAACAGCAGGCCCATGTCGAGCTGGCCCGCGTCGGTCAGCCCGCGCGAATAATTGTAGGGGCGGCGGAGGATCAGGTTCCGTTCGGTTTCGGGCGTGCGCGGGTTGGCGAGCCGGATATGGGCGTCGAGCGGCGTGCGCGCGCCCGCGGGATCGGCCGCGTAGTCGGGCAGGTCGCGCTCGTTCGCCATGCCCAGCGGCGCGCCGGTCGCCTTTTCACGGCCGATGATGGCCTGCTGCTCGCCCAGGGGCGTGCGGTCCCACCGTTCCACCAGCGTGCGGACCATGCGCACCACCTGGTAGGTGCCGTTGCGGGCCCAGGCGGGTTCCTCGTGCCCGGCCCCGACCCAGACGTGGCGCTCCATCAGCGCCTCGTCCCGCGCGTTCAGGTTGGCGGTGCCGTCCTTGAAGCCGAGCAGGTTGCGCACCGTGTCGCGGCCGAGCGTCTTGACCGTGTGGGGCGGCAGGAACCCTTCCATCTTCCAGCGGATCGCCAGGAGGTCGGGAAAGTGCTTCAGCACGTCGCGCAGGGCGTGGATGTTGGTTTCGGCCGTGTTGGAGCAGATCTGCAGCAGGAGGTCGCCGTGGCACTGCCGGGCGTCCAGCGCGTCGTTGGGGAAATGCCCCATGGCGACGAGGTGCCTGGGCCGCTCGTTTTCCAGGCCGAACCGGCCGTCGAACAGCGACGCGCCCACCGCCACCGTGACGGTCACGTTGTCGGGAAACACTTTTGGGCCGAGCAGCCCGGAATCGGCGGGCGGCAGCCGCTCGTCCCTGTCGGGCACGGCGCCGCCCCGCATCAGGAAGGCAATCCGTCGCGTGAGTCCCTGGAACAGCCGCTGCAGGTCGGACCGGTCGGCGGCCAGCACGTCGAAGGCGACCACCAGGGCGGCGGCCGGCTCCGCCGTCACCACGCCCGACTGGCGCGACCCGTAGAAGGGCTGGATGTCCTGGGTCCCGTTGTTCTCCACGGCGGGCGCGGCGTCGCCGGCGGGAGCCGCCCCGGCCACGCCGCCCAGGCCGAGCGCGCCGCCCGTCAGGCCGAGGCCGAGCAGCAGCCTGCGCCGGTCGGGCGAGGGCCCGTGGCCGGCCGGCCGGGCGGGCGCCGAGCCGAACAGCGAAGCGAAGGGGCAGCCGCGTCGGGGACCGTCGGTCATGTGCGTCTCACTGAGCCGGGGCGGGCTGCGCCGGGGTCGCGTCGTCGCCCGGGGACGTCGCGGCGCCGTCCGGGGACGCCGCATTGGCGGCCGTTTCCATCGCCTTGAGCGTACCCTTGGGGTTGCTGAGCAGGCCGCAGGTCATCAGGTAGTCGCCGGGGTCCAGCGTCGCGGTCAGGCTTTGGACGAAGCCGGGCAGGATGTTCTCCCGCTCCTCGACCACCATGACGCCCTTGAGGATCTCCCATTCGACGCTGCGCTGGCTGTCGTTCCTGATCCTGAACACCGTGCGGCCCGATGGGACCGTGACGGCGGCCGGCTCGCATCCCGTTCGCGTCACCGTGATGGCGACGGGCTCGGCGGCCGCCATGCCGGGCGCTCCCGACAGGCTCGCCAGCAGGAACCCGGACGTTGCGATGCGCTTGGCCATGGCAGGAGCTCCTGGGTCGGGTGGTCAGGCCGGGCGGGCGGCCGCGACCGGGCGCGAATGGGTCAGGAAAAGGATCAGGGCGGGGACCAGGAAGGCCGCGTAAAGCAGCAGTGCCCCCACGCTGGGCGCTTCCTGGTAGCCCAGCAGCCCGCTCAGGAGGGTGCCCGCCACCGAATCGGCCGGCAGCACGCCGCTGAGGTCGAAGGCCCGGGCCTGCAGGCCGTTCCACAGGCCGGCTTCGTGGAACGATTGCAGCGCGTTGCCGAGCAGGCCCGCGGCCACCAGGATGATGAACACGCCCGTCCAGCGGAAGAACCGCCGCAGGTCCAGCCGCACTCCGCCCAGGTAGATGGCGCAGCCCACCGCGCCCGCCGAGGCGAGGCCGAGCACGGCGCCGAGCGGGACGCCGTAGCTGGCGGCCTGCTGGAAGGTGGCGAGCAGGAAGAACACCGATTCGAGCCCTTCCCGGCCCACGGCGAAGAACGCCATGCCGACCAGCGCGAGGCCCTGCCGGTCGCCGGGCCGGAGCGCGGCGTCGATCGAGTCGTGCAGCTCCGCCTTGATGGAACGGGCGGCCTTCTTCATCCAGAACACCATGGAGGTCAGGACGCCGGTCGCGAGCAGGCCGATGGTGCCCTCGAAGAACTCCTGCTGCTTCTGCGGGAACTCGGCGCTGGTGGCATTAAGGCCGAGGCCCACGGCGAGGCACAGCGTCACCGCGAGGACCACGCCGGTCCAGACCGCCGGCATGAAGCGCGTGCGCCCCGTTTGCCGGAGATAGCTCGCGACGATGCCGACGATCAGCGCCGCCTCGATCCCTTCGCGCAACATGATGAGATAGGCCACAAGCACGGACGCGTGTTCCCTCGATCCCCGGGCGGTGAAGCCAGGGCGTAGAGCAAGCGTGCCGCGAGAACAAGACGATCCGACGGCTGCTTGGGCGAAAAGCGACCGACCTTGGAACGACTTGAAACTATACAGGGCCAGTTGGGAACTGTTCTCGACTGCAGTTTTGAAACGTTCCGAACGTGCGGCTTCGAAGCCTCACACGACGGAAGGCCGCAAGGGGCAAATCCGCGCATCCGCCCTGGTCAAACCGCGTCGTCGAGCCATCATTCTGGGGAACGGCCCACGAGGCCGGGGAAGCAGGGAGAACCTTCGTGGCACAGGGATTGAGCGACAAGGCGCGCGGGGTGTTCGCGTTCGCGGCCTACCATCAGTTCTCGGCGGGCGAGAAGGTGACGGACGTGGTGCTGCACGACGGAGCCGGCCATGCCGCCGATCCGGACGCCATCAAGGAACTTGAAAGCGCGGGCCTGATCGAGGTCGCCCATGACCGGGCCGTGTTCACGCCGGACGGGCAGGCGGTGTTCGGGCGCGTGCTGGAAGCGATCCGCGGGGTCTGAGAAGCCCCCCAGGCCGGGGCCGGCTCAGTGCCGCGAATTGGACCGCGGCCGCGCGGCACGCTTCTGCCGGGTCGACGCCGTGCCGGCGTGAAAATCGTCCGGCTTGGTCCGGACCCAGGCCAGGAAGTCGGCCAGTTCGGGAGCCTGCCGAAGGCTCTCGACGTCGGCCAGGCGCCGGGCGATCTCGGCTTCCGAGAAGCGCGCGTGAATGGCGCTGTGGCAGATCTGGTGCAACCGGACGGTGCCGCGCTTGGCGCCGCCCTTCAGCTTGGGCGTCAGGTGGTGCAGGCTGGACCGCGCGCCGGGCGGGATCGGGCGGTCGCAAAGGGGGCACCGGATGGGGTCGGGCGCCGGCGGAGCATCCGGTTCGGGGTCGCGGGCGGTGCGCAGGTCGAAGGAGGAGCGTGTCTTGCGCATGGCCGAGGCACGGCAGCGCGGAGCGGCGGGCGGCTCAGAGCTTCTTGCCGTCCGGCCCGAACTGCTTGAGGTAGGCCACGATATTGTTGATGTCGCTCTGCTTGGTCAGGCCCGCGAAGGTCATCTTGGTGCCCGGCACCTTGACCTGCGGGTGCTGGATGTAGTCGCGGAACGTCGCCTCATCCCAGGTCAGGCCCGAGTTCTTGTTGGCGTCGGAATAATTGTAGCCCGGCACCGAGCCGCTGTGGCGGCCGATCACGGCGTTCAGTTCGGGACCCACCGCATTATGGGCGTTCTCGCCGATCTGGTGGCAGCTGCGGCATTTCACGAAGACCTTCTCGCCCAGGGCCGGGTCGCCCGCCTCCTGGGCCGCTGCTGCGGCCGCCGTGGCGAGGAGCGCGAGGATCGCGGCGACGGTTCTCGATCTCAGCATGACGCCTTTCCTGGCGCCCGGACGCTGCCGGACGACCTTAGATCCCCGAAGATGATCCCTGGGGCCCGCCGATGCGATCCGGCTGCGGGGCGGCGGATCAACGCAGGCCCGCGGCCTTCTCCACGAAGGACACGACCTCGAAGGGTTTCCAGGGCTTGGGCATGAACTGGGCGTTGCGCGGCAGGCGGTAGGGGCGCTCCAGCGCCACCCCGGAGGTGACGCAGATCGCGATGGTGGGCCAGCGCACCGCCACGAAGGCCGCCAGCTCGATGCCGTTCAGCGGCCCCTTGAGCCGGACGTCGGAGAACATGGCCGCGACGTCGTCCGAATGTTCCTTGAGGTAGTCGAGCGCGGCGTCCACCGAGTCCACCGCAACGGCGCGCAGCCCCGTTTCCTCGATCATCTCCAGGGCCATGTCGGCCAGGAGCGCATCGTCTTCGACGACCAGAACGACGGACACCTGCGCCATCTTCATGCCCTTTTCGCAGCTAAACCGCTGCATGGCCCGCAACCGGGACGCGCGGCCCGTCAGGAAGCAGCGCGCCGCGGGTCGATTTCCATGATCTGAATACGTCGCCGACGAACCGCAAGGGAACCCGGAACCGTCGGTTCGATCCGCGACCGTCCGCCCGATCGTGATCTTTTGCGGTTCGCACGATTTCCCGCGTTCTGGATACGAGTAAAGCCGATCAATTCCAAGTCTTTCATGGCGCGCCGCAGCACCGCATCGATTTCAGGACGACTGCCCGGGATCGCTCCCGCGCCACGAACGTCGCAACCCTAGTCCAGGCCTGCTGAAGCCGACGTGAACGGCCCGGCGGCCCCGGGCGGGACGCGGCATCAAGGCCGCGACCCAAACAATTGCAAAGCGGTGCCGGACATGGCAGGACACGGCGGATCAGGGTCGGGTTAATCCGTGAATCGCCGTGCCTCGGGCGTTCCCAACGGGCCGCGACTGTTCTGACGACACCCCCCGAGGTTTGACGGAGACGATGATGATGGTGACGGGGGTGTTTCGCAGGGCCGTGGGCCTCGGCCTGGCGGCCGCTGGCGCGATCCTGCTGGGTGCTGCGGGCCCCGTGGGCGCGCAGGGCGCCGGCGATGGGCCGTTCGCGGGCCTGAGCGGGTCGTGGTCGGGAACCGGGACGATCGGAGTGTCAAACGGCACCAAGGAGCGGATCCGCTGCCGCGCGGTTTATTCCGTGCCGCCGAGCGGGCAGGCGCTGCATCAGGAACTGCGCTGCGCCAGCGACAGCTACAAGTTCGAGGTCAACAGCAACGTCGTGGCGGCCGAGAACGGCTCGCTGTCGGGCACCTGGACGGAACTCACCCGCCAGGTGACCGGGGCGGTGTCGGGCAATGTGACGCCGGGCCAGATCAGCACCAGCGTCAAGGGCACGGGCTTCTCGGCCGTCCTGTCGGTGGCCACCAAGGGAACCAAGCAGGCGGTCTCGATCCGCCCGCAGGGCACCGAAATCCAGACCATCGACATCGACATGAAGAAGGTCTGACGACCACCGGGTCCCGGCCCGCGCGCGGCTACGCGCGCGGGCCCGTTCCTATTCGGCGGCCGAAACCGATTGCTTGGGCAGCGTCGGCCCGAGCCAGCGCTGCAGCACCGTGATGGTGGGCCGCAGGATCAGCAGGTCGGCCACCAGCGCCATCAGCATCGCGAAGGCGCTCAGCCAGCCGAACAGGCGCAGCTGAGGCAGGTCCGAGAACACCGTCACAGCGAGCCCGCAGGCCAGCACCACGGAGGTCAGGATCAGGGCGGGCCCGACTAGGACGGTTGCCCGCATGACCCCCACAGAGGGGTCCTCGCCGGGCTGCTCCTCCACCCTGAGCCGGTTCAGGAAGTGGATCGTGGCGCTCAGGCCGAGCCCGAACGAGACCGTCAGGGCCACGACGCTGACGAATTGCAGGCCCTCCCCCGTGGCCCAGAGCAGCGCCCCCGACACCACCACCGGGAAGATGCCCGGCAGGATGCTGGCCAGCATCACCGCCACCGAGCGGAACGCCAGCCCGATGAACACCGCCACGAACAGGAACTCGACCGTGAGGCCGAGGTTGAGCTTCTCGATCATGCTGGCGCTGTTGCGGGCCGCGATGGCCGACAGGCCCGTGACCGCGATCGTGTAGCCGGGATTGCCACCGCGCACGGCATCGAGCTCGCCGTTGAGCTCGTCGATCATCGGCAGCAGCTGGCTCGCGTCGCGGTCCGGGATGCGGCCCGACACCACGACGGCGTCCTGGGCCTGGTCGATGAAGCGCCGCACCAGGCTCTTGGGCAGCAGATCGATGTAGTCCTTCACGGTGGCGCCGTCGCTGCGGCCCTCGTTGGTGGCGAGCCACCGGCGCAGGGTTTCCAGCGACCAGACGTTGCCGAGCCCGGCGGTCTTTTCCATGATGGCGTGCACGGTGCCGATCACGTTGAGCGTCTTGTCGTCGTAGAGCGAGGCGCCGGGCGGGAACTCGATCAGGATGTCGAGCGGGTTGGCGCCGGTCAGCTTGGCGTCGAGCTGGCCGCTCGCCGCCACGGCCTGCTGCTTGTCGGGCACCTGGTCGGCCAGGCGGTAGCGCGGCTTCAGGTCGAGGTAGACGAGCCCGAGCCCGACCACCACCGCGATGCTGATGAGGCTGTAAAGGCCGGGCCGCGACACCATGCGGGTGGCGATGAACGAGCAGAACCGCCGCAGCGCCTGCACGCCCGTGTCGGCTCCGGCCACGCGGCCCGCGAAGGCCATCTCCTTGCGCACCAGCAGCACGCCCAGCAGCGGCACCAGGGTCAGCACGGCCACCAGCGCGATCAGGGTGGAGATCAGGCCCGCCTGCCCGAAGGTCTTGATCAGGTCCGACGAGGTGAACTGCAGCGCGATGAAGGACAGCGCCGCGGTGGCGTGGGTGAGCACGCAGGCCGGCCCCACCACCAGCACGGCGTTGCGGAAGGCCGTGAACCGGTCCTCGCCGGCCAGCATCCGGTCGCGCGCCGCGAAGGTGAGCTGCATGCTGTCAGAGAAGCTGATCACCATGATGAGCGGCGTCATGATGTTCAGGAACATGTTGAGCCGGTAGTCGAGCCAGCCCAGCAGGCCGAGCGCAAACAGGATGGCGAGCAGCGGCGGCCCGGCCGCCACGATCATGAAGGACACGCGGCGGAAGAACAGGATGGCGATCAGGCATCCGGCCGCGAACCCAATGGCGTTGTAGACGAGCCGGTCGCGCTCCACCGCGTTGCGGATCTCGAGCTGCATCACCGGCACGCCCGACAGCTGCGCGTTGAGGCCCGAGCCCGCCAGGTCCTCGGCCATGGTCTTGCGCAGGTTGCCCACCACCTCGTTGAGCTGGCTCGTGCCCACGACCTTGGGGTCGAGCGCCAGCACCACCAGGGCCAGACTGCCGTCCTCGGACAGGAGCTTGCCCTTGATGATCTCGTTCTGCCGGACCTGGTCGATCAGCTTGTCGTAGTCGGCGCCTTCGGGGAGCTCCTCGGGAAAGAGCGCGGCCGGCACCTGCCCGCTCTGCGGCTTCTGACGCGCCGAGAACATGGAGATGACGGCCCGGGTGCCCTTCACGAGCTGCAGGTCGGTCACCGTGTCCCGCAGCTTGGCGACGTTGTCGCGGCTGAGCAGCCCCTTGCCGTCCACCACGACCAGGGCGTCGAACTCGTTGGAGGGAAAGCGCGCGGTGACGTCCTCGTATTGGCGGAACTCGGGCGTGTTCGAGCGGAACAGCTGGCTCAGCGAGTCGTCGACCTTGAGGCGCAGGACCCCGATGCCGGCCAGCACCGCGCAGGCGAGCAGCACGACCAGCGACAGGATGCGGGCCCGCATGGGGATCAGGCCGATCCGCTCGATCCCGAAGGCGAGCCTGGAGGCCACCACGGCGCTGCGGCCGGGTACGAAGTCAACCTTGCTGTCCACCCGATCGGGCCCTCCATACACGACCGGCACAAGATGCCATCCGCCATCCGAAAGAAGCCGATCGTGGCGCGGTTTGCCGCCAGAATTCAGGCTTTTATGCGATCAGCTGGGCCGGGCACCTGTTCCGAACCGGTCTCTGCCGGTTTGTTCCCTGCCCCGACGGGGATCTGCAGGGAAAACTGGAAAGGCAAGGCTAGCGCTTGATGTATCCGCGGCCACGCAGCAAGCCTTTGTAAGGCGTTCGGGTTAGCAAAGAGGCAGTGCAGATGATATATTTGTCATCCATCTACCGACCGTGTCGTCCCCCAATATTGTTGCGTTTCTTTATCGACCTCAAGGCCTCAAGCTTTGCGTAGTGGGCGACTTCGGCCTCGGCGGGTGGGATGCTGCCGAGCGGCGCGAGCAGGCGGCGATTGGTGAACCAGTCGACCCGCTCGATGGTGGCGAACTCGACGGCCTCGAAGGAGCGCCACGGTCCGCGCCGGTGGATGACCTCGGCCCTGTAGAGGCCATTGAGGGCCTTGGCCAAGGCATTGTCGTAGCTGTCGGCGACGCTGCCGACCGAGGGTTCGACGCCTGACCCTTGGAATACGCTCATGGTCCAAGGTCTCCCCTCGGAACCCCTGAATGACAAGCCAACCAAGAGCAACAGGTCCTGAGCCTAAATCAGGAGGGTACGAAAACTAACAATCGAGCAGTGCTTCGGCGACCGTTTCGTCTGTCACGAGTACTTCGGGCTCCAGCAGCCTGATGGCGGCCAATACCGCAGTCGTCTTCTCCCACCCGCCCGAAGACAGCACGGTGCGCCGTGCGCTGCGCAGCATCTCCGGGCTGGCGGAGATGACCCTGTCGTTCAGAGGATGATCAAGCAAGCGGCCCTCGGCGTCGAAGAACCTGCAGAGCACGTCTCCCACGGCGCCTGCGCGCGCCAACGACGCCAGTTCCTCCTTGCTGATCAGGTTGTAACGGTTAAGGGTCGAACTGGGCGACAAGCCCCCGACGCTGATCAGCGCAATGTCGAGCCGGCCGGCATGGCTGAACACGTCGTCCATGCCGGGATGGTTGACGAGCGCTTCGCGCGTGCGTGCATCGGGGGCGTAGACCGGGGCCGCCATCATGAAGCATTCGGCTCCGAGCCGGTCGGCAAAGCGCCAAGCGAACTCGGAGGGATTGAACTGCAAGGCCCGCGTCAGACTGCCGAGCAGGGACACAACGGTGAGCTTGTTGAACGGCCGCCTCGGCATGTTGGGCAGGCTCGCGCTCAAGGTCCGCCCCCATCCCAGGCCGATCGTCAGCCCATCGGCCAGTATGGTGGACAAGTAAGCGCCGGTGGCGGCGCCGATCAGCGGTCCGGGGTCGGCATTGTTCTGCGGATGGGGAATGACGATGGTCCGTTCGAAGCCGAAGCGGGCTTCAAGGCGACGCTCAAGCGCCACACATCCGGCGAGCGGCGAAGTCACGCTGATCTGGACGGTTCCGTCCTCGCGACAGGCCGCAAGGATGCGCAGGACTCGCGCCCGGGTCATGCCGAGCACCTGGGCCACCGCGTCCTGCGTCATGCCTTCCATGTAGTAGAGCCAAGCGGCCCGCACGCGAACATCGGTTTCGAGGTCGAAATTTTCGCTCAACGCCGTGCGTCCTCTTCAGCGGTGCGAAGGCGCGCCCTTCGTTGCCGCCTCCTTGTCCGCGTGAATTTCGCTGGCCGTATCGCACGAATGCCAGTGACGGGGAACCGACGACGCTCGACCGCTTACATTGTGATCGGGACAGTTCTTTCCACGAAAATGCATCGTCACCGGGGCATCACGCTGGCCGGCAATGGCGTTTGCCCACCGCCAGCCTCGTGACGCGTCGAGCCGGATCTGACCAGGACTGCCCCGTCCTGGGTGAGCTTGCTCCATTGTACCCGCGAGGAACACAGATGCCCCGCGTCCGTACGAGGACAGGTCGATCTCAATGTAAACTCTGTGATACATCTGTCTGATGCATCGCCTCACATCACCACACCGGAGACAATACATAGCTATATCGACGTAAGCAGGCGATAAACATATTGACTGCAGATTGTACAAATGTCTCTATGTTCTCGCGCGAAGTGGTTGGGTTTCCAAGACAATAGCTCGGCACAGGAGGGCGAGGTGCACGCAGCACGCATTCCGGGCATTCATCGGCAGCCCGGTCTCGTTCCCGTCGAGGGGATCCCGGATGGCCGGACCCGCGCGTCCGTGCGCCGCTCGCGCCTGCACGCGGTGGTGGCGTGAGGGCCGCACCCGATCTCATCATCTTCGATTGCGACGGTGTCCTGGTCGACA
>CAXTEP010000036.1:0-3852 GCA_964243125.1 uncultured Lichenihabitans sp. | reverse complement strand
GTGAGGGCCGCACCCGATCTCATCATCTTCGATTGCGACGGTGTCCTGGTCGACAGCGAGGTGCTGGCCGTGAAGGCGCTGAAGCAGGTGCTCGGCGAGGCCGGCGTCCCTGCGACCGAAGCCATGATCGGCCGCTGCTTCGGTATGAAGCAGGCGGATATCCTGGCGCGCATCGCTCACGAGACCGGCGTCGCGATCCCGTCCGACGTTCCCGCGCGGGTCTGGCCCGCGACGCGATCGTGGTTCGAACGGGCGCTGACCGCCATGCCAGGGGTCGAGCGCTTTCTCGTCGCGCTCGGCGACCGGCCGCGCTGCGTCGCCTCGTCATCGAGCCCCGAGCGTATCCGGATGAGCCTGACCCTCACGGGTCTCGACCGCTTTTTCGGCGCAAATGTCTTCTCGGCCCAGCAGGTGGCCCGCGGCAAGCCGGCGCCGGACCTGTTTCTGTTCGCGGCGGAGCGCATGAAAACGGACCCCGAGCGTGCGGTCGTGATCGAGGACTCGCTCTACGGCGTTCAAGGTGCCCGGGCGGCGGGCATGCGCGCCTTCGGGTTCCTCGGCGGCAGCCATATCGAGCCAGGCCACGGCGATCTTCTGGGAAGCAGCGGCGCGGAAGCGACCGAATCCTCCTGGGAGAGGCTCGCCAGCCGCATCATGCCCGGTGCCTGAAAGGCCAACTGAAGCGGCGCGCCCTGCCGGCCGAGTTCGGCCCCTGGTGGATGGCGGCGCAGACCTTCATCCGCTGGTCGCGGCCGGGCGTGTGGAAGCGGCTGCTGCTGACACACGCCAGATTGAAAAGCCGGACAAGCTCTAGTCGACGTTCACGTCGCATTCCACGACGGTCTTCTTGGCCCGCGGAATGGACGCGGGACTCATTGACAGCTCCCTGACGCCCATGCGGAGGAAGGTCGGGATCAGGTCGGGCCGGGCCGCGGCCTCCCCGCAGATCCCGACCCAGATGCTCTTGGCCTGCGCGGCTTGGCAGATCATCTCGATGGCGCGAAGCACCGCCGGATGATCGGCGCGGTTGAGGTCGGCGACACGCGGGTTCAACCGATCGGCCGCCATGACATATTGCGTGAGATCGTTCGTTCCGATCGAGAAGAAGGCCGCGTGTTCGGCAAGTTCCGGCGCCAGCAGGGCCGCGGCGGGCGTTTCCATCATGATGCCGAGGTCGGGATTGCCCATCGGGGTTCCGGCGCCGGCGAGTTCCGCGCGGCACTCCGCCAGCAGCGCCTTGACCCGCAGGATCTCGTCGGCATTGGTGATCATGGGGACCATGATCTTGACATTTCCGTGGACGGCCGCGCGCAGCAGCGCCTTCAGCTGCGGCTTGAACACGTCCGGCCGGTCGAGGCACATGCGCACGCCGCGCCAGCCCAGGAACGGATTGTCCTCGTGCGGGAAATCGATGCCCGCCACCGGCTTGTCGCCACCGATGTCGAGCGTCCGGACGATGACGGGGTCGGGCGCGAAGGCGCGCGCCAGGCTCGCGTAGATCTCCGTCTGCTCGTCCTCCGAAGGCAGGGTCTTGCGCTCCATGAAGAGGAGCTCGGTCCGGAACAACCCGACGCCCATCGCGCCCGCCTTCAAGGCAGATTCGATCTCCTTGAGCGAGCCGAGATTGGCCGCGACCTCGATGGCCCGCCCCGCACGGGTCCTCGGGTGCACGTCCCGGAAGATGTCGAGGGCGTCCCGTTCGCTCCGCTCGCCCTCGATGCGCAGTCGGATCTCGTCGGCGGTGCGCGGGTCGGGATCGAGCCAGACTTCGCCCGTCCTGCCATCGAGCGCCACGGTGGCGGCCGCCCGCAGGGTCGCGGTGCTTGCCCCCGATCCCAGCACGGCCGGAATGCCGTGCGTGCGCGCCATGATGGCGACGTGCGAGGTCGCGGCGCCCTTGGTGCAGATGATCCCCGCGATGGTCCTGACGGGAGCTTTGGCGAAATCCCAAGCGGAGATTTCTTCCGCCACGAGGATGCAACCCTCCGGGGCATCGGACAGATCGATGTCGGCGCGGCCGAGCAGGGTTAGCGCGAGGGCGCGGGTGACGCCGCGCACGTCCTCGGCGCGCGCCCGGATGTAATCGTTGTCGACCTTGGCGAAGACCGTCGCCAGCCGGTGACCGGCTTCGAGCGTGGCCGTCACGGCGTCCCGGCCGGCCCGGATCTCATTTTCGATGGCGCCGACCAGCTCGGCATCGCGCGCGACCTCGATCAGCGCCTCGATGATCTGGGTGTCCTGCGGGGTCGCGCCCGGCTTGAGCTTGCTCGCGATCAGGGTCGCGGTGGTCGTGTCGAGCGCGCCGCGGAGGTGCTCGATCTCGGCCTCGACCGCGCCCGGATCCACGCTGCGCCGGGGTGGCACCAGCGCTTCGGGGAAGAAGCCGAAGGCAGGCCCGATCGCACATCCCTCGCTGGCCGGAATGCCGCATGCGCCACCTTCTTGCCGCGACGGCAGGGGCGTGAACGTGGACGAGCGTCCGTCGGCGGCGGCCATCGGGGCGCTGCCGCCAAGGTCGACGCCGGCCTCGGCCGTTTCGATGAAGCGGGACAAGGCATCCACGGCGGCTTCCGCGTCCACGCCGTCGGCCAGCAGCGTGATCGCGTCCCCTTCCTTGACGCTGAGCAGCATCAGCTTGACCGAGCTCTTGGCGTCGGCCGCGGCGTCCTGGCCACGCCGCAGCTCGACGGTCGACGCGAAGGTCCTCGCGAGCTTGACGAGCTGGGTCGCCGGCCGTGCATGGAGGCCGTCCTTGACGCGGACCGTGACGGAGCGCTGGATCATGGGTGTGCGTCTCCACGGTGAACGGAACCGGCCGTCTCCGGCTTGGCGGGCGATCCCGCCCGCCAAGCTCGCTCAGCCCGCGATGCTGATCGTCACGCCGGGCTTGAGGGCGCCGGCAAGTGTCGCGCGCTCGATCGGGGAGGCCGACAGCTCGCCCGGACGCGCACTCCGGGTCGCCCCGTCGAAATTGATGACGACGTGCCCCATTTCCGCGATCTTGGACCAGGCAAGGCTGCCGACCGCGGTCAGCGAAGCCTTGAGCGGTCCGACCGCGAGTTCGGCCCCGACGGGCGGTTCTCCCGGGGTCGGTCCTTCCACGACGGCGTGCAGGACCGAAACCTCGGCGAGTTCCGGCGGAGCCCCCTCGGCGAAGAGGATGAGGATCCCACCCTCGATGAGGTCGCCGACCTCGGGACCGACCTCGGAGATTACGGTGCGGTAATAGGTGGTCATTCCCAACCTTCCGGTGACTACATGACGAACAGCGAGAAGATCCAGGCGATGACGACCGACAGCGGTCCCATGATCTGCCGGCTGAGCAGGACGGCCGGCACGCCGATCTCGATGGTCTTGGGCTTGGCTTCGCCGAGCGCGAGGCCGACGGGCACGAAGTCGCAGCCGACCTGCGTGTTGTAGGCGAACAGCGCGGGCAGGCTCATGGCCGGCGCGATCGTGCCGTTCTGGATCTGCGGCCCGATGATCGCGACGCCGATGACCTGGGCGATGACCGCACCCGGACCAAGGATCGGCGACAGGAACGGCAGGCCGCAGATGATCGAGATGATCATCAGGCCGACGATGTTGTTGGCGAGCGGGCCCATCGGCTTGGCGATGATGTCGCCGACGCCGGTGTAAAGGATGATGCCGATCAGCATGGTCACGAAGGCCATGAACGGCAGCACGTTGCGCACCACCTGATCGATGGTGCGGCGGCCGGCGTTGAAGAAGATGCCGACCACGCGGCCCATGACGCGGCCGATGCTGGCGATCAGGTTGACAAACCCGCCGCCGCCCGTTTCCGGCGGCAAGGTCGGCCTCGCGGCCGGGCGGCTCGCGCTCGGGACCTGG
>CAXTEP010000035.1:17730-26801 GCA_964243125.1 uncultured Lichenihabitans sp. | reverse complement strand
GCGGATCGTCGTCTCCGCGGCCCGGACCGTCGCGGCCGCCTGCCCGGCCAGCGCGCCGTCCCGCCCGGCCAGCAGCACCAGGGTGCCGCGCTCGCCCGGGGCCGTCCGTCCGTCGGCCGTCGCGGCCGCGAGCTGTTCAAAGGAGACGAATTCGATTTCGACCGTGGAGGACATCGGGCTCTCTTCGCGCCGTGACATGATGTCAAGGTTCACGCCTGCGCGCGGGCGTGCTCGGCCCGCACCCTCCCCGTTCCGGCAGCGGCGCGCAAGGCCGGAGTTTTCCCCGCGCCGCCGCGCCTCCGAAATGCCGCGGAGTGGCCAAAATACCCGGTCACAAGCTTGGGCCGCCGCGGGCGCCGAGGCCCGCTTGTGGTGACGGTCCCGACCCGTTAGCCCTGGCCGGGTGGATCATCGGAGCCTGCCGCGCGCGTGTTCAGTCTGGTCGATCGATACGTGTTCCGGACCACCGCGGGGGCTTTCGCGGCCTCGCTCGTGACCCTGACCGCGATCATCTGGCTCACCCAGGCCCTCAAGGAATTCGACCTGCTGACCCTCAAGGGCCAGTCGCTGCTCGTGTTCCTGCTGGTGACGGGGCTGGCGCTGCCGTCGCTGGTGATGATCATAGCGCCCGTGGCGCTGTTCATCGCGGTCCTTTACGCGCTGAACCGGCTGAACGGCGACAGCGAGCTGATCGTCATGAGCGCCGCGGGCCTGTCGCCCACCCGCCTGATGCGGCCTTTCGCGGTCCTGTCGATCGCCGCGGCGGTGCTTGTCGGTTTCATGTCGCTTTACGCGGTGCCGGCGGGTTTCCACGCCCTGCGCGACCTCGTCACCAAGGTGCGGGCCGACTTCATCACCCGCATCGTCCGCGAGGGGAGCTTCACGACCCTGGAGCAGGGCTTCGTGTTCCACTACCGCGCCCGCGGGCCGAACGGCTCGCTGCTCGGCATCTTCATCCAGGACCGGCGCGACCCCGACCACGTCGCGACCTACCTGGCCGAGAGCGGCGCGACGATCCAGAACGGGGACGAATCCTTCCTGCTGCTGCGCAAGGGCAGCTTCCAGAGGGAGGACGCGAAAAGCGGCAACACCGCCATCGTGGTGTTCGACTCCTACCAGATCGACCTGACCCAGTTCGGCGGCGACGCCGGGGTCGTGCCCTACAAGCCGCGCGAGCGGTCCACGGCCGACCTCCTGCACCTGAACGAGAAGGACGCCTACGTGCTGGCGCAGCGCGGGCGGTTCCGCGCCGAGCTGCACGACCGGTTCGTCAACCCGTTGTTCGCGCTCGCCTTCGGCATGATCGCGCTGGCGGCGCTCGGTCAGGCCCAGACGACGCGACAGGGGCGCGGCGGCGCCATGCTATGGGCGATCGTGGCGGTGCTGGTCGTCCGGATCGCGGGATTCGAGGCTTCCAACCTCATCGTCCGGCAGCCTGCCGCGGTGCCGCTCGCCTACGCGATCCCGCTGCTCGCGGCCGCGGCCGCGGCCTGGCGGCTGTTCGGGCCGGGGTGGACGGCGGTCATGCACCGGGCGCGGGTGCCCGCGGCGTCGCAAGCGACCGCGTGAGTTCCGCGTGACCGGTTCGACGCTGACCCGCTATCTCTCGTTCACCTTCGCGCGCGCCGTGCTGGCCACGTTCGGAGGCATGTTCGTGCTGATCTACCTCCTGGACTTCGTGGAACTGCTGCGGCGGGCCGGCGACGCCAAGGACGCCACCGCGCCCCTGATGGCGTTCCTGTCGCTGCTCCGGGTCCCCGACGTGGCCGAACAGGTCATGCCCTTCGCGGTCCTGTTCGGCGCCATGTTCGCCTTCATCAACCTGACCCGCCGGATGGAGCTCGTCGTGGCGCGGGCGGCCGGCATGTCGGTGTGGCAGTTCATGCTGCCGCCGGTGGGGCTGGCCCTGGTCCTTGGGGTGGTGGCCACCACGCTCTACAATCCGCTTTCGGCCGTTTCCAAGCGCCGCGCCGACCTCATCGAGGCCAGGGTGTTCAAGGGGACCCGGGCCGCTCCCGCGACCGCGGCCCTGTGGCTGCGCCAGAAGAGCGCCGACGGGCAGGCGATCCTCCGGGCCGGGCAGTCCGACAACGGCGGCGTCGACCTGACCGGGGTCACGGTGTTCATGTTCAAGCCCGACGGCGCCTTCGACCGGCGCGTCGACGCCAAGGCCGCGCACCTTGAGCCCGGGCACTGGCGCTTGACGGACGCGCGGGTCGCCTCGACCGATGCGGACGCCAGGCCGGCCACCGCGCCCACCTACCTGCTGGCCACCAACCTGACGGCCGACCAGGTGAAGGGGTCGGTGGCGGCGCCCGACAACGTGCCGTTCTGGTCGCTGCCGGCCGCCCGGGACAAGATCGAGCAGGCGGGTCTCGACGCGTCGGCCTACCGCATGCGGTTCCAGTCGCTGCTCGCCCGCCCCTTCCTGCTGGCCGCCATGGTACTGGTCGCCGCAGTGTTTTCCTTAAGATTTTTCAGGTTTGGTGGCGTGGCCAAGATGGTTTCGGGTGGCATCGCGGCGGGCTTCGTGCTCTACGTCGCCACGCGTCTTGTGGGGGATCTGGGGAGCGCGGGCATCCTGAGTGCGCCCGTCGCGGCCTGGTCGCCGGCAATCGTTGGAAGTCTGTTGGGTACGCTTGTGCTGCTGAACCAGGAGGACGGTTGATGGGGCCGGGCACCGGTCCCGCGCCGGACGGCCGGTTCCCGCCGCAGCGGTTCGCGGCCCTGCTGCTCGCGGTCTTCCTCGCCTGCTGGATCGGCGTGGCCGCCGGTGCCGAGAAAGGCCCGGCCGCCGTTGCGGCGGCCCCATCCTCGGCCAAGGCCGACCGGCTCGTGCTCGAAGCGCGGCAGCTGACCTACGACAAGGACCACGAGGTCGTCACGGCCCAGGGCAACGTGCAGATCTACTACCAGGGCCGGATCCTGGAAGCCGACAAGGTCACCTACAACCGCATCACCAATCGGGTCTTCGCGGAAGGCAACGCCAAGCTGACCGAAACCGACGGCACCGTGGCGTACGGCGACCGCTTCGACCTGACCGACGACTTCAGAAGCGGCTTCATCGACAGCCTGAGCGCCGTCACGAGCCAGAAAACCTATTTCACGGCACCGCGCGGGGAGCGCAGCAACGGCGAAACGGCCGTGTTCGAGAAAGGCACCTACACGGCCTGCGAGCCCTGCAAGCAGCATCCCGAACGGGCGCCCCTGTGGCAGATCAAGGCCCTCAAGATCATCCACAACGAAGCGGAGCACATGGTCTACTTCGAGGACGCGAGCTTCGAGTTCCTCGGCGTCCCGATCGCCTACTTCCCCTACCTGTCGACCCCCGACCCGACGGTCACGCGCAAGAGCGGCATCCTGGCGCCCAACTACGTCTACGAGTCGCGGCTCGGCTTCGGGGCCTCGGTTCCGTACTTCTTCGCCCTCGCGCCCAATTACGACGTGACGGTCACGCCGACGGTTCTGTCGCGCCAGGGCGTGCTGGGGCAGGTCGAGTGGCGTCACCGCCTGATGAACGGCTCCTACAGCATCCGCGCGACCGGCATCGACCAGCTCGATCCCGGCGCCTTCCCGAACAAACCCTACGGCACCGGCGACCGTCAGTTGCGCGGCTCGATCGAGACGGCCGGCAAGTTCTTCATCAACGAGCACTGGAAATACGGCTGGGACATCTCGCTGTTCAGCGACAAGTACTTCTTCCAGGACTACCGGATCCGCAGCGAGAGCCTGACCAACGACTACGTCCGCGAGTCGATCTCGACCGCCTACCTGACCGGCCAGGGCGACCGCAGCTACTTCGACCTGCGCGGCTACCGCATCCAGGGCCTGTCCGAATACGACTTCAACAAGCAGCAGCCCCTCGTGCTGCCCGTGCTCGACTACAACCGCACGATCGGCCTGCGGCCCGAGGACACGGCCGGGGTCGGCGGCGAGATCAAGATCGACACCAACTTCACGGCCCTGTCCCGGACCGCGGCCGACTACCAGTCGACCGGCGTGCGCCTGCTCGACCGGGCCTTCTCGCTCTACGACGTTTGCCCCACCTCGCTGGCGCCCAACCCGTCCCTGCCGAACTTCAAGCCCCCCAACTGCTTCATCCGCGGCATCGGCGGCAGCTACGACCGCGCTTCCGCCCAGGTGTCCTGGCAGCGCAAGTTCATCGACCCGTTCGGCGAGGTGTGGACGCCCTTCGCGTTCGTGCGGCTCGACGCGTCCTGGCTCCAGCTCAACCGGACCAGCACGTTCACCTTCTCGAGCCCGGCGGGGTTCTCGGAGATCGCCAACGGGGACCAGAGCAACTTCTTCGGCCCCGGCAGCGACCATTTCTACGGCCGCGCCCTGCCCGGCATCGGGCTCGAATGGCGCTACCCCTTCGTGGAGTCGACCCCCATCGGGACGCAGACGATCGAGCCCATCGCGCAGTTCATCGCCCGGCCCAACGAGATCCACGCCGGCGACCTGCCCAACGAGGACGCCCAGAGCCTCGTGTTCGACGACACGACCATCTTCGAATGGAACAAGTTCTCGGGCTACGACCGCGTGGAAGGGGGCGTACGCCTGAACGCGGGTGCCCAGTACACGATGACGTTCCACTCGGGGTCCTCGGTCAACGCGCTGTTCGGCCAGTCGTTCCAGCTCGCGGGCCTGAACTCCTACGCGGCCTCCGACGTCGCCAACGTCGCGGCTCAGTCCGGGCTGCAGACCGACAATTCCGACTACGTGTCGCGCCTGGCCTTCAATCTCAACCCGTACCTGTCGCTGATCGCCAAGACGCGCTTCGACGAGAAGGACTTCACTCCGAAGGCGGTGGACCTGCTGGCGATCGGCAAGCTCGGCCCCGTGTCCGGGTCGGCGCAATACTCGCGCTACGCACCGCAACCGCTGATCGGCTACCCCAATCGGCGCGAAGGCGTGCTGCTGACGGGCCGCTACGACTTCCTGGACCACTACTTCGCCAAGGCAAGCGCCACGGTGGATCTGAACCCGTACAAATACGATGTGGCGACCGGCCTCTACGACCTGAAGCTCGGGGCGCCGGCGCTGGCGGTGCTGGGCGCCGGCCTCGGCTACCACGACGAGTGTACCGACTTGAGCTTCACCTACTCGCGCAGCTACACCGACTCGGCCGGCGTGCAGGGTCTCGACCAGACCGTGCTGCTGCAGCTGACCCTGCGGACCCTGGCCCAGGCCAAGGTCCAGACCGGCATCGGCAACACGGAAACCGTTCAGGACGGCATCTACAAGTAGCGGGTGCCTTGCGGCGGTCGAAATTGCGACATAAAGCGCGTGGCTTCCAAGCCGGAACCCGTCGGCGGCGGGACCGAACCGCGCAGAACCAGCAAGGCAGGTTGAGCAAACACGATGCAGCGCCGCAGGCTTGCCCGTCCCCTCCGTCTCGCGATCCCCGCGCTGGTCGCGGCCGCTCTCGGCGCCGTCGTGCCGGCCGGCCCGGCCGTGGCCCAGGCCATTGCGGCCGTGGTCAACGGAGACCCCATCACCACGACGGACGTCGACCAGCAGATGGTCTTCCTGAAGATTATCAAGCGTCCCGCGTCGCGCGCCGACGCGCTCGAACAGATCGTGTCCGATCAGATCAAGCTGCGCCAGGCCAACAAGTACGGCATCGACGCGAGCGATCAGGACCTGAGTTCCACGCTCGCCCGCATCGCGGCCTCGGCCAAGCTCACATCGCAGGGGCTTGCCGATGCCCTGCAGAAGAACAAGGCCGCGACGAACTCGATCCGCAACCACCTGCACGCGCTGGCGGCCTGGGACAATTACGTGCGGGCCCGCAACAAGTCGCTCAGCGTCAGCGAGGAGGACGTGACCGCGGCCATCGTCAAGATGGGCGGGATGACCAAGGATGCCACCGACTACACCCTGCAGCAGATCGTCGTGGTTGTCCCCGTCAACGCGAGCCAGGACGTCGTGGCCCAGCGCCAGCGCGAGGCCCAGGCCCTGCGGACGCGTTTCGACGGCTGCGGCACGGGCCTCGCGCTCGCCCGCGCGCTGCCCGACGTGGCCATCAAGCCGGCCTTCAACCGCGAAGCCAAGGATCTGGCGGAAGGCGCCCGCAAGGAGCTCGAACAAACCCAGAGCGGTCGCCTGACGCAGCCGCAGCGCTCGGGAACGGGTTTCGAGATGATCGCCATCTGCGCCAAGGACGACGGCGCCGACCGCACCACCCTGCGCGACACCGTGCAGGCCAACCTGGTCAGGGATCGGCTGGCCGCCGTCGGCGACCAGATGTACAAGGAATTACGCACCACGGCGGTCGTCGAGAAGCGCTGAAGCGATGACGGCGCATTCCGTGCCGCTCGCGCTCACGCAGGGCGACCCGTCGGGCATCGGCCCGGACGTCACCTTGGCCGCGTGGGCGGGACGGACCGAGGCCACGCCGCCCTTCTTCGTCCTGGCCGATCCCGCGGCGCTGGCGGCGCGCGCGGCGCGCCTCGGCCTGTCGGTGCCGATCGCCGAGGTCGAGCCCGGCGGCGCCGTGGCCGCGTTCCAGACAGCCCTGCCCGTCGTGCCGCTCGGCGCGAGGGTGGCGGGGCGGCCCGGGCAGCCCGCGAGCGAGGACGCGGCCGCCACGATCGAGGCGATCGACCGGGCGGTGGCCTGCGTGCGGCGCCGCGAGGCCGGCGCGGTCGTGACCAATCCGGTCGCCAAGGCCGTGCTCTACCGCGCGGGGTTCCGTCACCCGGGCCACACCGAATACCTGGGTGACCTCGCGGCCCGGCTCTGGGACGGCCCGCACCCGCGGCCCGTCATGATGCTCTGGTGCGACGCGCTCGCGGTGGTGCCGGTCACGGTGCACATCCCCCTGGCCGCGGTGCCGCACGCCCTCACGGGCCGGCTGATCGAGGACACGGCCGCGACCGTGGCCCGTGATCTCGCGGACCGGTTCGGGATCGCCCGACCGCGCCTCGCCGTGGCGGGCCTCAATCCGCACGCCGGCGAGGACGGCGCGATGGGTCGCGAGGAGGTCGAGGTGATCGGCCCGGCCCTGGCGGTTCTGCGCGACCGCGGCCTCGACGTGGCCGGCCCTTTCCCGGCCGATACGCTCTTTACCGGAGGCGTGAGGTCGCGCTACGATGTGGCGTTGGCCATGTACCACGACCAGGCCCTGATCCCGATCAAGACGCTGGCCTTCGACGAGGCCGTGAACGTCACGCTCGGGCTGCCCTTCGTGCGAACCTCGCCCGACCACGGCACGGCCTTCGACCTGGCGGGAACCGGACGGGCGAGCCCCACCAGTCTGGTGGCGGCCCTGCGGCTGGCCGGCCGTCTCGCGGCGACGCGGACCGGCGGCCCGGCGTGACCGAACCCGCGACCGGCCTCGCGGCCGATGGCCTGCCGGTGCTGAGGGCCGTGGTGGAGGCCCACGGCCTCGCGGCTCGCAAGACGCTCGGCCAGCATTTCCTGTTCGACCTGAACCTGACCGGCCGCATCGCCCGCGCCGCGGGCCCGCTCGCGGGCGAAACCGTGCTGGAGGTCGGGCCGGGTCCCGGCGGCCTGACCCGGGCGCTGCTGGCCGAGGGCGCGGCCCGGGTGATCGCGGTCGAGCGGGACGAGCGCGCCCTGCCGGCGCTAGCCGCGATCGGGGCCCGCTACCCCGGCCGGCTCGAAGTCGTGGCCGGCGACGCCCTGCGGGCCGACCCCGCGGCCTGGGCGCGCGACGCCCCCTCGGGCCGCCTCCGGGTCGTGTCCAACCTGCCCTACAACGTCGGCACCGCGCTGCTGGTCGGCTGGCTGGAGGCCGAGATCTGGCCACCCTGGTTCGACCGGCTGGTGCTCATGTTTCAGCGGGAGGTGGCGGAGCGGATCGTCGCGGGCGTCGCGGACCGGGCCGCCTACGGGCGCCTCGGCGTGCTCTGCGGCTGGCGCACGGAAGCGCGCATCCTGTTCGACGTGCCGCCCCAGGCCTTCACGCCGCCCCCCAAGGTCACGTCGGCGGTGGTCGAACTGCGGCCCCGCGCGAGGCCGCTTCCCTGTTCGGGCACCTGCCTGTCGCGCGTCACCCTGGCGGCATTCGGCCAGCGCCGCAAGATGTTGCGGCAGTCCCTGAAAGCGCTGCAACAGGGCCGCGTACCCGGGCTTACGGCCGAGGCGCTGCTCGATCGCGCGGGTATCGACGGCACGCGGCGGGCCGAGGAGATCGACGTGGCGGGTTTTGCGGCGCTGGCCCGCGCGCTGGAAGACCTGCTAGGGGGCGAGGCCGCGCTCCGCGACGGCGCCTTGAGATCAGGACTCGGCGAGCAGGCCTGACACGAAGCCGGCGATGCCGGGCTCCAGGCGCTTCCGCTTCAGGCGCTCGGCCGCCATGATGCTGAGCACGTCCCCGAACGTCTGCTGCAGGTCGTCGTTGACCAGCACGTAGTCGTAGAGCGTCCAGCGCGAGATCTCGTTGCGGGACGCCAGCAGGCGCCGCTCGATCACCTCGCGGCCGTCCTCGGCGCGGCGCTCCAGGCGGGCCCGCAACTCCCGCATGGACGGCGGAAGGATGAACACCGTCACCACGTCGTCCGGCGCCTTGCTGCGCACCTGCTGGGTGCCCTGGTAGTCGATGTCGAAGAGCACGTCGCGGCCCGACGCCAGCACGGCCTCCACGGGCGCCCGCGGCGTGCCGTAGCAATTGCCGTGCACCTCGGCCCATTCGAGCAGCTCGTTACGGTCGCGCATGCTCTCGAACCGCTCGGCCGTGATGAAATGGTAGTGGATGCCGTCCGCCTCGCTCGACCGGCGCGACCGCGTCGTCACCGATACCGACAGGGTCAGGTCGCAATCCTGCTTTTGCAGGAGCATGCGGGTCAGCGTCGTCTTGCCGGCCCCCGACGGCGAGGACAGGATCAGCATGAGCCCGCGGCGCTTGAGCACCTGGGAAGGAAGTCCGGCGGACGACATGGGACTGTTCATTCCAGGTTCTGGACTTGTTCGCGGAACTGCTCGACGGTGTTGCGCAGGGTCAGGCCCGTCGCGGTCAGGGCGGCGTCGCCCGACTTGGCGCAGAGCGTGTTGGCCTCGCGGGCCAGTTCCTGGGCCAGGAAGTCCAGCCGGCGCCCGACCGC
>CAXTEP010000035.1:15549-17630 GCA_964243125.1 uncultured Lichenihabitans sp. | reverse complement strand
CGCGTCGCTGATCCGCGCCCGGAAGGGGGCCTCGTCGCCGTCGAAACCCGGCGGCAACCGGAGCCGGACATCGAGCCCCTTGGCGTTGACGGTCTTGAGCTCCCAGGTCAGCCCGCCCTGCGGGGTCTCGACCGCGGTCCGGGCGAAGCCCGTCATGCTGGCCAGGACCGCGGCGCCGGTCAATTCGCGCTCGGCGCGATGGGCGGCAGGGCCCGCAGGACCGGTACCGTCTTGGTCGAGTTCAGGTCGTAGGTCTTGTTGCGCAGCGGGTCCAGGCTCGTGCCCTCGGACGCGTCGGTGATGTACACTCTGCCGAAGCGCTGGTTGGATGTGATCGGCAGATCGTTGCCCGGCCGGCTCGCAGGCGCCGCGCCGGTCCCGGCCGCGCCACCGGACGGGGCGAGACCGAGGGCGGCGGCCTGCGCCCGCTCCTGGGCGAGCCGCTGCGGGGCGACCGGGAAGGTCGCCATGGAGCCGGCCTGGTTCTCGTCGGCCGGATCGGCGAAGCCGTCCGCGGCCGCGAGATCGTCGCCCTTCGACCTGACGCCCGCCACCTCGATGTCCAACTCGTCGAACTCCCCCGCGGCCGCGACCGGCTGGCCGGTCTTGGCCGAACCGGTCGCGGGCGGCAGGGCGGCCGCGAAGCCGTTGAACGCGAAGGCCGCGACCGGCAGGGTCGGCGCGGGCGGCGCGGCACTCGCGGGTGCGGGGCTCGGAGGCGAGGGCGCGAGACTGCCGTAGACCGACAGGCCGGAGTCCAGCGCTCCGCGCTGGCTGCCGCGCGGAAGAGCCGTGGGGGCCGCATCGGGATCGACCTTGTCCTTCGGGTCCTTCTCGATCTGGCGCCACCGCTGCACGTTCTGCCGGTGCTGGTCGAGACTGTCCGCGAAGGCGTGGCCGCCCGTGCCGTCGGCCACGAAATACAGCTCCCTGGTGCGCGACGGGTTGGCGACCGCCTCCATGGCGGCCTTGCCCGGGTTGGCGATGGGACCGGGGGGCAGGCCCGTGATCTGGTAGGTGTTGTAGGGTGTCTTCTGGTCGAGCTCGCTGCGCGAGATGCCGTGCCCGAGCGTGCCCTTGCCGCCCACGAGGCCGTACACGATGGTGGGATCGGACTGCAGCGGCATGTTGCGCGTGAGCCGGTTGACGAACACGCCCGCCACGCGGGGCCGCTCGTCGGCCTTGCCGGTCTCCTTCTCGACGATAGAAGCGAGCGTCAGCAGTTCGTAGGGCGAGCGGATCGGCGTGTCGGGCGCGCGGTGCGACCAGACCTCGGCCAGCACGCGCTTCTGCTCGCCCTCCATGTTGCGGATGATCTGGTCCCGGGTGGTGCCGCGCGCGAACTTGTAGGTGTCGGGCATCAGCATGCCTTCCTTGGGCAGGGCGTGCAGGTCACCCACGAGAACGTCGTTGTCGCGCAGGCGGTCGGCGATCTGCTCGGTCGTCAGGCCCTCGGGGATCGTCACCGTGTGAAGCACCTGCCTGCCCGACACCAGCGTGTCGATCACGGCCCGCAGGCTGGCGCTCTGCTTGAACATGTACTCGCCCGCCTTGACCCTGCTCTTGCTGCCTTCCAGCCACAGGGTCGCGAGCATGAGCGGGCGGCTCTCGATCACGTTCTCGTCGGCAAGCTGGTCGACGATGCCCGACACGTCGGTGCCGGGCGCGATGGACACGACCTTGTCGGTCGGCAGCGGTCCCGGAGCCTCGACCTTCTGCGTCCCGAGCGCCCAAGCGACCGCCAGCGCGATGGCCGCAATGCCGAGAAACGACAGGATGCCGCTCGCGGTCGACACGATCGGGCTGCGTCGCCGCTTGCGCGGCGGGGGGCCGGGAGGAGGCGGCGCGGCTTCCGGCTGCAGCGCTTCCCGCGGGCTCCTCAGCGACCGGCGGCTCGAAAGCGGAGAAGGGCGCGTCACTCCCTTGTCGTTCGGATTGTCGGCCATGGGCGGTGAACCGTGCATTGCGATCGGAACCTCTTGGCACCAATCCTAGGAGATTTCGCGGCCAGCGAACATGACCGGAGCGGGACCGCCCGCGAAAGTTCGCGCCCCGTAGCGACCGTGCCGCGCCGCCGCGGC
>CAXTEP010000035.1:9302-15449 GCA_964243125.1 uncultured Lichenihabitans sp. | reverse complement strand
ACGGCCGACTTGGTGGACGACATCGAGACCGTAGCGGCCGCGTCGCCGAGCAGCCGCTCCACGGCCCGCAGTTCCACCTCGTCGCCGAGCGGCGTGGAAGTGCCGTGGGCATTGATATAGTCGATGCCGGACGGCGCGATCCCGGCTCGCTTGATGGCGGCCATCATGCACCGGAAGGCGCCGTCGCCGTCCTCGGCGGGGGCCGTGATATGGTGGGCGTCGCCGGTCAGGCCGTAGCCGACGATCTCGGCGTAGATCCGGGCGTCGCGCGCCAGCGCGTGGTCGAGACTTTCCAGCACGACGCAGCCCGAGCCCTCCCCCATGACGAAGCCGTCGCGGTCGCGGTCGTAGGGCCGCGAGGCTGCCTGCGGGCGGTCATTGAAGCTCGTCGTCAGCGCTCGGCAGGCGATGAACCCCGCGTAGGACAGGCGGTTGACGGCGGATTCCGACCCGCCCGCCACCATGACCTCGGCGTCGCCGAACTGAATCAGCCGGGCCGCGTCGCCGATCGCGTGCGCGCCGGTCGAGCAGGCCGTCACCACGGCGTGGTTCGGCCCTTTCAACCCGTGCATAATCGATACGTAGCCGCCCGCGAGGTTGATCAGCCGGCCCGGGATGAAGAAGGGGGACAGGCGGCGAGGCCCCTTGGCCTCGAGCAGCAGGGCGCCGTCGCAGATGCCGCCGAGCCCCCCGATGCCGGAGCCGATCATGACCCCCGTCTCGATCTGCTCCTGGTAGGTTTCCGGCTTCCAGCCCGCGTCCGTCAACGCCTGGGTGGCGGCCGCGACCGCGAAGACGATGAACTCGTCGACCTTGCGCTGTTCCTTGGCTTCCATCCAGGCGGTCGCGTCGAACGTTCCCGCCGTGCCGTCGCCGCGGGGGATCATGCACCCGACCTTGCAGGCAAGGTCGGAAACATCGAACCGCTCGATGAACCGCGCACCGTTCCGTCCGTCGATCAGGGCCTGCCACGATGTCTCGACATCACCGCCGAGCGGCGTCACCATCCCCAGTCCGGTTACAACAACACGCCTCATCGACCCCACATGTTCCAACCGCGCTTTCCGGCCTTTCCGGCGCCGGCGACCCCGCGCCCAACCGGCCGACGTTTCCGTCATGCCCGGAGGCCGTCAGACCCGGCCGGCTCCCGGGCAGAGGGGGCCCATCGGGCGATCAGGCCTTCTTGTTCTTCTCCAGGAAGCGCACCGCGTCGCCGACCGTCACGATCGTTTCGGCGGCGTCGTCGGGGATCTCCACGCCGAATTCCTCCTCGAACGCCATGACGAGTTCCACCGTGTCGAGCGAGTCGGCCCCGAGGTCGTCGATGAAGTTGGCATTGTCGACGACCTTCTCAGGCTCGACGCCCAGGTGCTCCACCACGATCTTCTTCACGCGCTCGGCGACATCGGTCATCGTTTCTTTCCTTGTCCTACTTCTATCGTCCGGTTCGCATCGTGCCGGGAGTGGCTGGAGGCCGGCCACTCGCCCGGTGGAAGCGGCGGCAGACCCAGCAGTTCAGCGCGTGCGAGACTTGTCTTCGAAAGATCGCAAAACGGGCTCAATGCTTGCCCGGCCTCCCGCGAAGGCGAAGCGTCGTAACACATCTTTTTCTTGAAGGCGAGGGCTGCCCCGCACGGGTCCGAGCCGGCGCCTTGGCACTCTAACGTACTCAGATCATTGCCATTCCGCCGTTGACGTGCAGCGTCTGTCCGGTCACGTAGGCGGCCTCGGGGCTGGCGAGGTAGACCACGGCGGCCGCGACCTCGCGGCCGACCCCGAGCCGTCCAGCCGGCACGGTGGCGAGGATCGCGGCCTTCTGCTTCTCGTTCAGCGCGTCGGTCATCGGGCTCTCGATGAAGCCGGGCGCCACGCAATTCACCGTCACATCCCGCGACGCGACCTCGGCGGCGAGCGACTTGGTCATGCCGATCATCCCGGCCTTGGAGGCCGCGTAGTTGCTCTGGCCGGCATTGCCCGTGACCCCCACTACCGAGGTGATGCCGACGATGCGGCCGGAGCGCCGCCGCATCATGCTTTTCAGGGCCGCGCGGGCCAGCACGAAGCCCGCGGTCAGGTTGACGGCGAGCACGAGGTCCCAGTCCTCGTCCTTCATGCGGACCGAAAGACCATCCCGGGTCAGGCCCGCGTTGTTGACCAGGATGTCGAGCGGCCCCATCGCCTCCTCGGCCCGGGCCACGAGGGTCCTGACCTCGTCGGCCTTGGCGAGATCGCAGGCCACCACAGCACTGCGCTCGCCCAGCGAGTCCCGCAGGTCTTCGAGGGCCTCCACCCTGGTGCCCGACAGCACCACGCTGGCCCCGCGGGCATGCAGCGCCCGGGCGATGGCCTGGCCCAAGCCCCCGCTCGCGCCCGTCACAAGGGCGGTCCTGGTCGAAAGATCAAATATCGGCCCTGCCCCGCGCTTCGCCGTAGGCCTCGACGTCGGCCGGCGAACCGACCGCGCGCGTCCGTGCTTCCGGCACGATCCGCTTCACGAGACCGCCCAGCACCGTTCCGGCCCCGAGTTCCACGAACGCGTCCACGCCCGCGGCCGCCATGGCAAGCGCGCACTCGCGCCATCGCACCAGGCCTGTCACCTGTGCCACCAGGGCGGAACGGATCGCCTCGACGTCGTTGGCCGGCCGCGCATCCCGGTTGCACACGAGCGGCACCGCGGGGGGGCGCAGGATCGTGTCGTCGAGCGCGGCCCGCATGGCGTCGGCGGCCGGCGCCATGAGGCCGCAATGGAAAGGCGCCGAAACGCTGAGCATGACGGCGCGCTTGACGCCGCGGGACTTCGCCTGGGCCACGGCGCGGGCGACCGCCTCGGCGTGGCCGGACAGGACGACTTGGCCGCCGCCGTTGTCGTTGGCGACGGCGCACACCTGCGTTCCGGCCGCCTCGGCGGCCAGGGCTGCCGCGGTCGGCAGGTCGGTGCCGATCAGGGCCGCCATGGCGCCAACTCCCGGCGGCACGGCCGACTGCATCGCCTCGCCCCGCAACCGGAGCAGGCGCGCCGCATCGGCGAGCGACAGCGCCCCGGCCGCCGCCAGGGCCGTGTACTCGCCCAGCGAATGGCCCGCCACGAAAGCCACGTCCCGCGCGAGGTCGAGCCCCGTTTCCGCCTCGAGCGCGCGAAGGGCCGCGATGCCGGTCGCCATGAGGGCCGGTTGCGCGACGGCGGTCCGGGTGAGGTCTGCCTCGGGTCCGTCGAAGATCACGGTCGAGAGCTTCTCGCCGAGCGCGTCGTCGACCTCGTCGAACACCGCGCGGGCCTGCGGGTAGCGCTCGGCCAGGGCCCGGCCCATGCCCACGCTCTGCGACCCTTGTCCGGGAAAGATGAAGGCGGTGGTCATGGGGCGCGGTCGGGCTTCCCGGGAAGCGGAAGGCCGAGCGGAGTGCCCCGCCGGGCAGGACCTGTCAAGATCGCGGTTCGGGGGTCCGTGCACGAGACCGGGCCGATATCCGGCTTGCGCGCGGAACAATTCTCTGCCATGTGCGGGCTCCGCAGCGTCCTGGCCGGGGGCTGAACGGAAGCGTTCGTGCCGTGGCGACCCGCGGCATGGGCGAGGGTTTCGGCCCGTCTTCCCGTGTTCCCGCCTTCGAACGACCGCTCGAGCCTTTCGGAGGCTCGAAGGGCTCCGCGCCGGGCGCCTGCGAGAATAAAGCGAAAGGCAACATCACAATGGCTCTTTACGAGCACGTGTATCTTGCTCGCCAGGACGTGACCGCCCAGCAGGTGGAAACGCTGACCGAGCAGCTCAAAGGTGTTATCGAGGCCAATGGCGGCAAGGTGGCCAAGGTCGAGTACTGGGGCGTCAAGTCCCTGGCTTACCGGATCAAGAAGAACCGCAAGGCGCATTTCACGCTGATGAACATCGATGCTCCTTCGGCCGCCGTGGCCGAGATGGAGCGCCAGATGAGCATCAACGAGGACGTGCTGCGCGTCCTGACGATCCGGGTCGAGGCCCTGGAAGAGGGCCAGTCGGCCATGCTGCGCAAGCGCGAGGACGGCGACCGGGACGACCGGGGCGAGCGCGGTGAGCGCCGCGGAGGCGGCGGCAGCCGCTTCGACCGTCCGCCGCGGCCGCCGCGCCCGGCCGAAACCCTCCAGCCCGCGGGAGAAGCCTGATGGCCACGGCCCCTCGCCGCCCCTTCTTCCGCCGCCGCAAGACCTGCCCGTTCTCGGGTCCGAACGCGCCCAAGATCGACCACAAGGACACGCGGCTGCTGTCGCGCTACGTGTCCGAGCGCGGCAAGATCGTGCCGTCCCGGATCACGGCCGTGTCGGCCAAGAAGCAGCGCGAACTCGCCACCGCGATCAAGCGCGCCCGCTTCCTCGGCCTGCTGCCCTACATGATCCGCTGATCCGCCGGGCCACGGGCCCCGCGGCTTCGAGAACAACGGGGCGGCCCCGGTCGGGCCGCCCGTGATGGCCCGCGGAGGTTTCCGCGCGGTTCGGCTGGGACGCGGGGCGCCGCCGTTCCTAACCCCTCGCGACGAGGCGGGACAGCTTGATGATGAAGACACCCATGGTGGCGATCGGCGCCGGTCTCGCCTCGGCCCTGCTCTTCGTGGTTTCCGCGAAGGGCACGGCCGCGACCACGCTGGTGGCCTATTTCACGGCGCTGCCGATTGCCATCGCGGCGCTCGGATTCGGCCACCTTTCCGGGTTGCTGGGCGCCGCGATCGGGTCGGTCGCGGTGGGGGTGGCGATCGGGCCGGTCCTGGCCGCCTTCTTCGCGATCTCGTTCGCGTTCCCGTCGTGGTGGCTCGCCTACCTGACGCTGCTGGCGCAACCCGCCGGACCTCCGGGCGGTACCCTGCCGGCCGGCGGCGCGAGCGGCCTGAGCTGGTATCCGATCGGACGCGTCGTGGCCTGGGCCGCGGCGCTCGCGAGCGCCGCCGTCCTGCTGGCCGGAGCCGCGCTTCTGGTCCGGTTCGGCAGCTACGCGGGCGCGGTCGGCGCCCTGTCGCACCGGATCGCCGAAGCGCTCGGGCCGGCGTCCGCCGACACCAGTCTCAGCCGCACGTTCCTGATCCGCATCCTGCCGCTCGCCATGGCGGCCTCCACCTTTCTGATGCTTCTCGTGAACCTTTGGCTGGGGGGCCGCATCAGCGAGCTCTCGCAGCGGTTGTCGCGCCCGTGGCCCAACGTGCCCGACGGTTTGCGCCTGCCGCGCGGCGCCGCGGGCCTGCTTGTGGCCGCCACGGTCCTGTGCCTGCTGCTTCCCACCGGGGCGGCGGCCCTCGCGCTCGCGACCGTCGCAACCGCGCTCGGCATGGCGTTCGCCCTGCAGGGCCTCGCCACCGCCCACGTGCTCACGCGCGGCTTCGTGGCCCGCTGGGCCGTGATGCTGCTCATCTACGTCATCGTCGTCATGGTTCCGGTGGCCCTGCTGGCGCTGGCGATCCTCGGCGTCGTCGACTGCCTGTCCGCCCTGCGGACCCGCCGTCCCCCGACCTTTCCCACACCCACCTGAGGAGAAGACCCCATGGAAGTGATCCTGCTCGAACGCGTCGCCAAGCTCGGCCAGATGGGCGAGAAAGTGCGCGTCAAGGACGGCTTCGCGCGCAATTTTCTGCTGCCGCGCGGCAAGGCGCTGCGCGCCACCGAGGGCAATGCCAAGCGGTTCGAGACTCAGCGCGCGCAACTCGAAGCCCGCAATCTCGAACTGAAGTCGGAAGCCTCCACGATCGCGGAGCGGCTCGACGGCCAAAGCTTCGTGATCATCCGGCAGGCCGGCGAAACGGGCCAGCTCTACGGCTCCGTGTCGACGCGCGACATCGCCGACGCCATCACGGCGGGCGGCACTTCGGTCGACCGCAACCAGGTCGTCCTGCTGTCGCCCATCAAGACGATCGGCCTGCACAAGCTGCCCATCCAGCTGCACCCGGAGGTCGAGGCCAAGGTGACGGTCAACGTGGCCCGCTCGCCGGAAGAGGCCGAGCGGCAGGCGAAGGGCGAGGAGATCAATGTGCGCGAGGAGAACTCGCTCGACGATCTCGGCCTGGAGGTCGGCGCCGCACTGGCGGAGGGTAACGGCAGCTTCGGCGACCGCTGAGCCGCCCTGCGGTGCCCGTATCTCACGGGCACCGCTCCCTTGGAGTCAGCTGAACCGGAACTCGGTGGCGTGGGCGTAGCGC
>CAXTEP010000035.1:2968-9202 GCA_964243125.1 uncultured Lichenihabitans sp. | reverse complement strand
ACGGCCAGGATCTCGCCCGTGGGGATCAGGTCGGCGTCGGTCGGGGTTCGCGCCCCGGCCCGAATGGTCAACTCATGGCCGAGGATGTCGGGCGAGCCGTCGAGATTGAAGTAGGAGTGGTTGGTCAGGTTGACCACGGTGGGCTTGTCGGTCGTGGCCGACAGGTCGACCCGCAGGGTCGCGGGCTCGAGGAGCGTGTAGGTGCAGACGGCTTCCAGCGATCCGGGAAAGCCCCCGTCGCCGTCGGGCGACTCGAACGCCAGCGTGACGCTCTGCTCGGAGAAGTCGCGGATGCGCCACGGACGCGTTCCGAAGCCGTGCGGGCCGCCGTGCAGGCAGGCCCGGGCCTCGTTGCGGGGCAGGTCGTAGGTGGTTCCGTCCAGGGTGAACCGCCCCTCGGCGATGCGGTTGGCGAACCGTCCCGCGATCGCGCCGAAATAGGGTGAATGGGCCCGGTAGTCGTCGATCGTGTTGAGGCCGAGCACGACGCGTTGCGGCCCCGACGCGGAGGGCACAAGCAGGTCGCGCACCACCGCGCCCCAGGTCAGGATCTTGGCCTCGGCGCCGGCCCGCGACCGGATTGTCACCTGCTGGATGTCGGTGCCGTCGACGGTGCCGAAGGACTCGACCTGAATGCTGCTCATCGACCCGCCTCCCCGCGCCATATCCGATCCGGCCCGCTTCACGCGGGACGGACCCGCCCGCCCTCGAACTCGCCGGCCCGGACCCGGTGGGCGATCGCGTCCAGCACGGCATTGATCAGCCCGACCTCGTCGCGGCCGTAGAACGCACCCGCGACGTCGACGTATTCCGTGATCACCACGCGGGCCGGCACGTCGCCGCGGTGCACCAGCTCGTAGGTGCCGGCCCGCAGGATGGCCCGCAGCACCGCCTCGATCCTGGCCAGAGGCCAGCCTTCCTGCAGCACGGTGTCGGTCATCCGGTCGATGGCGCGCTGGTCGTCCAGCACGCCGTGCAGGATGTCGCGGAAGAAGGCGAGTTCGGCGGGGCGGTACTGGTCCCCCTCGATCTCCTGGCCGATCCAGTGCGACTCGAACTCGGCCTGGATGGCGTGGATGCCGGTCTGGGTCAGGTCCATCTGGTAGAGTGCCTGGACGGCCGCCAGCCGGGCCGCGGCCCGTTTCTCGCCGCGCGCCACCGATCAGACTCCCATCCGGCGACGCAGGCGCAGCAGCGCCAGGGCCGCGCGCGCGGCGTCGCCGCCCTTGTCGCCGCGCTCCGGATGGGCCCGGACCAGCGCCTGTTCGTCGTTCTCGACCGTCAGCACGCCGTTGCCGAGCGGCATGCTGCGGGAGGTCGACAGGTCCATCAGGGCCCGGGCGCTCTGGTCGGACACGACCTCGAAATGGTAGGTTTCGCCGCGGATCACGCAGCCTAGCGCCACGACGGCGTCGTAGCGGCGCTCCGCCTCACCTTCGCGGTCGAGGCAGATCGCGACCGCGGCCGGCAGTTCGAGCGCGCCCGGCACCGTGACCACGTCGTAGGTCGCCCCCGCCTCGTCCAGGGCCGCGACGGCGCCCCGGAGCAGGAAGTCGCTGGTGTTCTCGTAGTAGCGTGCCTCGGCCACGAGGACGTGGGCCGGGCTGACGGATTCGATCGTGAGCGGGCGTGTGCGGCTGTGTTCTGCCATCGAGTCTCTGAACGCGCGTGCGGGGGATGAGGCGGGGCCGGTCGGCCGTGCCCCGCTTCTAAGGCCGGCTCACGCGTCCGGCAAGGCGGCGCGGGCGCTCGGTTCAGTCAGCCGCGCCGCGTAGCGGGCCATCTGGTCGACCTCGATGTTGAGGCGCGCGCCGGCCCGCACGGCGTGCCAGGTCGTGGCCTGCAGCGAATGCGGGATCAGCAGGACCGAGAAGCGAGTGCCTTCGACCGCGTTCACGGTGAGCGAGGTGCCGTCCAGCGACACCGATCCCTTCTCGGCGATGAACCGCGCCAGCCGCGCGGGCGCGTCGAGGTCGAAGCGGGCCGTGGCGCCGAGGTCGACCCGATCCACCACGGTCGCGATCCCGTCCACGTGGCCCGACACGAGGTGACCGCCGAGTTCGTCGCCGATCTTCAGCGAGCGCTCGAGGTTGATGTGCGTGCCGACGCGCCAGTCGCCCAGCGTCGTCCGCTCCAGCGTTTCCCGGCCGGCCTCCACGTCGAACACGGTCCGATCCCCCTTGTGGCTCACCGCCACGGCCGTGAGGCACGGGCCCGAGCAGGCGATGGAAGCGCCGATCGGGATGGAGGCCGCCGGGTACCCGCAGGCGATCCGCAGGCGGGTTACGTCGTCGGACCGGCTGATGCCCTTGACCTCGCCGACGTCGCTGATCAGTCCCGTGAACATGGGTCGTGCCTTTCGTACCGGCTCAGCCGGTCGGGGCCGAGCATGCGGGTTTCGACGAGGTCGAAGCGAGTCCCCGGTGCCAGCAGGGCGCGGGATCCCGCGTCCAGGGCCGGCACGCCGCCGCGGCTCGGGCGCGTGCCGGTCAGCAGGACGAGATCGTCCACCAGATCGGCCCGCAGCAGCGCCCGCGCGAGCCGCGGGCCGCCCTCGCAGAAGATGCGCGTGAAACCTCGTGCCGCAAGGGCCCGCAGGCAACCGGGGGCGTCGACCTCGCCGCGGTCTTCGGGTGCGACCGCGATCACTTCCACACCCTCGCGTGTGAGACGTTCCACGCGGGCCGCGTCGGCGCGGGCGTCGGTCAGCAGAAGCACGGGCGTTTCACGCGCGGTGCGCGCGAGGCGGCTCGTGGCGGGCAGGCGGGCGTGCCGGTCGAGGATGATCCGGCTCGGCTGCCGCGCTTCCATGCCGGGCAGCCGGACCGTGAGGACCGGGTCGTCGGCGAGCGCCGTGCCGATGCCGACCATCACGGCGTCATGAAGCGCGCGGGTGCCGTGCACCCAGGCGTTGGCGGCCGATCCCGTGATCATCAGCCGCTCGCCCCCCTCGGCCCCGGCCGCGAAACCGTCGGGGGTTTCGGCAAGCTTGAGCATCAGGAACGGCCGGCCGTCCACGACGCGGTGGACGTGGCCCAGGTGGTCGCGCCGGGCCTGGGCGGCCCCGACGCCTTCCACGACCGCGAGGCCGGCCCCCCGCAACCGCTCGAAGCCCCGGCCCGACACGCGGGTGTCGGGGTCGCCCAGCGCCGCCACGACCCGCGCGACCCCCGCCGCCACGATCGCGTCGGCGCAGGGCGGCGTGCGGCCGTGATGCGAGCATGGTTCGAGCGTGACGTAGAGAGTGGCGCCGTTCGCCAGGGGTCCGGCCTGCCGCAGCGCTTGCGGCTCGCCGTGCGGCCGCCCGCCTGGCGCCGTGACGCCGCGGCCGACGATGATGCCATCCCTGACCACGAGGGCCGCCACGCACGGGTTCGGGGCCGTGGCGCCCATGTGGCGCCGGCCGTAGTTCAGCGCCGCGGCCATGAAACGTTCGTCGTCCGACACGGGCGCCGATGGAGCCCGCACGGCGGTCAGTAGATGGGGAAGCGCCGGACCAGCGCCTCGACCTTGCGGCGCACCCCGGCCTCGACCGCACCGTTGCGGTCTTCGCCCGAGGCCGCGAGGCCGTCGAGAGTTTCGACGATCAGCGACCCGACCTCGGCGAACTCGGCGGTCCCGAAGCCACGCGACGTGGCAGCCGGTGTCCCGAGCCGGACGCCCGAGGTTACCGAAGGCTTCTCGGGGTCGAACGGCACGCCGTTCTTGTTCACCGTGATGTGGGCCCGGCCGAGGGCGGCCTCGGTGGCCTTGCCGGTCAGCCCCTTGGGGCGCAGGTCCACGAGCACCAAGTGGTTCTCGGTCCGGCCCGACACGACCGCCAGCCCACCCTCGATGATCGATTCGGCCAGCGCGGCCGCATTGTCCACCACGGCGCGCGCGTAGATCCTGAACTCGGGCTGCAGGGCTTCGCCGAACGCCACCGCCTTGGCCGCGATGACGTGCATCAGGGGGCCGCCCTGCAGGCCGGGAAACACCGCCGAGTTGATCTTCTTGGCGATCGCCTCGTCGTCGGTCAGGATCAGGCCGCCGCGCGGCCCGCGCAGCGTCTTGTGGGTGGTGGACGTGACCACGTGGGCGTGCGGGAACGGCGAAGGGTGTGCTCCGCCCGCCACGAGGCCCGCGAAATGCGCCATGTCGACGAAGAAATAGGCCCCGACCTCGTCGGCGATCTGGCGGAACCGCTCAAAGTCCCACAGGCGCGAATAAGCCGAGCCGCCCGCGATGATCAGCTTGGGGCGCACCGCCTTCGCCTGGCGCTCGACCGCGTCCATGTCGACCAGATGCGTGTCGCGGTCGACCGTATAGGGCTCCGGCTTGAACCAGCGGCCCGACATGTTCACGGGCGAGCCGTGCGTCAGGTGGCCGCCCGCCGCGAGGTCGAGCCCCATGAACGTGTCGCCCGGCTGCAGCAGGGCCAGGAACACGGCCTGGTTGGCCTGGCTGCCGGAGTTCGGCTGCACGTTGGCGTAGCCGCAACCGAACAGCTGCTTGGCCCGGTCGACGGCGAGCCGCTCGGCCACGTCGACGAACTGGCAGCCGCCGTAGTAGCGGCGCCCGGGATAGCCCTCGGCGTATTTGTTGGTCATCACCGAGCCCTGCGCTTCGAGCACGGCGCGGGACACGATGTTCTCGGAGGCGATCAGCTCGATCTCGTCGCGCTGACGGCCAAGCTCGTCCGCGATGGCGGCCGCGATGGCGGGATCGCGGGTCGCGAGGTCGGCGGCGAAGAAGCTGTTCGAGCGGTGGACCCCGACCATGCGGGTCGCGGCTTCCGGCGTGATCATCGTGGTCATGGCGTGAACCCATCGCGGCGTCGCGGGTGTTGGACCGGCGGCCCGCGAGGCGCCTGCCGATACCATGGCGCCGCGCGGGCGTGAAGGGTGCCCCGCGGGCCGCGACGAACGGCGCGCCGAACCGGGGTCGGCCTCGCGTTCGCGTGCCGCCTCCTTGTCCCGCCGCGCGGGAAGAGGCGTCGGTTTGGCCGTGCGGAGCCGGACGCGCGGCTTTTCCCCGCTATTCCTGCTCGATGGCGGGCTGCACGTCGGCGTTCTGCTCGTCCGACATGGCGTTGTCGGCCGTCACCGTGCCGAACCCGTCGCGCTGGTAGATGTCGGGGCGGAACTGCACCACGCCGTCGGGCGACGCCCAGGCCGTGATGTAGACCCAGTAGACCGGCACGGGCTGGGCGAGCTTGACGTCGACCCGCTCGCCCGAGCGGATCGCCTCGTCGATGTGGGCGCGATCCCAACCGGGCGTGTCGCGCAGGAGCCAAGCCACGTAGTCGCGCACGTTCTGCAACCGGATGCAGCCCGACGACACGAAGCGGAAGTCGTCGCCGAACACGCCCTTGGTGGACGTGTCGTGCATGTAGACCCCGTACGGGTTGGAAATGTTGATCCGCACCACGCCGAGCGAATTGTTCTCGCCCGGATCTTCCCGGAACCGGTAGTTGGTCGCGTCCGACGAGTTCCAGTTGATCGCGGCGGGCGGGACCTCCTGGTTGTCCTTGCTGAAGATGCGGATGTGGTTGTCGGTCAGGTAGTTCGCGTCGGCCTGCATCTTGGGGATCAGGTCCTTGCGGATGATCGACGCCGGCACGGTCCAGAACGGGTTGAAGTTGATGTCGGTCGCCTTGGTCTGCATGACCGGCGACTGGCGGTCGATCTTGCCGACCCCCGCCACGTGGTGGCTGAACACGCTGCCGTTCTCGACCGTCTCGACCACGGCGGCCGGGATGTTGGCCATAACGTAGCGCTGGCCGAGATCGCCCGCGAAGGAGCGCAGGCGGATCAGGTTGATTTCCAGCTGCTTCAGCCTGGTGTCGGCCGACACGTTGAGCTGCTGCACGGTCTCGGCGGTGACCACACCGGTTTCGCCGATGCCGTGCCGGGCCTGGAAGCGCTTCACGGCCGCTTCCACGTAGGTGTCGAACACGGGCGACAAGCCGGTGTCCTCGCCGAGGTCGTTGGACGCGATCAACCGCCGGCGCAGCGCCGCCACGGCCTGCCCCTTGGAGCCGACGTGCAGGTTGAGAACGCCGCCGGAAACGGGCGCCCAGCCGCCCCTGCCCACGATGGCCTGGTAGGTCGCGATCGCCTGTTCGGTCGCCGCCACGGTCTGCTGCGACAGGATGGGGGTGGTCGACCGCTGCACCGCGAGCTTGGGGTCGGCGTCGTACTGCTGGGCCCATTCGGCCTGCTGGCCGCCGGACCCGTCCTCGTTGATCGACAC
>CAXTEP010000035.1:0-2868 GCA_964243125.1 uncultured Lichenihabitans sp. | reverse complement strand
TGCGCGGTGATGCGTCCGGGCCACAGCCGGCAAGCCGAAAACGACGTGGCGCGCCGACGCCGCAGCGGCTAGAACCCGGCCCGAATGGAGGCCGAGCAGTTCCAACGTGTCGCGGATGTTCACCCGTATCGCAGCGGCGGCGCTGCTCGCGGTTTCGGCCCCGGCCGCCGGAGCCTTCCTGGTGGGATCTCGGTCGAGCGAAGCCGTGCTGAGGGATCGGCTGCGGGCGGCCCTGGAACGAGCCACGGGCCTGCAGGTCGCCATCGCGGGTCCGGTCAGCTTCGGCTGGCTGCCCCGGCCGGGCGTGCGGGCGAGCGGTGTGAGCCTGCGCGGCCCCGGCGGCGCGCTGGCGATCGACGCCGACGAGGCCAGCGCGACGCTGGACGCTTTCGACCTTCTGGGCGGTGAAGATCGGGTCGTGCGGGTTACCCTGGAGAGTCCGACCGCCGCGGTCGACCTCGACCGGGCGAGTATCGGCCCCGGCGGCGAATCGGCTGGCCTCCTGATGGCGCTGCGCGGCCATGATCTGCGCGTCCACAACGGCGTCGTGCGGCTGCGGTCGGCCCGCAACGACCTGGACGTATTGCTCGGCGACCTCGCCGCGACCTGGTCCTGGCCCGAGCACGGGGGCGCGAGCCTGTCGGGCGAGGCGACCCTGCGCGGGCGGCACGGATCCTTCGTCCTGGTCCTCGACCGGCCCGACGCGTGGCTGGCGGGCGCCACCACGCCGGGAATGCTGCGCGTCAAGTCGACCGACCTTGCTCTCGACCTCGACGGGACGCTGGGCAAGCAGGCCGACGCGCGCGCGACCGGCCGCCTGTCGGCCTCGACCCGCGATCTTCCGCACCTCCTTGCCGCAGTCGGCACGCCGCTGACGGCGCTGAACCGGATCAACGAGGCCCGGCTGACCGGGAGCGTGACGCTGACCGCCCGCGCGCTCGCCCTGGCGGACGTCAGCCTGGGCCTGGACGGCATGCTGTTCGACGGCGCGCTGGCGTTCGGGGCGGGACCGAACGGCCCGTCGGTGGCCGGCACCATGGCCACCGACCGCATCGACCTCGAGCCGTTCCTGGCGAACCTGCCGCCCGTCCTGACCCCCGACGGGCGCTGGAGCCGCAACCCGCTGGATACGCGGACCCTGGCCTTCACCGACATCGACATGCGCGTGTCGGCCACGCATGCGCGCTGGGGATGGTTCGAACTCGAAGACAGCGCCCTGTCGCTGCAGAGCGGCAGCGGCCGCATGGAGCTTTCGCTCGGCGAAGGGCGCGCCTACGACGGGCTGTTCAAGGGGCGCGTGGTGGCAGTCGTCGAAGGGGCCGAAACCGCCCTGCGGGCCGAGGCGAGCTTCGCGCAGGTTGATCTGAACGCCTTGGCGGACGACGTCGGGGCGGCGGGAACCGCGGCAGGCACCACCAACGGGCACCTGACGCTGGACGCCCGGGGCGTTTCCCCGCAGGCGCTCGTCGCGGGCCTGAGCGGCCGGGGGCAGGTCACGATCAGGGACGGCTCGGTCGGGCCGAATCTGCTGTCCGGGGTCGAAGACCCCGGTTCCGGCGGCGCGGAGGATCCGGCCGCGTCCGTCCTGCGCGGCCCCGTCCCGTTCGACAGCGTTTCGCTCGGGTTCGACCTCGCCGACGGAACCCTGCGATTGCGCCAGGGCGAGTTGGCCAGCGCCGACCTTCAGGTCGCGCTGGGCGGGACGGCGTCGCTCCTGCACCACGACGTCGACCTCACGGCCGCGATCGATCCGCGCCGCGACGCCGCCGCGCCGCGGGCCGCGACACTGGGGCTCGTCGGAACCTGGCCGAGCTTCCGCCTCGCGTACCGGCCGGCTCCGCCGGGCGGCGCGGCGCCCTGGCGAATCCGCTGAGATGGACCCGTCTGCCGTGCCTGACGCGACCGACCGGGACCAGCGCCCCGGGGAGGTCGCGACCGGCTTGCCCGACCGCTACGCGGCCGGCCTGTTCTTCATCGGCCGCATCGAGACCCCCTGGCCGCGGCGCGCCGACTGCCCGCGGCACGGCGACCTCGACGGGCCGGAGTGCCGGCTGCATGTCGATGCCCGCTGGGGCGCGGCCCTGGAAGGCCTCGACGAGCACGCCTTCGTGCAGGTCCTCTACTGGATGCACCTGGGGCGACGCGACCTCGTGGTGCAGCACCCGCGCGCCTCGGCCCGGCCGCGTGGCACCTTCGCGATCCGCTCGCCGCTGCGGCCGAACCCTATCGCGTCGTCGATCTGTCGGCTGGTCGGGCGCGACGGCCCGGTGCTCCGGGTGCGCGGGATGGACTGCGTCGACGGCACGCCCCTGCTCGACATCAAACCCGATCGCTGCCCCGTGATCCGGACCACCCCGCCCTGACCGCCCGGACGCTCTTGGCGCACGCGCTGGTGCTGGCCGGCGGCCGGGCCACCCGTCTGGGCGGCGGCGACAAACCGCTGCGTCCGCTCGGGTCCTCGACGGTGCTGGGGCACCTGCTCGACCGGCTCCGTCCCCAGTGCGAAAACGCGATCACGATCAGCGCCAACGGCGCCGCCGAGCGGTTCGCCGGATTTGCCGTGCCGGTCGTGGGCGACGCCCCCGAGGACGGCGGCACGGGTCCGCTGGCCGGGGTGCTGGCGGGGCTCGACTGGATCGCCCGGGAACGGCCCGCCTTCGCGCTGGCCCTGGTGGTGCCGGGCGACGCCCCTTTCGTGCCGCCCGACCTGCTGGCGCGGCTCGCCGCCGCCCGCCCCGGCCAGGGGATCGCCTGCGCGTGTTCGGGCGGACGCCTGCACCCGCTCACAAGTCTCTGGCCGGTGGCGCTGCGCCACGACCTTCGCGACGCGCTCCGGATCGACGGCGTCCGGCGAGCGGGCCGGTTCCT
>CAXTEP010000034.1:8437-26916 GCA_964243125.1 uncultured Lichenihabitans sp. | reverse complement strand
CGACCGAGCAGCGCGCCGCGGTTTCCGGACCGACGAGCCGCTGCCATTCCCAAAGGATAGCGGCCGAGGCCGCCAACCAGAGAACCGCAAAGGGAACCCCGCCCGCCACGGCGGTGCCCAGCGCCAGAGCGACGAGCACGAGAGCCGAGGCGAGCCGAGGCCCGAGGTCGGGCCAGCGGCCGCCGCCGGTCCGGGCTGCCGCGACGCCGGCGGCGGGACGGCCCCCGGCTCCGCCGATCACAGGGCCGATTTCACGACGCGGGCCGCCGCCTCGTGCGCCGGGACGCCGCCGAAACGTCGCTCGCGCTGCGTGTAGGCCGCCAAGGCCTGGTCAAAGGCGGCGCGGTCGAAGTCCGGCCAGTGGACCGGCAGAAAGACGAGTTCCGAATAGGCGGCCTGCCACATCAGGAAGTTCGACAGGCGCTGCTCGCCCGAGGTGCGGATGATCAGGTCGGGATCCGGGATGCCGGACGTGTCGAGATGGGCCGCGATCGTGGCGGCCGAAACCGCCTCGGCCTCGATCTCCCCGGCCGCGACCCGGGCCGCGATGGCCCGCACGGCCTCGACCAGTTCCTGGCGCGCCCCGTAGTTGAACGCGACCACCAGGGTGAGAGCCGTGTTGAGGCGCGTCCGCTCCTCGGCCTCGACCAGCAGCGCACGGATGTCGGGCTGCAGGTTGGCGCGCACCCCGATCACCCGCACCCGCACCCCGATGCGATGCAGGTCGGCCAGGTCGTTGCGGATGAAGCGCTTGAGCAGGCCCATGAGGTCGGACACCTCCTCGACGGGCCGCGTCCAGTTCTCCGACGAGAAGCTGTAGACCGTGAGGTAGGGGATGCCAAGATCGATGGCGGAGCGCACCGTGCGGCGCAGCGCTTCGACGCCGCGGCGATGGCCTTCCAAGCGCGGCAGGCCGCGCGCCGCGGCCCAGCGGCCGTTGCCGTCCATGATGATGGCGACGTGCCTCGGGGTCATCGGGCAGGATTCCGTCCCGTTCAGGCGAGCGTGCGCGAGACGCCTTTCCTCATCCAAACCGGGATTGCGCATGTGTCGCCCCGCTCGCTACCCAGGCAATCACTTTATCGCTAGACCTGCATGATTTCTTTTTCCTTGGCGGCCAGGAGGTGGTCCACCTCGGACACGGCCTGATCGGTCGCTTTCTGAATATCGGTCTCGAAACGCTTCTCGTCGTCCTCGGTGATCGCCTTCGCCTTGAGGGCCTTCTTGATCCGGTCGATCTCGTCGCGCCGGAGATGGCGCACCGCCACGCGCGCTTCCTCGCCGTAATCGTGGGCGACCTTGACCATCTCGCGGCGGCGCTGCTCGTTGAGCTCGGGAATGCGGATGCGGAGCACCTGGCCTTCCACCACGGGGCTCAGCCCGAGGTTGGCGTCGCGGATGGCCTTGTCGACGGCATTCACCATGCCCTTGTCCCAGACCTGGACCGACAGGCTTCGCGACTCGGGCACGCTGATGTTGGCGACCTGGTTCAACGGCATGGACTGGCCGTAGGCCTGGACCTGGACGGGCTCGAGCAGGTTCGCGCTGGCGCGCCCGGTCCGGAGCCCCGTCAGCTTGTGCCGGTACGCCTGGATGGGGGACTGCATCCGCGCCTTGAGGTCTCCCAGATTGAATTCTGCGCTCACGCTGGACATCCAATTCGAATCGACCGGCGACCCGGCCGTGTCGGTGATTTCGCGCACTCGTCTACGCTATTCGGGGCCTAATGTGAATTGCGGGCGCCCGGCCGGGTCCCCTCAGGGAGACACAAGTGTGAATCGCCCGGTTCCTTCCAGGGTCGACCGGATGGCCGCCTCCTGGGCGATGGAGAAGACCAGGATGGGAATGCGGTTCTCGCGCGCGAGCGCGAAGGCCGCGGTGTCCATCACGGCTAGGTTGCGCGTGATCGCGTCGTCGTGGGTCAGGTGGTCGAAGCGGGTCGCGGTCGGGTCGCGCTTGGGGTCGGCCGAGTAAACGCCGTCCACCTGGGTGGCCTTCATGACGGCGTCGCTCGACAGTTCGGCGGCCCGCAGCACCGCGCCCGTGTCGGTGGTGAAGAACGGGTTGCCGGTGCCGCCCGCCAGCACGCAGATGCGGCCCTTGGCGAGATGGTGCAGCGCCGCCTGGCGCGAGTAAGGCTGGCACAGGGACGGCATCGGAATGGCCGACAGGGCGCGGGCCGGCGACCCTTCGGCCTCGATCGCGGCCTCGATGGCGAGCGCGTTCATGACGGTGGCCAGCATGCCGATCGAGTCGGCCCGGGCACGCTCGATGCCCTTGTCGGCGCCCTGCATGCCGCGGAAGAAGTTCCCGCCACCGACCACCACCGCGATCTCGACGCCGAGTTCGGCCGAGCCCACGAGGTCGGCCGCGATGCGGGCCACGGTGGGGGCGTGCAGCCCAAAGGCGTCGGGCCCCGTCAGGGCCTCGCCCGAAAGCTTGATGACGACCCGTCGATACCGCCCGGCTCCGTGATCGTCCGTCATTCGCCCTCGCTGGATGTCGTTGAACGATTGCCGGCGCGTTCAGCCGGCTGGCCGGCGCGCCGATGGGGCGGCCGAGCCGCCGTCCGTCAAACCATGCTGGCGACCTCCGACGCGAAGTCGGGCGCGTCCGGCCGGTCGATACCCTCGCCGAGGGCGAACCGCAGGAAGCCCTTCACGACGATCGGCGCGCCGACCTGCTTTTCGGCTTCCTTGGCGGCCTGCGCAACCGTCTTCGTGCCGTCGTGCACGAAAGGCTGGTCGAGCAGGCTGACCTCCTTGTAGTAGCTCTTCAGGCCGCTCTCGACGATCCTGTCGAGCACGTTGGCGGGCTTGCCGGCGTTCTTTTCCCGCAGCAGCTGCTTTTCGCGCTCGACGATCGCGGGGTCGAGGCCGGCGCCGTCCACCGCGAGCGGGCTCGAGGCCGCGACGTGCATGGCGACCTGCCGGCCGAAGTTTGCGAGCTCGACGGCTTTACCGGTCGACTCGAGCGCCAGCAGGACGCCGATCTTGCCGAGGTTCTCGCCCACGACATTGTGGACGTAGTGGGCCACCAGCCCCTGCGAGACTTCGAGCCCGCCGGCACGGCGCAGCGTCATGTTCTCGCCGATCGTCGCGATCGCGTTGGCGACCGCTTCCGCGACCGTGCCGCCGCCCGGGAAGGCCGCGGCCTTGAGGCTCTCGACGTCGGAGGCCCCGGCGGGGCCGTGGTCAAGCGCCACGGCCGCGACGCCGCGGACGAGCTTCTGGAAATCCTCGTTGCGGGCCACGAAGTCGGTTTCGGAGTTCACCTCGACCAGGACGCCCCGGGGGCCCTGCACCGCCACGGCCACGAGGCCCTCGGCCGCGACCCGGCCGGACTTCTTGGCGGCCTTGGACAGGCCCTTCTTGCGCAGCCAGTCGACGGCCTGCTCGATGTCGCCGCCAACCTCGTTGAGCGCGTTCTTGCAGTCCATCATGCCGGCGCCGGTCTTCTCGCGAAGCTCCTTCACCAGGGCGGGAGGAATCGTGGCCATGACATTCATCCTTGCAGGGGCGCGGCGCGCCGGGACCGCTCCCGTGCACGGGACATCGCGGCCCGCACGTGCGCCTTCAATGATCAACAGGGGGAGCCGGACGCCCGCCCCCTCGGGGAGCGCCCGCCGGGCGCTCCGCCTCGAACGGAAAGACTTATGCCGCGGCCAGCAGCTCGCGCGCCTGCTGCACCCAGCCGTCGCGCTCGATGCGGCCGCCGAGCTTGAGCTGCTGGTCGAGCTGGACCACGTCGGCCGGGGCCATGGCGGCCAGCTGCCAGTAGTGGAACACGCCGGCGTCGTTGAGCTTCTGGACCACCTGGGGACCGACGCCGTGCAGCTTGGACATGTCGTCGGGCGCACCCCGCGGGGCCGTCAGCAGTTCGAAGGCCTCGGCCGGCGCTTCGGCCCCGGCTCCGTCGGCCGCCACCGCGTCGGCCGGAGCCTCGGCCGGCATGGGCGTCGCGAGCTCGGGCGGCAGCTCCTCGGCGACCGGCGCCTCGAGGTCGCCCACGTCGATGCCGAGCGCGCCCTGGCTGCGCGAAATCCCGTCGATGGCGGCGCGCGAAACCAGGTCGCAGTAGAGCGAGATGGCCCGGGCCGCGTCGTCGTTGCCCGGGATCGGATACGTGATGCCGTCCGGGTTGCAATTGGTATCGACGATGGCCGCCACCGGGATGTTGAGGCGGTTCGCCTCCTTGATGGCCAGCTGCTCCTTGTTGGTGTCGATCACGAAGATCAGGTCGGGCACGCCGCCCATGTCCTTGATGCCGCCCAGCGCCTTTTCGAGCTTCTCGCGCTCGCGCGACAGCATCAGCCGCTCCTTCTTGGTCAGGCCGCCGGCGCCGGCCGCGAGCAGGTCGTCGACCTTGCGCAGGCGCTGGATCGAGGCCGAGATGGTCTTCCAATTGGTCAGCATGCCGCCGAGCCAACGGGCGTTGATGTAATATTGCGCCGAGCGCTTGGCCGCGTCCGCGATCGGCTCGGAAGCCTGCCGCTTGGTGCCCACGAACAGCACGCGGCCGCCGCGCGCCACCGTGTCGGACACGGCCTGCAGGGCGCGGTGGAACAGCGGCACCGTTTGGGCGAGGTCGAGGATGTGGATGTTGTTGCGCGTGCCGAAGATGAAGGGCGCCATCTTCGGGTTCCAGCGGTGCGACTGGTGGCCGAAATGCGCGCCGGCTTCGAGGAGCGAGCGCATGGAATAGTCGGGAAGAGCCATGACGGTGTTATTCTCCGGTTAATACCTCCGCGGGTGTTTCGGCCGGATCGTCGCGACGAGCCGGCCACCGGAACAGTCCTTGAAAGCAGGACCGCTTCAACCCGCGTGTGGGATGGTGGTGCGTATAATGTCGCGAACCGTCGCGCGCAAGCCTCGGACCGCCGCGGCGCGCGGGCTCGCGGGCCCGAAACGCCGTTCCACGCGCCCTCGCGCCATCCGGCGGGCTCACTTCCGTCTGTCCCCCGCCTGTGTGAATCGGGGACGGGGCGGGGCGGACCGCCGCGGACGGTCCGCCGCCCTGGGCTTTCCGCGCCCGAGTCATTAACTGTTTGGTCCGAGCCCGCGTGGCTTCTGGTGGCAGGTCGGACGGGGGAACGGCAGGGTTCAATGGCGATCGTCGAAGCATTCCCGCGACGGGACGCGCAGCCGGCCGCGTCGGAGGACACCTACCGGGTTCCCCCGCACAACGTGGAAGCCGAGCAGGCGCTGCTGGGCGCCATCCTGATCAACAACGACGCCTTCGACCGCGTGTCCGACTTCCTGAAGCCCGAGCACTTCTGCGAGGAAATCCACCGCCGCATCTTCGAGGTCCTGTCGGCCTTGATCCGCGCCGGCAAGATCGCCACCCCCGTGACCTTGAAGACGTTTCTGGGCGAACACGACATCGGTGGCGGCATCACGATCCCGCAGTACCTCGCCCGGCTGGCCGCCAACGCCACCACGGTGATCAACGCCGCCGATTACGGCCGCGCCGTTTACGACCTGTCGATCCGGCGCAACCTGATCGGCATCGGCGAGGAGGTGGTCAACGTCGCCTACGACGCGCCCGTGGACCTGTCGCCTCGCGAGCAGATCGAGCAGGCCGAGAAGCGCCTGTACGAGATCGCCGAGAGCGGCCGGGCCGACGGCGGCTTCCACAGCTTCTCGCAGGCGCTGACCCACGCGATCGACATGGCCGCCAAGGCCTACGAGCGCGACGGCAAGCTGTCGGGCGTGTCCACCGGCATGCAGGACCTCGACCGGCAGCTCGGCGGCCTGCAATCGTCCGACCTCGTGATCGTGGCGGGCCGCCCAGGCATGGGCAAGACCGCGCTCGCCACCAACATCGCGTTCAACATCGCCCGCGCCTACCGGTTCGAGGTCAAGCCCGACGGCACCCACGCCACCACCAACGGCGGCGTGATCGGCTTCTTCAGCCTCGAAATGTCCTCCGAGCAGCTCGCCACCCGCATCATCGCGGAACAGTCAGGCGTGCCGTCCTACAAGATCCGGCGCGGCGACATCACCGACGACGACTTCCACAACATCACGGACGCGGCCCGGCAGATCCAGACGATCCCTTTCTACATCGACCACACGGGCGGCATCTCGATTGCCCAACTGACCGCCCGCGCCCGGCGCCTCAAGCGTCAGCGCGGCCTGGACGTGCTGGTGGTGGACTACCTGCAGCTGCTGTCGGGCTCGAAGAGCAGCTCGGCTTCCAACCGCGTGCAGGAGCTGACCGAGATCACCACCGGGCTGAAGGCGCTTGCCAAGGAGCTCAACGTGCCCGTGGTGGCCCTGTCGCAGCTGTCGCGCCAGGTGGAGTCGCGTGACGACAAGCGCCCGCAGCTGTCCGACCTGCGCGAGTCGGGTTCCATCGAGCAGGACGCCGACGTGGTGCTGTTCGTGTACCGCGAGGAATACTACCTCAAGAACAAGCAGCCGCGCGAGGGCACCGAGGAGTTCACGACCTGGCTTGCCGACATCGAGCGCTGCCACGGCCGCGCCGAGGTGATCGTGGGCAAGCAGCGGCACGGGCCGACCGGCACGGTGGAGCTGCAGTTCGACGCCGAGGTGACCCGCTTCTCGGACCTCGCGCGCGACGACCACCTGCCCGTGCCGATCGGATGAGCCCGGACGCCGTGCCGGCCGACGCCCAGGCGATGCTCACGATCGACCTCGCGGCCCTGGCCGCGAACTGGCGGCTCCTGCGCGACCGTGCGGAAGGGGCCGCATGCGGCGCCGTGGTCAAGGCGGACGCCTACGGGACCGGCATCGAGCGCGCCGTCCCGGCCCTGGCGCGGGCGGGCTGCCGCACCTTCTTCACCGCCCATGTGTCCGAGGGTGTCCGGGCGCGGGCGAGCCTGCGCGACGCGGGCGTGCCGGACGCGGACGCGCGCGTGTTCGTGCTGAACGGCTTCCATCCCGCCCTCGCGGCCCCGGCCCTGTACCGGGACGCGCAGCTGTCCGCCGTGCTGGGTTCGGCCGAGGAGCTCGGGGCCTGGACCGCCCTGGCCGACCCCGGCTTGGTCTGCGCCCTGCACGTCGACACGGGCATGAACCGGCTGGGCTTCGATCACGACGCGGCGGCGCGGCTCGACGCCGACGCGCTCGCGGCCGCGCGGGTCGTCCTGCTCATGAGCCATTTCGTGTCGGCCGAGGTGCCGGACGCGCCCGTCAACGCCCGGCAGGTCGCCCTGTTCGACGCCCTGCGCGGCGGGCCGCTCGGCCCTGTGCCGGCCTCGCTCGCCAACTCGTCGGGCATCTTCCTGCCCGGACGCCCGCACTACGACCTCGTCCGGCCCGGCTTCGCGCTCTACGGCGGCAACCCCCTCCCCGGCCGGTCCAACCCGATGCGCGCCGTGGTCGGCCTCACGGCCCCCATCCTTCAGGTCCGGACCGTGGGGGCCGGCGAAACGGCCGGCTACAACGGGCGATGGGTCGCGCCGCGCCCGACGCGACTTGCCACGATCGGGATCGGCTACGCCGACGGCCTGCCCCGCAACGCCCGCACGGTGGACGGCGAGGGTGACGGTCCCGCGGCGCTGATGGCCGGCGTGCCGTGCCGGCTCGTCGGCCGCGTGTCGATGGACACCAGCATCGTCGACGTCACGGAGGCGCCCGCCGGGGCCGCGCGACCCGGTGCGGTGATGGAAATCCTGGGCCCGACCCTCACGGTCGACGACCTCGCGCAGCGGACCGGCACGGTCGGCTACGAAATCCTCACCAATCTCGGCCGCCGCTACCGGCGCCGGTCGATTAACGAGACGCCGTGACCAAGGCGCGCCCGACCTTCGTGTGCCAGAACTGCGGCGCCGTCACCAACCGCTGGCAGGGGCGGTGCGACTCCTGCGGCGAATGGAACACCATCGTGGAGGAGGCAGCCGCCTCCGGCATCGGCGGCCAGATCGCCCGCAAGGGGCGGAAAGGCCGCCTGTTCGCGCTCGAAGGCCTGTCGGCCGACACCGCCGAACCGCCCCGCACCCCCACCGGCATCGCCGAGCTCGACCGCGTCACGGGCGGCGGCCTGGTGCCGGGCTCGGTGCTGCTGATCGGCGGCGAGCCCGGCATCGGCAAGTCCACCCTGCTGATCCAGGCCTGTGCCCGGCTGGCCGAGCGCGGGCCCCGGGTCGCCTACATCTCGGGCGAGGAGGCGGCCGGGCAGGTGCGGCTCAGGGCCGAGCGGCTTGGCCTGTCGGGCGCGCCCGTCGAGCTTGCCGCCGCAACGAGCGTCGAGGACATCGTCGCGACCCTGAGCGAGGGGCCGCGCTTCACCCTCGTGGTGATCGACTCGATCCAGACCATGTGGAGCGAGATCGTCGAGGCCGCGCCCGGCACCGTCACCCAGGTGCGGACCGCGACCCAGGGGCTGATCCGCTACGCCAAGACCACCGGGGCCTGCGTGGTGCTGGTGGGCCACGTCACCAAGGACGGGCAGATCGCCGGCCCCCGGGTGGTGGAGCACATGGTGGATGCCGTGCTGTCCTTCGAGGGTGACGGCGCGCACCATTTCCGCATCCTGCGGTCGCTCAAGAACCGGTTCGGCCCCACCGACGAGATCGGCGTGTTCGAGATGACGGGCCGCGGCCTGGGCGAGGTCGCCAACCCGTCGGCCTTCTTCCTGTCGGGCCGCGACGCCAGCGCGGCCGGCACCGCGGTCTTCGCCGGCATGGAGGGCACGCGGCCGCTGCTGGTCGAGTTCCAGGCCCTGGTGGCCCCGACCGCGCTCGGCACGCCGCGCCGCGCCGTGGTGGGCTGGGACTCGCAGCGCCTCGCCATGGTGATCGCGGTGCTGGAAGCCCATGCCGGGGTGCGGCTCGGCCAGCACGACGTTTACCTGAACGTGGCGGGGGGGCTGAAGATCACCGAGCCCGCCGCCGACCTCGCGGCCGCGGCCGCGCTGGTGTCGTCGCTGACCGGCACGCGCCTGAGCGCCGACGGCGTCTACTTCGGCGAACTCGGCCTGTCGGGCGCGGTTCGGCCCGTGGTGCACGCGGGCGCACGGCTCAAGGAGGCCGCCAAGCTGGGCTTCGCGGGCGCCACCGCGCCCGAGGCGGGCCGCGGGGGCGCGAGGCCCGCGGGCGACGGCGAGGCCGCGGCCCTGCCGGTCCACGCGGTCGGCCACATCGCGGCACTGGTGGCCGAGATCGCGGCCGAAGCGCAGGAGCAGGCGCGCGACCGTCAGGACGCGCCGCGGAGCCGGGACGCGCCCCGGGGCAAAACCGCCCGGCGCTGATGACGCGCATGGCCGCCTTCGCTATACCGCGACGGTGCGCCCCAGCCCTCCCCGATCCCCCACGCGGCGCGCCCCGCGCGCGACGAGGCCCGTTTGATGCCGTCCTACCTTGATCTCGCGCTGCTGGGCATCGTGCTGGTTTCCGCGCTCCTGTCGATGGTGCGGGGGTTCACGCGCGAGGTCTTGGCGATCGCGTCCTGGGCCGCGGCGGCGGTGGCGGCCTACTATCTCTACCCCGCCGTGCTGCCCTATCTCACGCCCTACATCCAGAAGGACACCGTGGCGCTGATCGCGGCCGTGGCGGTCGTGTTCTTCGCGACCTTGATCGTGGTGTCGATCATCACGGTGAAATTGTCGGACGTGATCCTCGACAGCAAGGTGGGGGCGCTCGACCGGTCGCTCGGCTTCCTGTTCGGGGCGGCGCGCGGGTTCCTGCTGGGCGTGGTGGCGTTCCTGTTCTTCAACTGGCTCGTGCCCGCCAAATCGCAGCCCGAATGGGTCGCCAATGCCAAGACGCGGCCGCTCCTGCAGGTGACCGGCGAGGACCTGCTCGCCATGCTGCCCGACGATCCCGAGAACACCATCCTGAAGCGCCTCCACCGCGACAAGGCGCCCGCCGACGAGGTGCCGGCCGACGACACCGACACCAAGGCCCCGACACCGCCGCCCGCCCCGGCCCGGAAAAGCGATGCCGGCACGACGCCCGCGACGCCGGCCAGCACGGGGAGCCTGTCGCCGGCCGACCGCCAGAAGCTCGACAACCTGCTCGGCAAGCCCCCGGTGCTGGGCAAGAAGCCGTGACCCTCTTATCCCGGGGTTTCCGCGTCCCGCGCCCTTCCGGACCGGGCGGGGCACAGCTATATGCTGCGGTGGTACACCGCACCGCAGGACCATCCCGATGAGCCATGCCGACGCGTCCTCGCGAGCGAACCCGGGGTTGGACGTGCTCAACGACGCGTTCGATCCCGATGCGGACCGGCTGCGCGAGGAATGCGGGGTTTTCGGCATCTTCGGGCACGACGACGCGGCCGCCATCACGGCGCTCGGGCTGCACGCGCTGCAGCACCGCGGGCAGGAAGCGGCCGGCATCGTGTGCTGCGACGGCCAGCGGTTCCATTCGGAACGCCGCCTCGGCCTCGTGGGCGACCACTTCTCGAACACCGACACGATCGCGCGCCTGCCCGGACGCTCCGCCATCGGCCACGTCCGCTACGCCACCACGGGCGCCACGGTGTTCCGCAACGTGCAGCCGCTCTTCGCGGAACTGGACGGCGGCGGTTTCGCGGTGGCCCACAACGGCAACCTGACCAACGGGCTGACGGTGCGCCGCGAGCTGATCCGCGACGGGGCCATCTGCCAGTCCACCTCCGACACGGAGGTGATCCTCCACCTCGTGGCACGGTCCCGCAAGGCGCGCTTCATCGAGCGATTCATCGACGCGCTGCGGCAGCTCGAAGGCGCCTACTCGTTCGTGGGGCTGACCAACGGCAAGCTGGTGGGGGCGCGCGACCCGCTCGGCATCCGGCCGCTCGTGCTGGGCGAGCTGAACGGCCACTATATCCTGTGCTCGGAAACCTGCGCGCTCGACATCATCGGGGCACGCTTCATCCGCGACGTCGAGAACGGCGAGGTGGTGGTGATCTCCGAGGCCGGCGTGGAAAGCCTGCGACCGTTCCCGCGTCAGGTGCCGCGGCCCTGCATCTTCGAATACATTTACTTCTCCCGCCCCGACTCGGTGGTGCACGGGCGCTCGGTCTACGACGTGCGCAAGAAGATGGGCGCCGAGCTCGCGCGCGAAAGCCCGGCCGAGGCCGACGTGGTGGTGCCGGTGCCCGACAGCGGCGTGCCGGCCGCACTCGGTTTCGCGCAAACCTCGGGCATCCCGTTCGAGCTCGGCATCGTCCGCAATCACTACGTCGGGCGAACCTTCATCCAGCCCAGCCAGTCGGTGCGCGAGATCGGCGTGCGCCTGAAGCACAGCGCCAACCGCGGCGTGGTGGCGGGCAAAAGCATCGTGCTGCTCGACGACTCGATCGTGCGCGGCACCACATCGGTCAAGATCGTGCAGATGATGCGGGACGCGGGCGCCCGGGAGGTGCATTTCCGCATCTCGTCGCCGCCCATCACCCATCCCGACTACTACGGGATCGACACGCCCGACCGCGACAAGCTGCTGGCCGCCAACATGGACCTGGAAGCCATGCGGACCTATATCGGGGCGGATTCGCTGGCCTTCCTGTCGGTCGACGGCATCTACCGGGCCATGGGCTATTCCCGGCGCGACCCCGTCCGCCCGCAATTCTCCGACCATTGCTTCACGGGCGACTACCCGACCCGGCTGTCGGACGTGAACGGGGAAACCAACGTGCGCCAGCTCGCCATGCTGGCCGAGGCGAGTTGAGCGTGGCGGAGCGCGCGCTCGAGGGCCGCGTCGCGCTGGTCACGGGAGCGACCCGCGGCATCGGCCGCGCGGTGGCGACCGACTTGGCCCGCGCGGGCGCCCACGTGGTGGCGCTCGGCCGCACCCAGGGAGCGCTGGAGGAACTCGACGACGCCGTGCGCCAGCTCGGCGCCGACGCCACCCTGGTGCCCTGCGACCTCAAGGACGGCGACGCCCTGGACCGTCTCGGCGCCGCGATCCACGACCGCTGGGGCCGGCTCGACATCCTGGTCGGCAACGCCGGCGTGCTCGGGCCCATCACGCCGCTCGGCCACGTCGATCCGAAACAATGGGACGACGTCATGGCCGTGAACGTGACGGCCAACTGGCGCCTGGTCCGCTCGCTCGATCCGCTGCTGCGCGCGTCCGACGCCGGCCGGGCCGTGTTCTTGACGTCAGCGGCGGGCCACCGCCAGGCGTTCCGGCCCTACTGGGGGCCCTACGCCATCTCCAAGGCCGCGCTCGACGCGCTGGTGCGGACCTACGCGGCCGAAACCGCCACCACCTCGAACGTCAAGGTCATGGCCGTCAATCCCGGTCCCCTACGCACCCGCATGCGCGCCACCGCCATGCCGGGCGAGGACCCGGACACGCTGAAGACTCCGGAGGAGATCAGCCCGCATATCGTCGAGATCTGCGGCCCGGCCTGGACCGAGACCGGCAAGCTGTACGATTATCCAAGCGACAGGCTCATGAGCTTCGCGGCCCCCGCGTGACACGCATCGCAACTGGCCCTGCTCCCTCGTCCTGAGCCTGTCGAAGGACGGGTCGCACGCGACCTCCTGGATCACCCTTCGACAGGCTTAGTGGAAGCGGGGTTGGCAAATCCAGAGTCGGCGATGCCCTCGGCCTGAGCTTGTTGCAGGACGGCGTCTCGCAGCATCGAAGGATACAAACGCAAGCTCGATTCATGCCGGCCTCCGCCTCAGGCCGAGGAGAGTTGGCGCCCGAGCTCGCCGGCCCGCTTAACCTACCCCGCCCGCCGGCCCGGCTTCCGGTCGTAGGGGTTCTCGCCCTGGCGCATCGTCAGGCGGATCGGCACGCCGGGCAGGTCGAAGGTGTCGCGCAACCCGTTCACCAGGAAGCGCTGGTAGGACACGGGCAGGTCGCGCAGCTGGTTGCCGAACAGCACGAAGCTCGGCGGCCGCGCCTTGGGCTGGGTCATGTAGCGGATCTTGATGCGGCGGCCGCTCACGGCGGGCGGCGGCGTCGCGTCCAAGGTGGCGGCGAGCCAGCGGTTGAGCCGGCCCGTGGCGATGCGCTTGTTCCACACGGTGTGGACCCGCACCACGGCCTCGACCAGCTTGTCGAGCCCCTGCCCGTTCAGGCCCGACAGCGGCACCACGGGCGCGCCGCGGACCTGCGGCAGCAGGCGGTCGGCGTCCGCCCTGAGCTCGCTCAGTCGCGAGCCCCGCGCTTCCACGAGGTCCCATTTGTTAAGGCCGATCACCAGCCCCCGTCCCTCGCGCTCGATCAGGTCCGCGATGGTCAGGTCCTGCTTCTCGAACGGGATCGTGGCGTCGAGCAGCACCACCACGACCTCGGCGAACTTGGCGGCGCGCAGGGCGTCGGCGGCCGCGAGCTTTTCCAGCTTGTCGTCGATGCGGGCGCGCTTGCGCAGGCCCGCGGTGTCGAAGATCTTGAACTGGCGCCCACGCCAGTCGAGGTCGAGCCCGATCGCGTCGCGCGTGATGCCGGGCTCCGGGCCGGTCAGCAGGCGGTTCTCGCCCAGCAGGCGGTTGAGCAGGGTCGACTTGCCGGCGTTGGGACGGCCGAGCACCGCCACGTTCAGCGGCTTGGTGGGGTCGAGTTCGGTGCCGTCCTCCTCGTCGTCGAACCGCGGCCGCTCCGGCGCGCCCGCCCCCTCGGGCTCGTCGGGCGCGGTCGCCTCGGGCAGGGCCCTGAGCAGCTGGTCGTAGAGTTCCGCGAAACCTTCGCCGTGCTCGGCCGACAGCGGCACGGGGTCGCCCAGGCCGAGCCCGAAGGCCTCGTAGGCGCCCGCCTCCCCGGCGCGGCCCTCGGCCTTGTTGGCGATCAGGATGAGCGGCTTGTCGGCGCGCCGCACCAGGGCCGCGAAATGCCGGTCGACAGGGGTCAGGCCGACGCGCGCGTCGACCATGAAGAAGATCGCGTCCGCGTCCGCCACCGCGGTTTCGGTCTGGGTCCGCATGCGGCCCGTGAGCGAAGCGCCGTCGCTTTCCTCGAGGCCCGCCGTGTCCACGACCGTGAAGCGAAGGTCGCCGAGCCGTGCCTCGCCTTCCCGCCGGTCCCGGGTCACGCCCGGCTGGTCGTCCACCAGGGCGAGCTTCTTGCCCACCAGCCGGTTGAACAGGGTCGACTTGCCCACGTTGGGACGGCCGATGATGGCGACCGAGAAGCGGCTCATGGCGGGTTGGCGGGTGGCGAACCGGCCGCGTCCGGGGAAGCGGGAAACGGAACGACCGCATCGCCGGGGAGTGCCGCTGCCGGCGGTACCGCCGGGGCGGGCGCGGCCGTGGGGGGCTGGTCCGGTGCCGCCACCGCGGCTGGGGTTTCCGGCGCGGGAACGGGAAGCGAAACGATCGCGTCGCCGGTGGGCGCCGCAGCCGGCGGTGTTTCCGGGGCGGGCTCGGCCGGAGCGGGCTGGTCGGCCACCAGCGGGGGAGCGCCGGGCAGCGTGAAGGCCGGCGCGACGGGCGCCGACGGCGGGGCCGCCACGGTGGCCGCGGAAGCGGCCGGCTCGGCCAGCACGTCGGCCTTGCCGGCCCGCACGAGGCCCAGCATGGCCTCGGCGCGCTGGCGCAGGCCGGGGGTGGCGGTCGGATCGGTCTCGATCGCGTCGAGGGCGCGGCCGGCGTCCTCGTCGGCGCCGGCCTTCAGGGCCGCGGCGGCCAGCAGTTCGCGGGCCGAGTTGCGCAGGCCGCTGTTCGCGTCGGCCAGCGGCTCCAGGCGCTTCCTGATCTCCGGGTAGGGTACCGTATCGACGAGCAGCGCCGCGGCGCGCAAGCGGGCCAAGCCGCGGAGGTCGCCGTCGACGTCCGGATCCGCGCCGATCGCGTCGAAGAGCCTGGCGCCCGCGGGCTGGTCGGTCTTGCCGGTCTCGGCCGCGACGCGGAAGCGGGCCAGGAGACGGTAGCCCGGCGTGCCGTCGGCCGCGACGCCCTGCAGGACCGTGGCGGCCTCGGCGTCCTTGCCGTCGCGCGCGAGGTCCAGGGCATCGAGGTAGCGGCCGCCCGCGGCCTGCGCCTTGCCCGTGCGATAGGTGTCGAGGGCCCGCCAGGCCCCCACGCCGGCCAGCACCAGCACGGCCGCGGCGGCGAGCAGGACCCAGTAGCGCTGCAGGAACCGCCGCGCCCGATCCTGGCGAACCCCCTCGTCGACCTCGCGGATAAAATCGGACATGAACGGCTCTGGCGGGGATCGGGGGAGGACGCGGCCGTCCCGGACGCGGCGCGGGTGGCGTGGCCGCATAGCACGCGCGCGGCAGGGAAGCGAGTGCGGCCCGCCCGCGAGCCCGACGCAGGGTCGGGCTTCGGGGAACGCCGCGCCCTCCGGCTTGACCGGACGGCCGGACTTGGGCTTAGAGCCCCTGCGCGGCCGGGCACCAACGCGCCTTGGGCCCACCATGCTACCCGCCTCGGAGACAACCATGACCGAATGGACCCGGCACGCCCAGTTCGACGGCCCCATCGTGATGGTGGGGTTCGGGTCGATCGGCAAGGGCACCCTGCCGCTCATCGAGCGCCACATCGGCCACGACAGGGCCGCGTTCACGGTGATCGCGCCCGACGACGCCGACCGGGCGCTGCTGGACGAGCGCGGGATCGCGTTCCGGCACGAGGCGCTGACGATCGAGAACTACCTGGGCATCCTGAAACCGCTGCTGACCGCGGGCGGCAGGCAGGGATTCCTGGTGAACCTTTCGGTCGAGGTGTCTTCCACGGCGCTGATCCGCCTGTGCCACGAGATCGGCGCCCTTTACATCGACACCGTGGTCGAACCCTGGCCCGGCTTCTACACGGACGCGCGGCTCACCGCGTCGCAGCGCTCCAACTACGCGCTGCGGGAAACGCTGATGGACCTGCGCCGGGCGCTGCCGCCGGGAGGGCCCACGGCGGTGTCGACCTGCGGGGCCAACCCGGGCATGGTGTCGTGGTTCGTCAAGCAGGCTCTGCTCGACGTCGCGGCCGCCACCGGCTCGGCCGCCGCGGAGCCGACCACGCGGGACGGCTGGGCCCGGTTCGCCCAGAGCCTGGGCGTGAAGGGCATCCACATCGCCGAGCGCGACACCCAGCGCGCCAGGACGCCGAAGCCGCGCGGCACCTTCGTGAACACCTGGTCGGTCGAGGGCTTCGTGTCCGAGGGGCTGCAGCCGGCCGAGCTCGGCTGGGGCACGCACGAGAAGACCATGCCGCTCGAAGGCCAGCACCACGACTTCGGGCCCGACTGCGCCATCTACCTGCTGCGGCCGGGCGCCGGCACGCGCGTCCGGTCGTGGACGCCCACCGCCGGGCCGCAGCACGGCTTCCTGGTGACCCATAACGAATCGATCTCGATCGCCGACTACTACACGGTGCGCGAGGAGAGCCGGGCCGCGTACAGGCCGACCTGCCACTACGCCTACCATCCGGCCGACGACGCGGTGCTGTCGTTGCACGAGATGGCCGGGGCACAGTGGCGGCGGCAGCCCGCATCCACCATCCTGGGCGAGGCCGACATCGTGGACGGCATCGACGAGCTCGGCGTGCTGCTCTACGGGCACGCCCGCAACGCCTACTGGTACGGGTCGCAGCTGTCCATCGAGGACACGCGCCGCCTGGCGCCCTACCAGAACGCCACCGGCCTGCAGGTCACCTCCGCGGTCCTGGCCGGCATGGTCTGGGCGCTCGAGAACCCCCGCGCCGGCATCGTGGAAGCCGACGAGATGGATTTCCGCCGCTGCCTCGCGGTCCAGACCCCCTATCTCGGGCCGGTGATCGGCGCCTATACGGACTGGACCCCGCTGGTCGACCGCGCCCAGCTCTTCCCCGAGGAGCTCGACCGCGAGGACCCCTGGCAATTCACCAACGTGCTGGTGCGGTAGCCGGGAGCGCCTACCGGTTCTTGCTGCGCCATTCTGCCGCACGCTGGGAGCCACGGCCTCGCGGGTTTTCCGGAGGGGCACGGCCGCCGCAGAACGGGATCCGCCCGTATCTGCGACGGCACGCGACGGCGAGGGAGATTGGCATGCGAAAGCGGTTCGGACGGGCGCTGGCCGCGGGACTCCTGTCCGGCCTGGCCATGCAGGCGGGACCGGCCCGGGCCGCCGAGATCGATGCCGCCACCCAGCAGGCGATGCAGTCCGTCATCACGCAGCAGCTCGACGCGCTCGGCCGCGACGATGCCGCGACGGCGCAGAGCTTCGCGGCACCGGAGATCAAGAGCAAGTTCTCGGACCCGCAAGGGTTCAACGCCATGGTGCACAGCGCCTACGCGCCGCTGATCAAGCCCCGCAGCACCCACTTCGACGCCGCCGGCGAGAGCGCGGCCGGGCCGCTCCAGAACGTCACCATCGTGGACAGCAAGGGGCAGGTCTGGACCGCCGTCTACACGTTCGAGCAGGTCGAAGGGCAGTGGCGGATCAACGGCTGCGCCCTGATCCGTGCGGAAAGCACGAACACCTGAGCGGCCGTCAGTCCGGCGGTGGCGGCAGGCCGACGCCGCCGTGGGCCATGAACACCATCAGGCCGACGAACAGGATTGCCGTGATGCCCGTGGTCCAGGCCGCCTTGCGCAGCAGGAGCGGCGCGTGCGGCGCGCCGGGCTCGCTTCCCGGCGCCACGGTGCCTGCCTCCTGCTGCGAGCGGACGCCGAACGGCAGGACGGCGAACAACACGATCCACCACATGGTGAAGTAGATCGCGACCGCCATCGAGAGCGGCACCGGCAGCGCCATCGCACGCCTCCCCGCCCCGCCTCACACCTCGACCACGAGGACGTGAACGACGGGCTTCTTGCCCCACTGCTGCCCGACGGCGTTGCGGATTGCCCGCTCCACGGCGGTCGCGGCCGCGTCCGGGTCGCGACGCTTGCCGCGGCCGAGATTGTCGAGCGTGTCGAAGATGGCGGCGTCGATCACGGCGTCGAGACCCTTGCCGTCGCGCATGCGGGCCGGCATGCCGGAGAAGATCACGTCGGGATCCCCCGACACCTCGCCGCGGGCCGTGAGCGCGAACGCCACCGAGATCACGCCCGCGAAGGACAGGCGCGTGCGAGCCTGGATGGCCGGATCCTGGGCACCGACCAGCAGGTTGCCGTCCTTGCACAGGCGGCCGTGCTCGATCTGGTTCACGATGGCCGGGTCGCCGGGCGCGAGCAGCACGACGTCGCCGTCGGCGGCCGTCACCACGTGGTCGACGCCCATCAGGCGGGCGAATTTCGCGTGTTCGGCCAGGTGGAGCGGCTCGCCGTGGGCCGGCACCGCGATGCGGGGCCGCACCCAGCCGTAAAGCTGCGCCACCTCGGCGCGCCGGGGGTGGCCCGACACGTGCACGAGGTCGGTGCGGTCGGTGATGACCTCGATGCCCTGGCGCACGAGACCGTTCACGACGCGGCCGACCTCCCGCTCGTTGCCGGGGATGGTGCGCGACGAGAAGATCACCCGGTCGCCGCGGGCGAGCTTGATGTCGGGGTGCTCGTCCTGCGCCATGCGGGCCATGGCGGCGCGCAGCTCGCCCTGGCTGCCGGTCGCCACCACCACGGTCTTGTCGCGCGGCAGGTAGGCGAAGCTGTCGGTGGACAGGAAGGGCGGCACGCCGTCGAAGTAGCCGCACTCGCGCGCCACCTCGATGGCCCGGTCCATGGC
>CAXTEP010000034.1:0-8337 GCA_964243125.1 uncultured Lichenihabitans sp. | reverse complement strand
ATCAGGCCCGTGCTTTCGGGGATGGAATGCGCCATGGCCACGAATTCGAGGTCGAAGGGCGCGAGATCGAGCCGCTGGCCGACCGCCACCACCGTGACCGGCGTCTTGACGGCGCCGGGTTCCGCGCCGCGCTTGATCTCCAGCAAGCCGGCCGCGAACCGCGTTGCGTAGACGGGGCAGCCGAGGCGCGGCCAGAGCTCGGTCACGGCCCCGATGTGATCCTCGTGGGCGTGGGTGATGATCAGGCCGACGAGGTCCCGCTTGATGGTCTCGACGAAGCTGACGTCGGGAAACACGAGGTCGATGCCCGGAAGGTCGGGCCCCGCGAAGGAGATCCCGCAATCCACCATCAGCCACTTGCGGCGGCTCGGCGGCCCGAAGCCGTAGAGCGCCGCGTTCATGCCGATCTCTCCCAATCCTCCCAGCGCGCAGAAGACCAGCTCGTTTTCGTTACTCGCCATTCACATCACCTTCCGGCCCGGCGGTCGTGCCGTCTGGTCCATCAAGAATACATCGCCCGCGTCGATCACGATCGTGCCGTCGCTCGTGGTTAGAACGAGACGCCCGCCCGCATCAATGGTTTCAAACACGCCGTCGGCCCTAACCGACGAGGTCGCGACCGTCATGGGCGTGCCGCGCGGCAGAGCGCGCGCGAGCCATGCTTCCCGGACGGCCGCAAAGCCGCGCCCCCGGTCGAACAGGTCGAGCACTTCCGCGAGCTTGGCCGACAGGGCCTCCATCAGCGTGTCGAGACCGGGGCGGGCCGGCGCGATCGAGAACAGGTCGGTGGCCGGATAGGGCAGCCCTTCGGGATGGGACAGGCGGTTGACCCCGAAGCCGAGCGCACAGGCGAAGCGCCCGTCGCGGCAGCGCCCACCGTCCACCAGGATGCCTGCGAGCTTGGCGCCGCCGTGCACGAGATCGTTGGGCCATTTGATGAGCACCGGGCCGGCCGGGGCCGCGCAGGCCTCCACGGCCTCGGCGAGCGCCACGCCGGCCACGAAGCCGAGCTGCGGCGCGACCGCGGGCGCGACCGGATCGACGAGCAGCAGGCTCGCGTAGAGATTGCCGGGCGGCGAGGTCCAGACCCGGCCCTGCCGGCCCCGTCCGCCCGTCTGGCGCGCCGCCACCACCCAGAGCGGGCCGCGGTCGCCCGCCTGGGCCCGCCGCATGGCTTCGTCGCTCGTGGAGCCGAGCACCTCGAAACTGTTGATGCGGTATCCCGCCCGGATCGCCCGCTCGGCCAGCCTCACCTGTCAGAACAGCGAGTGCGCGGCTGCGGTCGCACCCTGAACCACCGGCCCCGGATAGACCCCGAGCAGGAGCGTGGCCAGGCTCGCGACCGCGAGCACCACACGCACCGCCGGATTGGCGCGGTCGAAGGTGCCCGTGGGCTGGTCGAAATACATCATCTTGACGATGCGGAGGTAGTAGTAGGCCGCCACCACGCTCGACAGCACGCCGATCACCGCGAGCCCGTAGAGGTTGGCCTGGACCGCGGCCCTGAACACGTAGAACTTGGCGAAGAAGCCGGCCAGCGGCGGAATGCCGGCGAGCGAGAACATCAGCAGGCCGAGGAAGAACGCCATGCCGGGCCGGGTCTGGCTGAGGCCCGACAGGTCGGCCATGGTTTCCACGCCGACGCCGTCGCGCTGCATCATCATAATGGCCGCGAAGGTGCCGAGCGTCATGACGAGGTAGATCAGCAGGTAGAGCAGCACGCCCAGCACGCCCGTCTCGGTGCCGGCCGCGAGGCCCACGAGCGCGAACCCCATGTGGCCGATGGCCGAATAGGCCATCAGCCGCTTGATGTTGGTCTGCCCGATGGCCGCGAAGGAGCCGAGCAGCATGGAAGCGATCGAGATGAAGATGATGATCTGCTGCCAGTCCGCCACGATGCCCGGAAAGGCCGTGATGACGGTCCGCACCGTGATGGCGACCGCCGCCATCTTGGGCGCGGTGGCGAAGAAGGCCGTGACGGGCGTGGGGGCGCCCTCGTAGACGTCGGGGGTCCACATGTGGAACGGCACGGTCGACATCTTGAACGCGAAGCCGGCCGACAGGAACACGAGGCCGAAGATCACGCCGATCTGGGCGTGGCCCTGCAGGGCCGCCGCGATGCCGCCGAACGACACGGTGCCGGCGAAGCCGTAGATCAGGGAGGCGCCGTAAAGCAGCAGGCCGGACGAAAGCGCGCCCAGCACGAAATATTTGAGCCCCGCCTCGCTGGCCCGCGCGTTGTCCCGATCGAAGGCCGCCAGCACGTAGAGCGCGAGGCTCATCAGCTCGAAGCCGAGATAAAGGGCGATCAGGCTGCCGGCCGAGATCAGCATCATCATGCCGAGCGTCGAGAGCACGACCAGCACCGGGTATTCAAAGCGGTCGATGCCCTGCTGGCGCAGGAAGCCGATCGACATGACCAGGGTCACGATCGAGCCCAGCAGCGCCAGCCCCTTCATGAACCGGCTGAACGGGTCGTCCACGAAGGCGCCCCCGAACGCGGTCGCGCCGTAAGAGCGCGTGCCGACGTCGATCAGGAACGCCACCCCGATCACCAGGATCGCGAGTTCCGTCACCAGCCCGGAGGACCGCTCGCCCCGCACCGCGCCGACCAGGAGCAGCACGAGCGCGCCGAGCGCCATGACCAATTCCGGCAGAACCGGGCCGAGGTGAAAATCGGGACTCATGGGAACGGGCCCTTACGGCGCGAGGTTCGACGCGGTTCTGGTCACGAAGGCCGCCTGCGCGGATTGCACGGTCGCGCTGATCCTGTCCACCGCCGCCATGGAGGCGTTGATGACGGGTGCCGGGCGCACGCCGTAGAAGATGGTCAGTACCACCAGCGGCGCCAGGATGGCGACCTCGCGCGGCGACAGGTCGAGGATGCCCTGGAGCGAGGGCTTCTCGAGCTTGCCGAAGATGATGCGGCGGTAAAGGTACAGCGCGTAGCCGGCCGCCAGGATGGTTCCCAGCGTGGCGAAGAGCGCCACCCAGGTGTTCACCTGGAAGGCGGCCAGCATAGTCAGGAACTCGCCCACGAAGCCCGACGTGCCCGGCAGGCCGATGTTGGCCATGGTGAAGACCAGTAGCGCCACGGCGTAGAGCGGCATGCGCTGCACGAGGCCGCCGTAGGCCGCGATCTCGCGGGTGTGCATCCGGTCGTAGATGACGCCCACGCAGAGGAATAGCGCGCCCGACACGATGCCGTGGCTGATCATCAGGAACATGGCGCCCTGGATGCCCTGCGGCGTCATGGTGAAGATGCCCATGGTCACGAAACCCATGTGGGCCACGGACGAATAGGCGATCAGCTTCTTCATGTCCTCCTGCACGAGCGCCACCAGCGATGTGTAGATGATGGCGATCACCGACAGCGCGAAGACGAGCGGCGCGAACTGGTGGCTGGCGATCGGGAACATGGGCAGCGAGAACCGCAGGAACCCGTAGCCGCCCATCTTAAGCAGGATGCCGGCCAGGATCACCGAGCCCGCCGTGGGCGCCTCGACGTGCGCGTCCGGCAGCCAGGTGTGCACCGGCCACATGGGCATCTTGACCGCGAAGGACGCGAAGAACGCGAACCACAGCCAAGCCTGCAGCGAGGCGGGGAACTCTGTGTGCTGGAGCACCACGATGTCGGTCGTGCCCGCGATCCCGTACATCTTCATAATGGCGAGCAGCATGAGCAACGAGCCCAGCAGCGTGTACAGGAAGAACTTCATGCTGGCATAGATGCGGCGCTTACCGCCCCAGATGCCGATGATCAGGAACATCGGAATCAGGCCGCCCTCGAAGAACAGGTAGAAGAGGACGAGGTCGAGCGCGCAGAACACGCCGATCATCAGCGCTTCCAGCACCAGGAAGGCGATCATGTATTCCTTGACGCGGACCTGGATCGACTCCCAGGACGCCAGGATGCAGAACGGCATCAGGAAGGCGGTCAGCACCACGAACGGCATGGAGATGCCGTCCACCCCGAGCTTGTACTGGAGCCCGGCCCCGAACCAGCGCTGCTGCTCGATCAGCTGGTAGTTCGCGTCGCCCGTGTCGAACCGGCCCCAGGCCACCAGCGACAGGGCGAACACGACCAGCGTGGTCATGAGCGCGACCCAGCGCGTGTTGCGCCAGGTCGCCGGGTCGTTGCCGCGCAGCACCAGGATGCAGGCCACGCCCACCAGCGGCAGGATGATGAGCCCGGAAAGCAGCCCGAAGCCGAACATCAGCGGATGCCCCCGACAAGGTACCAGGTGATGAAGGCGGTGACGCCCAGCATCATCGCGAACGCGTAGTGGTACACGTAGCCGGTCTGGATCTTGACCACCCGGCTGGTCGTGCCGATCACCGCGGCCGCGATGCCGTCGGGCCCGAACCCGTCGATGATGCGCCCGTCGCCGCCCTTCCAGAACAGGCGGCCGAGCGCGAAGGCCGGGCGCACGAAGATGACGTTGTAGAGCTCGTCGAAGTACCACTTGTTGAGCAGGAACCGGTACAGCACCGGGTTGATGCGGGCCCAGCGCTCGGCCGTGCCGGGCCTGGCCACGTAGGCGTAGTAGGCCACCACCAGCCCGACCAGAAACATGAGCGACGGGATGGAGCCTATCAGGGACGGGACCTGTTCCATGCGCTCGAACAGGGTGTTGGACGGAAGGGTGAACAGGCTTTCCTTCCAGAACCCTTCGCGGCCTCCGCCGATGAAGGTGTGGTGGAAGATCAGGCCCGCGAACAGGGCCCCGAACGCCAGGACGTAGAGGGGCACCAGCATGACATTGGGCGATTCGTGCGGCTCGCCGCCGCCATGGCCGCCATGGCCGTGGCTCCCGGCATGCTCGTCGGCCGGCTCCGCGTGGGTATTGTGGTCGGTCGCGCCGTGGCCCGCGTCCTGGTTCCGTGGCACGCCGAAGAAGGTGAGGAAGACGAGCCGCCAGGAATAGAAGGACGTCAGGCCGGCCGCCACCGTCACGAGCATGTAGGCGTAGATGGCGCCGGGCCGGGGCGACGCGTAGGCGGCCTCGATGATGGCATCCTTCGAGTAGTAGCCCGCCGTGAACGGGAAGCCGGTCAGGGCGAGCGTGCCCACCACCATCATCAGGTAGGTGATCGGGATCTTGCCGCGCAGGCCGCCCATGCGGCGCATGTCCTGCTCGCCGCCGACCGCGTGGATCACGGAGCCGGCGCCCAGGAACAGCAGGGCCTTGAAGAACGCGTGGGTGAACAGGTGGAAGATGCCGACCGCGTAGCCGCCGCAGCCGAGCGCCACGAACATGTAGCCCAGCTGCGAGCAGGTCGAATAGGCCACCACCCGCTTGATGTCGTTCTGGACGAGCCCGATCGTGGCGGCGAAGAAGGCCGTGGTGGCCCCGATGACGATCACGAAGGTCTGGGCATGCGGGGCCAGCTCGAACAGCGGCGACAGGCGGGCCACCATGAACACGCCGGCCGTCACCATGGTGGCGGCGTGAATGAGCGCCGACACCGGGGTCGGGCCCTCCATGGCATCGGGCAGCCAGGTGTGCAGCAGGAACTGCGCCGACTTGCCCATCGCGCCCATGAACAGCAGCAGGCAGACGAGCGTCAGGGCTTTCGGCTCGAGCCCGAACGCGTGGTAGTGCTGGCCGACCAAGCCCGGGGCGGCCGCGAAGATGGTGTCCAACGCGACCGACTTGGTCAGGGCGAAGATCGCGAAAATGCCGAGCGAGAAGCCGAAGTCGCCCACCCGGTTGACCACGAAGGCTTTGATGGCCGCAGCATTCGCGGAAGGGCGCTCGTACCAAAACCCGATCAGCAGGTAGGACGCGAGGCCGACCCCCTCCCAGCCGAAGAACATCTGCACGAGGTTGTCGGCCGTCACCAGCATCAGCATGGCGAAGGTGAACAGCGACAGGTAGGCGAAGAACCGCTGGCGGCTCGGGTCCTCGTGCATGTAGCCGATCGAATAAACGTGCACGAGCGTCGACACGGTGTTGACCACCACCAGCATGACGGCCGTGAGCGTGTCGATGCGGAAGGCCCAGTCGACCTGCAGGGTCCCGACCGTCATCCAGTTTGCAACCGGCACGCGGGTCACGCCCTCGCCGAAGCCGACGTGGACGAACGCCACCCAGGATAGGATCGCCGACACCCCGACCAGGCACGAGGTGACGAGCTCGGCGTTGCGCGCCCCCATGGAACGGCCGAACAGCCCGGCGACCAGGAAGCCGAGCAGGGGCAGGAACACGATGAGATGATACATGGCGATCGGTCCCAAGGGGCTGGTCAGCCCTTCATCATGTTGACGTCCTCGACCGCGATCGTTCCGCGATTGCGGAAGTAGACCACCAGGATCGCGAGCCCGATGGCCGACTCGGCGGCCGCGACGGTGAGCACGAAGAGCCCGAACACCTGGCCGGTGAGGTCGCCCAGGAAGGCCGAGAAGGACACGAGGTTGACGTTGACGGCCAGCAGGATGAGCTCGACCGACATCAGGATGATGATGATGTTCTTGCGGTTGAGGATGATACCCGCCACCCCCAGGGTGAACAGGATAGCGGCGACGATCAGGTACTGGGTCAGGCCCACGGTCATGGCGGCGCTTCCCTGAAGCCTAGAGGCCCGCCCGCGACGGCACCTTGCGCATCTGCACGGCCGCCATCGGGTCACGGGTGTTCTGCTCGGCGATGTTCTGCCGGCGGATGCTGACCTTGTGGCGCAGGGTCAGGACGATGGAGCCGATCATGGCGGTCAGCAGCACCAGGCCCGCGGCCTGGAAGAAGTAGAGGTACTGCGTGTAGATCACCCGGCCCAGCGCAGCCGTGTTGGACAGGCCGGGCGTGACGGGCGCGGCCGCGACCCGCAGGTCGACCGGCGCGAAGGTCCAGCTGCCCACCACCAGGACGAGCTCGATCAGCACCACGGCGCCCACCAGCACGCCGAGCGGCAGGTACTGGAGGAAGCCCTGCTTCAGCTCGGTGAAGTCCACGTCAAGCATCATGATCACGAACAGGAACAGCACCGCGACCGCGCCCACGTAGACGACGATCAGGATCATGGCCAGGAACTCGGCGCCGAGCAGCAGGAACAGGCCGGCGGCGTTCACGAAGGCCAGGATCAGGAACAGGACGGAATGAACCGGATTGCGGGCCGAGATCACCATGAAGGCCGAGGCCACGGCGACCGCCGAAAACAGGTAAAAGAACGCGTCCGCCGCCGTCATGCCAGTCTCTTGCTTCCCGGTTCGGGACGTTCATACGCTCAAAGCCGCGCGCGTTGCAACGCGCGCGGGCTGTCTCGGCGTGGTCAGCGGTAGGGGGCGTTCAGCGCCAGGTTGCGGGCGATCTCGCGCTCCCAGCGGTCGCCGTTGGCCAGCAGCTTGTTCTTGTCGTAGAGCAGTTCCTCGCGCGTCTCGACCGAGAATTCGAGGTTGGGCCCTTCCACGATGGCGTCGACCGGGCAGGCTTCCTGGCACAGGCCGCAGTAGATGCACTTCACCATGTCGATGTCGTAGCGGGTCGTGCGGCGGGTGCCGTCGTTGCGGCGCGGGCCCGCCTCGATCGTGATGGCCTGGGCCGGGCAGATGGCCTCGCAGAGCTTGCAGGCAATGCAGCGCTCCTCGCCGTTCGGATAGCGGCGCAGCGCGTGCTCGCCGCGGAAGCGCGGGCTCTGCGGGTTCTTCTCGTGCGGGTAGTTCAGGGTCAGCTTGGGCTTGAAGAAGTACCGCATCCCCAGCACGAAGGCGCTGACGAACTCTGTCAGAAACAGAGACTTGGCGGCGCGATCCAGACGCATCTTAGAATTCCTCTCGACTATGCCCGGTCGCATCCCTGCGCGCCCAACGTGCGCCCGTCAATGGGGCAGCCCGCCCCACCCCGTCATCTCCAGCACCCCGGCCACCACCACCACGCAAACGAGCGAGATGGGCAGGAACACCTTCCAGCCCAGCCGCATCAGCTGGTCGTAGCGGTAGCGCGGCACGATGGCCTTCACCATGGCAAACATGAAGAAGACTGCCGAGGCCTTGAGCACGAACCAGATGATGCCCGGCACCCAGGTAAAGGGCACGAACGGGATGGGCGACAGCCACCCGCCCAGGAACATGATGGTGGTCAGCGAGCACATGGTCATGATGGCCACGTATTCACCGAGCATGAACAGCATGTAGGGTGTGGCGGAGTATTCCACCATGAAGCCCGCCACGAGTTCGGACTCGGCTTCCACGAGATCGAAGGGCGCGCGGTTCGTCTCGGCCAGCGCCGAGATGAAGAAGATCACGAACATCGGGAAGAGCGGCAGCCAGTACCAGCCGAACAGCCCGAAGCGCGTGTCCTGCGCGTTCACGATGGCGCTCAGGTTGAGCGAGCCGGCGCA
>CAXTEP010000033.1:19260-27061 GCA_964243125.1 uncultured Lichenihabitans sp. | reverse complement strand
AGGTCCTCGGCGGCCCAGTTGGTCAGCCGGATGCAGCCGTGCGATTGCGTCTTGCCCACGCGCTCGGGCTCGGGCGTGCCATGGATGCCGTAGCCCTTGTCGGACAGGTCGAGCCAGACCGAGCCCACCGGATTGTTGGGCCCGGGCGCGATCGTGAACGGCTTCTTGGATTTCACGCCCTTGAATGCGTAGGCCGGGTTGTAGGTGTAGTCGGGATTGTGGATCACCCGCAGCACCGCGAAGGACCCCGACGGCGCGGGTTTCTCGTCGCTGCCGATCGAAGCCGGGTAGTAGGCCGCCAGCGTGCCGTCGCTCGCGTAGGCCTGGACCGCGTGGCCGGGTTTGTCGACCACGATCCGGGTCACCTCGGCCTTGGGCTTGTCGGACACGACCTGCGGCACCACCGCGGCCGCGCCGGCCTTCACGCCCGCGCTCCGGTTCAGGGTATCGAGCAGCCCCATGCTGGCGTGCACTTCCTCGGCCAGTTCCTCCTTGGCGCTCGTGTAGCCGAGGCGGGGGAGCCTGGCCTGCGCCTCCATGCCCGGGGGCACCCGCTTGACGAACGGACCCTTGAGGTCGGCCCTCGTGATCTTGCGCTCGACCAGGACGGGGCCGGGATCGGCGCCGACGAGCTTGTCCCAGGTGGGCCGGTCGAGCCGCCCGGTGCCGGGCAGGCCGGCCCTCGCCTGATAGGCCGCCACGGCGCGGCGGAAATTGTCGCCGTCGAGTCCGTCGATGGCGCCCGGCGAGAACCGGGCCCGGTCGAGCAGAACCGCGGCCCTGACCACCGCGGCCGAAAGGGTCTTGGCAGCGACCTCCGGCAACGGCGCGAAGGGCGCGCCGTTGACCGCGTCGGGCGTCAGGGCCGGGGCGGCCGGTTTCGCCGCAACCGCGCACGGCAACACAACCAGCAGGGCAAGGGTCAGGGCGCGCATGGCGGTCCGGCTCGGAGGAACGATCCTGGAAGGAATGCGGGCCGCGGGGCCTTGTTCCTGATCCGAAACGACGCGGCTGCTGCTCGGGGCTCGCGATCCCTCGGCGCCCGGCCCTTACAGCGCGCAGGTCTCGAAGACGGGAGCGACGGTGCCGCCCCAGGGGCCGGCGTAAAGGTCCAGCATCTGCTCGGCGCGGGTCCGGCCGCGGTCCACCAGGTCCTGCAGGGGCGCGAGGTGGATGGTTTCGTCCCGACCCTCGGGGTCGAGGCGGGCGCGGCGTTCCAGGCCGGCGCGGGCGAGCGCCAGGACGTCGCGGGCGACGTCGAGAACCGGCCGGCCCGCCACGGCGGCCCGGAAGCCGAGCCGCGGCACCTCGTCCCGCAGGCCCTGGCGGTCGGCCTCCGACCAGCCCTTGACGAGGTCCCAGGCGCCGTCGAGCGCCGACCCGTCGTAGAGCAGGCCGACGAACAGGGCCGGCAGGGCGCAGACCGCGGCGGCCGACCCCATGTCGGCGCCGCGCATCTCCAGGAAGCGCTTCAGCCTTACCTCGGGAAAGATGGTCGACAGGTGGTTGGCCCAGTCGGCCAGCGTCGCCCGCTCGCCCGGCAGCCGCGCCAGCCGGCCCGCCATGAGGTCGCGAAAACTGTCGCCCGCCACGTCGTGGTAGGTTTCGCCGCGCTTGACGAAATAGGCCGGCACGTCGAGCGCGTAATCGACGTAGCGCTCGAACCCCATGCCGGGCTCGAACGCGAAGCCCATCATGCCGGATCGTCCCCGGTCGGTGTCGCGCCAGACTTCCGAGCGGGCGCTGAGAAAGCCGTTGGGCCGCCCTTCGGTGAAGGGCGAGCTCGCGAAAAGCGCGGTGGCGACCGGCTGCAGCGCCAGCGACACGCGCAGCTTGCGCACCATGTCGGCCTCGGAGGCGAAATCGAGGTTGGCCTGCACCGTGCAGGTGCGGAACATCATGTCGAGGCCGCGCGTGCCGACCTTCGGCATGTAGTCGGCCATGATGCGGTAGCGGCCCTTGGGCATGACGGGCGTGTCGGGAAGGCTCCACAACGGCGACATGCCCAGGCCCACGAAGCCGATGCCGAGTTCGGCCCCCGCGGCCCGGGCGTGATCGAGGTGGGCCGCGAGTTCGGCGCGGGTCTCGTGGACGGTGGCGACCGGCGCGCCCGACAGCTCGAACTGGCCGCCGGGTTCGAGCGAGATCGCGCCGCCGCCCGCCTCGTCGGCGAGCCCGATCACGGCGGGGCCCTCGAGGATCGGGGTCCAGCCGGTCCGGCCGGCCATGCGGTCGAGCAGCGCCCGGATCCCGTCGCGGCCCGCCCGGCCCTCGTAGGGCACGGGCGCGCGGGTGTCGGCGTAGAAGCCGAACTTCTCGTGTTCGGTGCCGACGCGATGCTGGGCCGCGGGCTTGCAGCCCTGCTCGAACCAGCCCACCAGCGCGTCGCGCGAATCGAGCGGCTGAGCGTCAATGATGTCACGCGCCATCGTGGCAAATCCGCTGCTCGGGGGCGGCCGCAACCGCACGGAACCCGGGTTCTCTTACGGGCCGCCCAGGCAACAGGCAACACGGGCGCACGACGGTGAATTCATCGCCCATTCATCGCAAGGGCAACAACTTCGGCACGCGCGCGTTCGGGGGTTGCTGCTAAGGGTTGGCGCGAACTGCAGGGCAGCATACGAAGGAGAGATCGAGATGACATCACTCAAGAAAACCATCATCCTGGCCTGTGCGGCTTCCGTCATGAGCCTCGGGGTCGCCATGGCCCAGACCGATCCGAACGCCGCCGCTCCCGCGGCCAGCGAGCCCCCCGCGGCGGCCGACCAGGACGCCATGGCTCCGAAGAAGCCGATGATGAAGAAGCACATGGCCAAGAAGCACATGAAGAAGAAGATGTGATCTCGGTTCAACGATAGGTTCCAAGGCCCGGTCCGCCTCGCGGATCGGGCCTTTTCACGTCGGCAGGTCGACGCTCTCGCGCGGGCCACGCAAAGCTCTGTTAAACTCTCGGCCGGACGCTGGGCTCCCGACCGGAGAAGCCGCGCGTGCCGATCACCAAGCGATTCCTGAGGTGCAGCGCCGCGACCGCGTCGATCGAATACGGCCTGATCGCGGCCGCGCTCGTGCTCGCCGTGGTGACCGGCGCCACCCTGATCGGCACCGGTCTCGGCCGCTACTACCAGATCGTGCAGTCCGCCGTCGGGCCGTAGCGCGGCCGGATCAGTCCGCCATCGCGCCGATCCGCTCCGACACGGTCGCGCCCGACAGGTTGTCCAGGCTGGTGACGATGTGTCCGGCGAGCGCGTCGGCCAGCGCCGACGGTTCCGTCCTGTTGCGCAGAAGCGCGATCTTGCAGGAGGGCAGCGACGGAAAGCCGTCGGACGAACCCAGGATGCGCATGCCGGTGCGCACCGCGCTTTCGGGCAGCACCGAGACCGCGAGGCCGGCCAGCACCGCGGCTCCGACCGCGGTCGAGTTCCAGCTGGAATACAGCACCCGGAACGGGCGTCCCACGCCTTCCAGCGCCAGCGTCGCGGCCTGCCGCCACGTGCAGAAGGAGCGGCCGAGCGCGAGCGGCAGGGGCGACAGTTCATGCACCGCGTGGCGGGTCGAGGTGACCCAGAACAGGCGTTCGCGCCGGATCACCGAGGCCGTGCCGCGGCTCTCGGTGTGGGTGATGATGGCGAGGTCGAGGTCGGACCCGGCGATCCGTTCCACCAGCATGGGGGTGGGCTCGCACACGACCGTCACCTCCACGCGCGGGTTGGACTGCGAGAAGCGCGCCAGGATCTCCGGCAGGTAGCGGTCGGCGTAATCGTCGGGCAGGCCGAGGCGCACCCGGCCGGCCAGTTCGGCCTCGGCGAAGCTCGCCAGGGCTTCCACATTGAGCTTGATGATGCGCCGGGCGTAATCGAGCAGGCGCTCGCCTTCCTCGGTCAGTTTCGAGCCCCGGCCTTCCCGCTCGAAAACCGGCTTGCCGAGACGCTCCTCGAGCTTCTTCATCTGCATGGACACGGCCGACTGGGTCTTGTGGACCGCGTCGCCGGCCCTCGTGAAGGAGCCCGCGTCGACGATGGCCACGAAGGTCTTCAGCTGGTCCGCATCAAGAAGCGACGTCATCGGCGACCTCCGTGGCTCCTCGGAACCATTCGCGCCATCATATCAATTTTTTGCATGCCGTACATGACAAACATTCGTTTTGATGATTGCCTCGCCGATCCTATATTTCAGGTCTAGCAACGCCTTATCGGAGGCCGTCATGGCCCACTCGCTCCTTTCCTCCCCCCGATCGGTTCTGACCCGCGTCGCGGCCCTCGCGCGCACGGCCGCGTCGATCATCCAGCACCGGCGGTCGGTGCGCGAACTCGCCATGTTCGACGACCGCATGCTCCGCGACATCGGCCTGATCAGGCAGGACGTGTCCTCGGCTCTCGCGGGATCGCTGCTCGCCGACCCGTCGCTGGCGCTCGCCGAACGCGTCGCCGCCGCGCGGGCCGCGGCCCGCGCCCAGGCGCGGGACACGCGCGCCCGGCTCGCGGCGGACTTCCCCGACGCTTCCCCGTCCGGGTCGAGCGTGCGCCACGCCGCCTGAGCGGCGATCGAGAAGGTTTGGAACATCGGCGGAAACCCGCGGGCGCTCGACGGCTCCCGCGGGTTTCGCGCGTCGAAATTCTCAGTGCGGCGCGCCGGCCGGGGTCGCGAGGGTGTTGCGCGAGGAGATCTGGGTCGAGGCGTTGGTCATGAAATCGGTCGCGTCGCCCAGCGACACGGTCGGCTCGCAGCGCGGCTGGCACGCGTAGGACTCGCGGCTCATGCCGCGCTGGACCGTGACCAGGGCGCTGGACGACTGGACCCGCACGACCAGTTCCTGCAGCGCGTTGCCGGCGGCGTCGAGCAGGATCACGTTGGTTTCGCCGAATCCCTTGCCGGTCACCACCACGAGCCCGTTCTTCTTCAGCGTCGTCACGTCCGCGATGATCGGGTTGCCGACCACGATGGTTTCGGCCTGGGGCGGCATTTTCAGGATTCGGGCCTTGTCGAGCATGACGTCGACCGTGATGGCGGCCTGGGCCGATGCCGGACCCGCCGCGGCCAGCAGCCACCAGGCTCCCGCCGCCAACGCCCACCCGGCCGTGTACCGTCCGCTCCGCCCCGCCATGATCGCCGTTTTCCCCTGCGGATCCGCGCCCCGGCGCGCGTGTCCCCCGGCCCCAGTGTCCGGCGGATTGGTGAACCGATCCTGAATGCCGGCCGCCGGACCGGTGCGGCCGCACGGTTCGGTAACCCTGCCCGGACATGACGGGCCGCCGCCGCCGCCCGCCTTCCGCCGATTAACGGCCGTGCAAGCCTTGCTTCCTAGGGTGAGGTCATCCCGAGCGGACATCGACCCCGCGCCGCAGGGCCAAACGAGAGCTCAAGGAGTTTCAACGATGGCTTCCCTTCTGAACCGCTTCGCCAAGGACCAGTCGGGCGCGACCGCGATCGAGTACGGCCTGATCGCCGGGCTCATCAGCGTCGTGATCCTGACGGCCCTGAAGACCATTGGCACCAACATCAACACCAAGTTCAACGCGATCGGCACCGCGCTCAAGTGAGCGGTGCCGACCAGGCCGAACCACGGCGCGTGCCCGGCCTGACGCCTCGGGAAACCGGGGCCGACCCGGCCGGCACGCCCCCCGACGGGCGGCCGGCCCGGGCCGATCGGGCAGCGACCGGAACACCGTCCCGCCCGCCGCCGCGTTTCCGCCCTTTCCGGTCCTGACCCCATGTCGCTCCTGGACGTCGCGGTCCTGTCCGCATTTCCGGTCCTGATGGCCTACGCGGCCTGGTCGGACCTGTTCACGATGACGATCTCCAACCTGGTCTCGCTGGCGCTGGTGGGGATCTTCCTCGCCATGGCGGCCGCGACCCGGATGGGGATGGGCGACCTGCTCGCGATCCACCTGTCGGCCGGCGTCGCGGTGCTCGGCCTGACGATCGCGTTCTTCGCGCGCGGCTGGATCGGCGGCGGCGACGCCAAGCTTGCGGCCGCAACCGCGGTGTGGCTCGGCTGGACCAACCTCCTCGACTACGGTTTCGCGGCATCCCTGCTCGGCACCGTCCTGACCGTCGCGATCCTGCTGCTGCGCAAGACCGCCCTGCCCGGCCCGCTGATGGCGCAGGCCTGGATCGCCCGGCTTCACGCGCGGGGCAACGGGGTCCCCTACGGCATCGCGCTCGCGGTGGCGGGGCTCGCGTTCTACCCCGACACGGCCGTGTGGCACGCGGTCGTCGGGCCCTGACGGGCGGGCCGCATACGCTTCATTAACCATGCCTTGAGGTTTGTTTGATCCATTACCCGGCGTCGCGACCCCGCGGCGCCGGGTGAAACGACCCTCGATGAAAACGTCACGCATCCTTGTTCTGGGCCTGGCCGCCGCGGCGGCGGGCGGCGCCTTCATGCTCGCCAATGCGCCGAAGCCCGCGCCCGTGCAGGCCGACGCGTCGGCGCCCGACCTGCCGCCGCCCACCACCGACGACGTGCTGGTGGCCGCCAAGGACCTCGGGCTCGGGTCGGTGGTGGGCGACGGCGAACTCGCCTGGACGGCCTGGCCCAAGGGCGCGGTCGCGTCGGGCATGATCGTCAGGACCGCGGACCCGAAGGCCGCCGACGACATCAAGGGATCCATCGTGCGGGCCAGCCTGTTCCAGGGCGAGCCGATCCGCCGCGAAAAGCTGATCAAGGGCGCGAGTTCGGGCTTCATGTCGGCCATCCTGCCGTCGGGCAAGCGGGCCGTGGCGATCAACATCGACTCGCAGGGCGCGACCTCGGCGGGCGGCTTCATCCTGCCCAACGACCGGGTCGACGTGGTGCGGACCTCCCAGGACGAGAGCCGGGGCGTCGGCGGTGGCGCCTTCCTGAGCGAAACCATCCTGCGGGACGTGCGGGTGCTCGCGATCGGCCAGAACGTCGAGGAGAAGAACGGGCAGCCCGTGGTGGTAGGGTCCAACGCCACCCTCGAACTCGACCCCGCCCAGGCCGAGACCGTGATCCTGGCGCAGCGGGCCGGCCAGCTCTCGCTCACCCTGCGCAGCATGCTCGACGCCAACCGCGCCGATGCGGCCCGCCCCGACGGCGGGCCCCTGACGGTGGTGCGTTTCGGCCTCAGGGCCGAGGGGTCCCCCCGGTGAGGCCGCCCGTGGCGCGGGGCGTCGGCCCGGTCCTGCTGGGCGCGGCATGCTGGCTGGCCGCCGGCGCGGGCCCGGCCGCGGCCGACAATCTGGTGCTGCCCAACCCGCCCAACCAGGCCGCGGTGCCGGCCCCCTCCGACCTGCGGATCGACCCCGACCGCCCGGTGCGCAAGCTGACGCTCGGCATCGGCCGGTCCTCCATCGTCCAGCTGCCGGCCGACGCGGCGGAAATCTTCATCGGCAACCCGCAGGTCGCCAACGCGGTGGTGCGCTCGGCCCGCAAGATGTTCATCTTCGGGGTCGCCGACGGGCAGACCACCATCTTCGCGCTCGACAAGGACGGCCGCCGCATCGCCACCCTGGAGCTGATCGTCAACGGGCGCGACGTGAGCGACCTGGCCGCCATCCTGCGCACCGCCATGCCCAACACCGACGTGCACGTGCAGGCCGTCAACGACACGATCATCTTGACCGGGTTCGTGGACTCCGCCGTGGACGCCCAGAAGGCCCTGGACATCGCCAGCGCCTACGTGGGCTACACGGCGGTCGGCGGCGGAGCGGCCAGCAGCGCCGGCTCCGGCAGCAGCGTCTCGTTCGGCTCCACCCAGGTGGTGAGCGGCAGCCTGATCAACTCGATGGTGATCCGCGAGAAGGAGCAGGTGATGCTCAAGGTCCAGGTCGTGGAGGT
>CAXTEP010000033.1:16544-19160 GCA_964243125.1 uncultured Lichenihabitans sp. | reverse complement strand
GGAACGCCCGGCCTCATGAACCTGCCGATCCTGGGGGCGCTGTTCCGGTCGCGCGACTACCAGCGGGACGAGAGCGAGCTGATGATCATCGTCACCCCCTACATCGCCCGGACCTTGAAGCCCGACCAGATCGCCAAGCCCGACGACGGCTTCCAGGACGCCTCCGACCCGCAGTCCTGGTTCCTGGGCCGGGTCAACCGGATCTATTCCACGGCCGACAACCCGGAACTAGTCAAGGCCTACCGGGGCAAGGTCGGCTTCATCAACGATTGAGCCCTGGTTTCTCACCGCGGATCCCTCAGCCATGACGCATTCCGCCCATCCCGCAATCGTGCGGCGGCGATCCGTACGCCCGCCGGCCCGGCCCGGCCTGCCGGCCCGCGGCGGCCTGTCGGCCTACGCCAGCCTGCTGGCCTGCGCCGGCCTGGCGGTCGCGCTTGCCGGGTGCGGCCGCGTCGACCGCACGATCCCGACCGGCGCGGTGCCGCCCGACTACCACCAACGCCATCCCGTGGTTTTGACCGAGGCGCCCGACGGGCTCGACGTGTTCCTGGTCGGCGCCTCGGGCGAGCTCGACGGGCGGCAGCGCCACGACCTGTTCGTGTTCGCGGGCGAGTACCGCACCAAGGGCCAGGGGCCCATCGTGATCCGGCTGCCGCGGGGCGCGGTGAACGGCGAGGACGTGCAGCGCACCCTGGCGGCGGTGCGCCGGACCCTGGTGGCCGACGGGATCCGCGGCACCGTCGAGATCGGCTCCTACCCGGTCGGGAACCCCGGCCTCGTGTCGCCGCTCCACCTCAGCTACGACCGCCTGCAGGCCAAGGTGGCGTCCCGCTGCGGCGACTGGCCCGCCGACCTCAACTCGGGCGCCTCGCTCGACGGCTGGCAGAACCGCAGCTACTACAACCTCGGCTGCGCCTCCACCCAGACGCTGGCGGCCCAGGTCGACGACCCGCGCGACCTCGTGCGGCCGCGCGCCGAGGACCCGACCGACGTGCAGCTCAGGACCCGCGCCATCGGCCTGCTGCGCGGCGAGGTCGGGGCCCACCAGGGCCGGGATCCCGGCACCGCCTGGACCGGTGCGGCGCCGACGCCCATCAGCCCGGTGGGGGGCGACTGATGCGCGGCTCGCTGGACTTCGACCGGCTGACCACCCCCGAGCCCGCCAAGGCGGAGCCACCCGAGCAGATCGCACCCGTACCGCGGGTGTCCATCCAGGCCTTCTGCGAATCGCCCGACGTTGCGGCCGTGATCGGCGAAGCCGTGGCGGACCGGCGCATGGTCCGCACCCACGTGAAGACCCACATGGGCGGCGCACTGGCGGCCGTGGAAGCCTACCGGGCCGCCCCCACCCCCAACGTCATCGTGATCGAGACCGCCGGGGCGCGCCACGAGCTGATCGCCCACCTCGAAACACTGGCGCAATTCTGCGACGCCGGCACCAAGGTGGTGGTGATCGGCCGCGTCAACGACATCGTGCTGTACCGCGAGCTGATCGCGCGCGGCGTCAGCGACTACCTGGTGGCGCCGTTCGGCCCCATGGACTTCGTGCGGGCCCTGTCGGGGCTCTACCATCACCCGACCGCGCAGCCGCTCGGCCGCGTGATCGCCGTGACGGGGGCCAAGGGCGGCAGCGGCGCCTCCACGGTGGCCCACAACGTCGCCTGGTCGGTGGCGCGATTCCTCGACCTGCCCACCGTGATCGCCGATCTCGACTTGGCCTTCGGCACGGCCGGGCTCGACTTCAACCAGGACCCGCCGCAGGGCATCGCCGAGGCGGTGTTCGCCCCCGACCGCGTCGACGGCAACCTCGTCGACCGGCTCCTGTCCAAATGCACCGACCGGCTCAGCATCCTGGCCGCGCCCGCGACGCTCGACCGGTCCTACGACTTCGACGAGACGAGCTTCGACGCGGTTCTCGACATCCTGCGCGCCACCGTGCCCTGCGTGGTGGTGGACGTCCCCCACCTGTGGACCGCATGGACCCGCCGCATCCTGGTGGGGGCCGACGAGATCGTCCTGGTGGCGTCCCCCGACCTCGCCAGCCTGCGCAACGCCAAGAACATCCTCGACGCGGTCCGGACCGCCCGGCCCAACGACGCCAAGCCCAAGCTGGTCCTGAACGGCACGGGCCTGCTGAAGCGGCCCGAGATCGCGCCGGCCGATTTCGCCAAGGCGGTGGAGCTCGTGCCGCTGGCCACCCTGCCGTTCGACGCCAAGCTGTTCGGCACCGCGGCCAACAACGGCCAGATGCTGGGCGAGATCGACGCCGGCCACCGCAGCGCCGTCACCATGCTGGAGATCGCGCGCGCCGTCACGGGCAAGCCCGAAGCGCGCAAAGGCCGGCGCTCCCTGCGCGACCACCCGCTGATGAACCGGTGGGCGGGCAGGAAGGCGTCCTGACGCGCGGGAAGGTGTTCTCACGCCCTCCCGTCAGATCGTCTGGTTGTAGGCCCCGACCTCGCCGCCCGCGCGCATCACGGCGTCAATTTCTTTGAACATGGCCCGCATCCGCTCTTCCGACACGGGGCTTTCGACCACCACCACGAGTTCGGGCTTGTTGGAGGAGGCGCGCACCAACCCCCAGGTGCCGTCCTCGACCGTGACCCGCACGCC
>CAXTEP010000033.1:13111-16444 GCA_964243125.1 uncultured Lichenihabitans sp. | reverse complement strand
AAGTGGCCTGACTTCTCGAACCCCGCCAGCGCCTTGAGGTCCGACACCCGCCGCTTGATGTAGGAATGGCCAGTCTTGAAGTAGTCGGTCTTGACCCCGTTGGCGAGCAGCACGGGGTCGGTGGCGAACAGGCCCGTCGACTTCACGTCCACCACGAAGGTGGCGTTGGGGTGCAGGCCCGACAGGTCGCGCGCCAGCATGACGCCGATCTTGTCGGCGAAGATCTCGTGGCCCTCGTTGTCCACCACGCCGCAGCGGTCGCCGTCGCCGTCGAAGCCGAGCCCCACGTCGGCGCCGGTCTCACGCACCTTCTCGGCCATGGCCTCCAGCATGTGGAGGTCCTCGGGGTTGGGGTTGTAGCGCGGGAAGGTGAAGTCCGCTTCCGTGTCGAGCGGCACGACCTCGCAGCCGAGCGCTTCGAGGATGCGCGGCGCGAAGGCGCCCGCGGTGCCGTTGCCGCAGGCCGCCACCACCTTGAGCTTGCGGGTGATCTTGGGCCGGTCGGTCAGGTCCTTGAAGTAGACGTCGCCGAAGTTCTCGACGAACCGGTAGGAACCGCCCTCCATGGTCTTGCCGTGCCCGCCCAGCACGATGTCGCGCAGGCGGCCCATCTCGTCGGGCCCGAACGTCACGGGGCGGTAGGCCCCCATCTTGACGCCCGTCCAGCCGTTGTCGTTGTGGGAGGCCGTGACCATGGCGACCGCCGGCACGTCGAGCGCGAACTGGGCGAAATACGCCATGGGCGACAGCGCCATGCCGATGTCGTGCACGGTCACGCCGCCCGCCATCAGGCCCGACACCAGGGCGTATTTGATGGATGACGAATAGGCGCGAAAATCGTGGCCGGTCACGAGTTCCGGCTTGACGCCGAGTTCCCGCAGCAGGGTGCCGAGCCCCAGGCCCAGCGCGTGCACGCCCATCAGGTTGATCTCGGACCCGAACAGCCAGCGCGCGTCGTATTCGCGGAACCCGGTCGGCTTGACCATGGGCTGCTGCTCGTAGGCGAAGCTGTTGGGCAGGAGACCTGACACGGGCAGCATGGGCACGTCCTTCGGCTTGAGGACGAGCCCCGCGGTTTCCCGATCGAGAACCGCTCCGCCCGCCGGGAACGCTCATGCCGCCAAGTGCGCCGCTCGTCAATGCGCCTGGGCCGTTGGAACCGATGCGGACCGCGCCGATTGTAGAAGGCAAACCAACGTCAAGGAGGAGGGTCCCCCGTGTCAAACCAGAGCGATGTCGCCAGCACGGTCAGCGATGCGGCCGGCCAAGTCAGAACGGCGGCTGCGTCGTCCATCAACGACCTCAAGTCCCAGGCCTCCCAGGCCGCCGATCAGGCCAAGGGCACCCTGACCACCATGGCGTCGGAAGCCCGCAGCCGCGTCAACGAGATGGTGGACCAGCAGAAGACCGCGGGCGCCGACCAGCTGTCCGGCATCGCCAAGGCGGCGCAGAACGCGGCCGGCGAGCTCGACGGCAAGAACCCGCAGATCGCCAAGCTGGTGCGGGACGCCGCCACCTCGGTCGACCGGTTCGCGGGCGACCTGCGCGAACGCGACATCCGCGACGTGCTCGACACCGTGTCGGGCTTCGCCCGGCAGCAGCCGGCCGCGTTCTTCGCGGGTTCGGTGCTGATCGGCTTCGTGCTGGCGCGCTTCCTGAAGAGCGAAGCCCCGGCCGCCGCCCCCTACGCACCGGACCGCAGCCCGATCTGACCGGATCTCCGCCGGCCGCCGCATCAGCGCGGCCGGTCTTTCGTCGGCGCCGCCGCGGCCCGTCGCGCTCCATCACCGAGGTCAACCCATGAGCCAGGACGCCACGGGGCGCCCGTCAACCCCGAGCCTGTTCGCCGAAGCCCTGAGCCAGATGACGACGCTGTTCGAGACGGAGATCCGCCTCGTCCGCAGCGAGATCAGCGAGAAGATCACCCAGGCCGTCACGGCCGTGGCGGTCCTGGTGGTTTCGGCCGTGCTGCTCGTCGCGGCGCTGATCCTGCTGCTGGAAGGCATCGTGCAGCTGCTGATCTACTTCGGCTGGCAGCCCTACGCGGCCAATTTCCTGGTCGGCATCGTGATTGCGGTGCTGGGCGGCATCGCGATCTTCATCGCCTTAAAGGGGCTTTCGGCCAAGAACCTGACGCCGAGCCGCACCATCAACCAGCTCGGCAAGGACGCCCGGGTCGTGAAGGAGCAGGTGAAATGAACGCCGACGACGATCACCCCACCGTGGCCGAGGCGGAGTCCGGGGCCGAGCACGCGCGGGCCGACCTCGTCAGCACGCTCAACCAGCTGCGCGAGAACCTCAAGCCCGCCAACGTGGTGGACGAGGTGATGAGCAACGCCAAGGTCGGCGCCTCGCAGGTATCCGACCAGATCTGGGACCTCGCCCGCAAGAACCCGCTCCCGGCCCTGATGATCGGCGCGGGCGCCGCTATGATCCTGGGGTTCGGCACCCAGCGCGCGACCTCCGGACGCCGCGCCACGGCGGCCGACGTCGGCCGGATCCCGCCGCGGTCCACCCTGGGGGCGCGGTCCTCCGAATTCGTCCAGCGGTCGGTCGGCGCCGCGACCGACGCTGCGAGCCGGAGTGCCGACCTGCTCGGCGGCGCCAACGACCGTCTCGCGTCGGCGGCCACGCGCGGCGCCGGCGTCATCGGCCAAGCCTTCAAGCGAACCAACACGTCAGGTGATCCCATGAGCTACATTTCACACGACAGCAAGTCACGCGTCAGGTCTTCCCTCGCCCGGATCCTGGACGAGCAGCCGCTCGTCCTGGCCGCGATCGGGGTCGCGGTCGGGGCCGCGCTGGGTGCCGCCATCCCGCAGACCGAGACCGAGAACAGCCTTTTGGGCGAAACAGCCGGCAGCGTCCGGGGCGCCGCCCAGGATGCGGCCCAGCAGCAATACGCCCAGCTTCGCTCCGCGGCCCAGCATGCCGTCGAGGACATCAAGCAGACCGCGGCCGACCGCGGCGTCACGTCGGAAAACCTGTCGGGACTCGTGCATGACGTCACCGACAAGGCCAAGGCGGCCGCCAATGAGGCGGGCCGGAGCCTCGATCCAACGACCTGAAGGTCCGGGGCGCTCAGGCCACCCTGGCGCTCGCCCGGTCCCGCATGGCGGTCGCGAACGCGCGAGCGCGGCGGCCGACCTCCTCGGGAGTCATGCCGGGCTTGTAAAGCGACGACCCGATCCCGAAGCCGTGCACGGGGCTGTCCCGCCAGTCGCCCACGGTTTCGGCCGACACGCCGCCGACCACCAGCATCCGCGTGTTCCGCGGCAGCACGGCCGCGATGCCGCGCGCGCTCTGCGGCGTGACGAGCTCGCCGGGGAACAG
>CAXTEP010000033.1:9370-13011 GCA_964243125.1 uncultured Lichenihabitans sp. | reverse complement strand
GCCGATGCTCGCGAGCGGGTCGGGGGAGTTGAGGGGCACCTCCAGGATCCGGATGCCCGCCGCCACCAGCACCTCGCCCACCGCGAGCGCCTCGTCGGGACGCAGGCCGCGCAGGATGGCGACCAGGGGCATGGCGGCGAACCAGTGATTGAACCGCTCTTCGGACATGGATCAAACCTTCAGGTTTTGAGCGCCATCAGGCGGGACAGCCCGGCGAGCGACGCCGCGGCGGGGTCCGCCACGGTGACTTGGATGCCGCGCGTCGCCAGAACCGCGCGATAAACGTCGAGTTGCGGGGGCGCCGCCACCAGGTGGACGGCGGCGAGCGGCCCGAACAGGGCGTCGGCGCCCGCGACCTCCTCGGCCACCAGCAGGGCCGACAGGAACGGCCGCACGGCGTCGGGCTCGAGCGTGCCGCCGAGCACGCGGGTGCGCGCCTGGAACAGCAGGCGGCTCAGCCCGCCGCCCGCGCCCGCGGCCCGCAACCCGGCCCCGAGGCCGGCCGGCACGTCGTCCGGCCCCGCCGGGGCGGCGAGGCGCCCCACGAAGGAGGCCGCCACCGCCGAATAAAGCTCGCCCGTGATGAAGGTCGCGAACCGCACGATGCGCCCGGCCTCCACCGCGACCCACTTGCTGTGCGTGCCGGGAAGGCAGACGAGCCCGTCGCGGACCCCCGAGCCCACCACCTGCACCTCTTCGCCCCGCATCACGTCGTAGGCGCCGTCGGGCCCGCGCAGGTCGACGCCCGGCACGACCGACACGGCCCGCGCACCCCCGATTGGCACGAGCCGTCCGGCCAGGTCCTCGGGGCCGCACGGGCAGGTCACGTAGGGAGCTTCCACCCAGCCGTTGCGGCTGCCCACCATGCCGGCCATGAGGACCGGCAGGTCGGGACTGGTCGCGAGCCAGGACCCGCAGGTGGCCTCCAGGGCGTCCGGGAAGCCGCCGGCCGCGACGCTCTGCACGCCCCGATCGGCTTCCGTGCGGTCCAGCACGGCGCCGTCGCGGCCCACCAGGGTCGCGCGCAGCCGCGTCGTGCCCCAGTCGACCGCAATGAACTCCGCTTCCGACGCCCCCATGCGCGCGCTCCTAGACCCAGCCGCCGTCCGCCACGTAGTGCTGGTTCGTGCAGGCCCCCGACTCGTCGGAGGCGAAGAACAGGGCCACGCGGGCGATGTCGTCGGGGACGAGCTTGCGCTTGAGGCACTGCCGCGCCATCAGCTCCTTCTCGGATTCGGGCGTCAGCCAGAGCGTGATCTGCCGCTCGGTCATGATCCAGCCCGGCGCGATGGCGTTGACCCGGATGTTGTCGGGCCCGTAGTCGCGGGCGAGCGAGCGGGTGAGGCCGATCACGCCGGATTTCGCGGCCGTGTAGACCGCCATCCCGCCCTGCCCCACCATCCAGGACACCGAGCCGAAATTGATGATCGAGCCCCCGCCCGCGGCCTGCATGTCGGGCAGCACGGCCTGGGCCGCGAAGAACTGGTGGCGCAGGTTCACGGCGATGCGGTCGTCGAAATATTCGGGCGTCACCTCGGCGGTCGGGTGGCGCTCGTCGTGGGCCGCGTTGTTGACCAGCACCGTGATCGGGCCGAAGCGGTCGCGCACCGCCCCGACGCCGCGCCGCAGGGCTGCGATGTCGCGCAGGTCGCAGTGCTCGAAATGGACCGTGAGACCCTCGGCTTCGAGGTCGCCCGCGAGTTCCCGCGACGGCCCCTCGGCGATGTCGATGAAGGCCACGCGGGCGCGCTGCTCGGCGAAGCGTCGCGTCAGCGCCGCCCCAATGCCGCTCCCTCCGCCCGTGATCAGCACGGTGCGCTCGGCGAGGCTCGGATAGGTCGCGATCGGGCTGGACATGGGTCTCTCCGGAGGACGCGGGCCGGCCGCGTCGGGTGGGAGGCTTAGACAATCAGGCCGGGCGGGGCAATGTGCCGCGCGGCGGGGCCGACGCTTCGTCCACGGGGTGCAAGATGCCGGAGGTACTTTCCCGGACACGGGTTTCGCGAACCGCATCGGTCTGACAGGCGCGTGATAGCCCGCGCCGCGCGGCGGCACGATCGATCCTTCGCGCATGATGGTCAGGCACGCCCGGCATCCGGGCCGCAGCCGGTTTGGCCGTCAGCGGGCGGCTTCGCGGTCTTCAGGCGAGATTGTTGGCGCTATCGCCGCCGGTCACCGCGAAGCACGTCCCGCTCACCATGCGGGCCTCGTCGGACGCCAGGAACACCACCGCGGGCGCGATGTCCTCGGGGGCGATCCATGGCACACCGAGCGGCGACTTGGCGCCCAGAGCGGCCTTGGCGGTCGCCTCGTCCCGGCCCACGTCCCCGCTGGGTGCCTTTCCGCCGGCCTGCAGGGCCTGAGCGTAGCGCTCTTCGTGGCGGGTAAGCGGCGTATCGATGAGGCCCGGGATCACAGCGTTCACGGTGATCTTGCGCGGACCGAGTTCGAGCGCGGCCGACTTCATCAGGCCGATGATCCCCCATTTCGATGCCGAATAGGCGGCGCCGTTCAGGGCCCCGTGCTGCCCCTGCGTCGAGGAGGTCACGATGATGCGTCCTCCCCCACGCGCCACGATATGGGGCGCGAACGCCCGGATGGCATTGGCGGTGCCCGTGAGATTGACGTCGATCTGGTCGTGCCAGTGGGCATCCTCCATGTCCAGGAGCGGCTTGAACGCCTGGATGCCGGCATTGGCGAACAGGATGTCGATCCCGCCGAAAGCCGCGACGGCCTGCTCGGCAGCGGTCCTGAGGGCGCGGATGTCGCGCTGATCCAGCGTGATCGCGAGCCAGCGGCCACCGGCCGCCTCGACCAGCCGACCGGTCTCGGCGAGGTCATCGGCGCTCGCCGGCTCGACCTCCAGAATCGCGCCGACATGGCCCGCGATGTCGATGCCGACCACCGCCGCGCCCTCGCGAGCCAAGGCCACCGCGCTTGCCCGCCCGAGCCCGCGCGCCGCACCCGTCACCACCGCAATCCTGTCGCGAAACCGGTCGGATCGCTTTTCATTGCCACTGCTCGATGGACGCTCTGTCATGCGCCGTTCTCCTGCGTGAACGTTAGCTTGCGCCGGCCGAGCGATGGTCAACAGCGCAGCCGAATACATTCTTGGCCGGACGGTCCCGCGCTTCGCTCGCGGTCACGGCCGTCCGCGGCGCCCCGGCGGCCCCGCCTTGACGGCGAAGCGGGGCGCGGGCAAGCACCCGGCCCATGCCGGCCCACCTGCCCTATCCTGTCATCGATCCGGTCCTGGTCAACCTCGGGCCGTTGCCGATCCGCTGGTACGCGCTCGCCTACGTGGCGGGGCTCGCGGCCGGCTGGGGCTACGCGCGGTGGCTGTGCGCCCGGGACGCGCTGTGGGGCGGGGTGCCTCACCCCACGCCGCTCAGCATCGACGACCTCGTGGTCTATATCGCGTTCGGCATCGTGGGCGGCGGGCGGCTCGGCTACGTGCTGTTCTACAACCTGCCCCACTACCTCGACCATCCGGCCGAGGTGCTGGCGGTGTGGAAGGGCGGCATGGCGTTCCACGGCGGGCTGATCGGCGCCGTCGTGGCGCTGTGGTGGTTCGCGCGCCGCCACGGCTTCAACCCGCTCAGCGTCGCCGACGTGGTGGCGGCCGGGGTGCCGTTCGGCCT
>CAXTEP010000033.1:0-9270 GCA_964243125.1 uncultured Lichenihabitans sp. | reverse complement strand
ACCCGCGATCCGCTCGGCCGGGACGGCGACTTCACCACGGCGCCCGAGATCAGCCAGATGTTCGGCGAGATGATCGGGCTCTGGCTCGCGGGCGCGTGGCGGGACGGGGGCGCGCGGCCCGACGCGATCCTGGTCGAGCTCGGGCCGGGCCGCGGCACGCTGATGGCCGACGCCCTGCGGGCCGCGCGCGTCGTGCCGGACTTCCGGCCCGCCCTGCACCTCGTGGAAACCTCGCCAGTGCTGCGCGAGCGGCAGCGCGAAACGCTCGCGCCCCACGGCGTCCCGCGCTGGCACGACGGGCTCGACACCCTGCCGGACGGCCCCGTGCTGGTTGTCGCCAACGAGTTCTTCGACGCCCTGCCGGTGCGCCAGTTCCAGCGCACGTCGCGCGGCTGGTGCGAGCGGCTGGTGGGGCTGGGAACCGGCGACCGCCTCGCGTTCGGCCTCGCGCCCGAGCCCGAGCCTCGGTTCACGCTTCAGGCTCCGCCCGGCACAGTGCTGGAGGTCGGGGCCGAGGCGCAGGGCGTGGCCCGGGCGCTCGCGTCCCGGATCGCGGCGCAGGGGGGCGCCGCCCTGGTGATCGACTACGGCCACGCCGCGACGGCCCCGGGCGAAACCCTGCAGGCGCTGCGGCGGCACGCCTTTGCGGACCCGCTCGAAGCGCCGGGCGAGGCCGACCTCACCACCCACGTGGATTTCGCGGCGCTGGCGGGGGCGGCCCGGTCGGCGGGGGCCGCCGCGCACGGCCCGGTGGAACAGGGCGCCTTCCTGCTCGCCCTCGGCATGGCGGCCCGGGCCGATCAGCTCGGCCGCCGCAACCCCGCGCAGGCCGGGGCGGTGGCGGCCGCGCTGGAGCGGCTGACGACCCCGGGCACGGCGGACCGGCCCGGCATGGGAACGCTGTTCAAGGTGCTGGCCATCACGCAGCCGGGCGCGCCCGCCCCGCCGGGCTTTCCGCCGTCAGCGTAGGTGCAGCGTCGCCCAGCCGTCGAGGTCGGTGCGGCGGCGGAGCCGAAATCCTTGCGCCGCGTAGCTCGACAGGATGCCGGGCACGTCGGTGCCGAGCAGGCCCGACAGGACGAGGTCGCAGGGGGCCGCGGCCACGTCGCGGACCGCGGGCGCGAGCAGCCGCAGGGGCTTGGCCAGGATGTTGGCGAAGATCAGGTCGTAGGGCGCGCGTCGACGCAGCGCCGGACTGCGCGTGCCCCGCGCCACCACGGGCCTGACCCAAGGCCCCGCGCCGTTGAGCCGCGCATTAGCGCCCGCAGCCTGCACGGCGATGGGATCGATGTCGCCCGCCGCGGCCGGCCGCCGCAACGCCTTGGCGGCCGCGATGGCCAGTACGCCCGTGCCGGTGCCGAGATCCAGCACGCGGGCGGGCCGGCGGCGCTTGAGGATGCGGTCGAGCGCCAGCAGGCAGCCGCGCGTGGTGCCGTGGTGGCCGGTGCCGAACGCGAGCGCGGCCTCGATCTCCAGCGCCACGTCGCCCGGCCGCACGCGGGCGCGGTCGTGGCGGCCGTGAACCAGGAAGCGGCCGGCCCGTACCGCGCCCAGGCCCTCCAGGGAGGCCGCCACCCAGTCCTGTTCGGCGACCCGTTCGGATCGCAGCGCCTCGGCCAGGGCGGGCCCGACCGTGTCGGCCACCAGGGCCCGGATCGCGCCCTCGTCGGCGGCCCTGGCGAAGTAGAGTTCCACGGTCCAGGCCTTGACCCGGGCCGGATCGTCCTCGTTTTCGAAAGCCGCGGCGGCGGTTTCGGCGGGGTCGAAGGTTTCCACCACGGCGTCGGCGATCCGGCGCGCCACGGCCTCGTCGCAAACGAGGCGCAGCAGGTGGGCGGCGTTGTTGGGCGGCAGGCCTTCGAGCATGGCCCGCGAGCACTAAAGGCTGCAGCGGGCTGACGCCAGCCCGACAGGGGTCCGACGCGCGGGTTCACGGCCGCGGCGGAATCGGTTACACCGCGCCCATGCTGCCCTGCGTGTCCCTGTTCTGCTTCATGGTGTTCGGACCGCCCGGCCTGGCGCTGGACGGCAGCCTGACGACGCCCGTCCCCGCGATCCCGGTGCAGGCCTTCGGCCGGGCCAATCCGCAGTGCCGGGCCTGGAGCGACGGCTGCGTGACCTGCGAGGCGGACGGCGGCTCGGCCCGCTGTTCCCTGCCCGGCATCGCCTGCACGCCGCGGCCCGTGGCCTGCCGGGACCCCGCGGCTCCTTGAAGATCGGCCGCGGTCAGCCGGCCCGCACCCGCTCCACCATCGCGTCCACGGTCGCGACCGAGCGGAAATTGTTGGGCGTGATGTCGGCCGGCGGGATGGTAATGTCGAACTCGGCTTCCACGGCCAGCATCAGGTCGACCATGTCGACCGAAGTCAGGCCCGCGTCCACGAGCCGCTCATCGGCCGCGACCGGCCGCGACCGGCCGGCCCGTTCGAGGATGGCGGCCACCAGGGCGGACACGCGGTCGCGCGTGGTCGGGCTCATGATATCCAGCATGTCGGAATGGTCCTGCGCTTGATCTTCCCCGAAGGCTGCGCCGTCGCGCTGAAAACCGCGTAAACGTCGCGCGTCACCGTACGGATCGAAAACAACCGGGCGTTAGCCTTGTTCGTCGCCCTCGACGGCTTGGCGTTTCGCCGTACAGGCAAGCTTAATCCTCCGGCTCTAGCGTCATGGCCATCGCTGACCGTTCCGGCCGTCCGGCGGGACGGACGCGGGCAGGACAACCCGAAGGCACAGTTGATGCTCGACCTGCACGACAGCCCGGCCGCGCCGGAAGCACCCGCCGCACCCGGCCACGGGCCGGAGCCGCTGTCGGGGCGCGTCGGGCGGGTCGCCGCGGTGGCGGGCCGCCATGCCGAGGCGGTCGACCGCGACGCGCGCTTTCCCGCCGAGGCGGTCGCGGCCTTGCGCGCCGAGGCGCTGTTCGGGCTGCTCGTGCCGCGCTCGCTCGGCGGCGAGGAGGCCGCGCTCGGAACCGTGGTGGACATCTGCTACAGGCTCGGCCGGGCCTGTTCGTCGACCGCCATGATCTACGCCATGCACCAGGTCAAGGTCGCCTGCGTGGTGCGGCACGGGGCCGGCAACCCCTGGCAGGACGGCCTGCTGCGGCGGCTCGCGGCCGACCAGCTCCTGTTCGCTTCCTCCACCACCGAGGGCCAGGGCGGCGGCAACGTCCGCTCCAGCGCGGCCCCGATCCTGCGCGAGGGCGACCGCGTCACGCTCGACCGCGCCGCCACCGTGATGTCCTACGGGGCGCAGGCCGACGCGATCGTGACCACGGCGCGGCGCTCGCCCGAGGCGGCAGCCTCCGACCAGGTCCTGGCCGTGTTTCTCAAGGGGGACTACGCGCTCGGGCCTTCGGGCGGGTGGAACACGCTGGGCATGCGCGGCACCTGCAGCGGCGGCTTCGCGCTCAAGGCCGAGGGCTGCGCCGACCAGGTCCTGGCCGCCCCCTACGAGACGATCCATGCCCGGACCATGACGCCCGTGTCGCATCTGGTCTGGTCGGCCGTGTGGACCGGCATCGCGGCCGCGGCGGTGGAAAGGGCGCAGGCCTTCATGCGCAAGGCGGCGCGGCGGAACGGCGGCCAAATGCCGCCGGGCGTCGCCCACTACGCCAAGGCGGCCTCGACGCTCGCGGTGCTGCGCAGCCTCGTCGGCGCCTCGGTGGCGCGCTACGACCGGGCGCTCGCCGATCCCGCGGTGCTGGGCGGGCTCGAGTTCCAGACCGCCATCACGCTGCTCAAGGTCGAGACGTCGGAAATGGCGGTCGCGACCGTGCTGGCGGCGCTCAGGGCCTGCGGCCTGTCGGGCTACCGGACCGACGGAGAAGCCTCGGTGGGGCGCCACCTGCGCGACGTGCTGTCGGCGCCCCTGATGGTCAACAACGACCGCATCCTTACGAGCCTCGCCGCGACCGCGCTGATGACCCCGGTGCCGTCCTCCCTGGGCCTGGCTCCCGCCGACGGAGACCTTTCGTGAACATGATCGTGCGCGCCGCCGGGCACCCCCCCTACGCGGCGCCCGCCGCCTCGGCCGCGTCCATCAAGGACGCCCTGTTCCAGCCCATGGGGGTGCCGGGCGTTTACGCCCGCACGGGCCTCTACGAGACCGTGGTGGACCGCCTCGCCGCCTACGTCACGCTTCAGCGTCCCGCGGGCGCCGAAACCCTCCGCTTCCCGCCCGTGATGAGCCGGCGCGACCTGGAACGGCACGGCTACCTCAAGAGCTTCCCCAACCTGCTCGGCTGCGTGTGCGCCCTGCACGGCACGGAGGCCGAGATCACCGCGGCGGCGGCCCGGCACGACGCGGGGGGCGACTGGACCGCGTCCCTGACCCCGGCCGACCTCGTGCTGAGCCCGGCCGCCTGCTACCCGGTCTACCCGATCGCGGCGGCGCGCGGGCGGCTCGCGCGCGGCGGCGCCGTGTTCGACGTGGCGTCCGACTGTTTCCGCCACGAGCCGTCGACCCACCTCGACCGCCTGCAATCCTTCCGCATGCGGGAATACGTGTGCATGGGCGCCGAAGCCGACGTGCAGGCGTTTCGCGAGCGCTGGATCGAGCGGGCCCGCGGCATGATCGACGCCCTGGCGCTGCCGGCCCGCGTGGACGTGGCGAGCGACCCGTTCTTCGGCCGGGTCGGGCAGGTCAAGGCCGTGGCCCAGGTCCAGCAGGCGCTCAAGTTCGAGATGCTGGTGCCGCTGCACGCGGTTGACCGGCCGACCGCCTGCATGAGCTTCAACGCTCACCGCGACCATTTCGGCACCACCTGGGGCATCGAGGACGCCGACGGCGCCGCGGCCCATACCGGCTGCGTGGCGTTCGGCATGGACCGGCTCGCCGTGGCGCTGTTCTGGACCCACGGGCTCGACCTCGGGGCTTGGCCGGGTACGGCGCGCGCGGCGCTCGACCTTTGAGGGTGCGACCGGCGCCCGCCCATCACATGCCGTGCATCACGCTCGTCGTGTTGCCGGCCTTGAGGTTGCGGAAGCGCGCCAGCGCCCAGAGCGGGAAGAACTTCGGATAGCCGTGGTAGCGCAGGTAGAACACGCGCGGGAAGCCCGTGGCGGTGTAGCGGTCCTCGGCCCAGAAGCCGTCGGCGCCCTGGTGGGCCAGCAGGTAGCCCATGCCGCGCTCCACCGCCGAACCGTCGCCCCGGCCGGCCGCCATCAGGCCCATGGCGGCCCAGGCGGTCTGCGAGGCGGTGCTGGGCGAGGCGCGGAAGCCCCGGTAGTCGAGCGCGTAGCCGGCGTCGTCCTCGCCCCAGCCGCCGTCGGGGTTCTGTGTCGCTTCCAGCCAGTCCGCGGCCCGGCCCACCGCCGGATGGGCCGGGTCGACCCCCACGGCGTTGCAGGCGCACAGGACCGACCAGGTGCCGTAGATGTAGTTCAGGCCCCAGCGGCCGTACCAGCTCCCCTCGGCGTGCTGCTCGCGGAAAAGATAGTCGAGTCCGCGCCGCACGGGCACGCTGGTAGCCGCGGTCTCGCCGAGCTGGCCCAGCATGGACAGGCAGCGCGCCGTGACGTCGGCGGTGGGCGGATCCAGCAGGGCGCCGTGGTCGGCGAACGGGATGGCGTTGAGGTAATAGGCCGTGTTGTCGACGTCGAAGGCGGCCCACCCGCCGTTCGTGCTCTGCAGGCCCAGCACCCATTCCACGGCGCGGGCGATGGCCTCGTCGTAGCGGGGATCGCCGCTGCGGTTGCGGGCGCGGTCCATGGCCATCACCACCACGGCCGTGTCGTCCAGGTCCGGGTAGTGCGGGTTGTTGTATTGGAACGCCCACCCGCCGGGTCGCACGTCGGGACGCTTTTGGGCCCAGTCGCCCTTGAAGTCGAGCACCTGCTGGGGCACCAGCCAGTCCAGCGCCGCGCGGACCTGCGGGGCGTTGGGCTCGGCCTCCAACAGGGCGTGGGCCGACAGGACCGTGTCCCAGATGGGCGACAGGCACGGCTGGCAGAAGGCCTCGTCGCCCTTGTCGGCGAGCAGCTTCTCGACCGCGGCCTTGGCGGTGATCATGTCGGGGTCGTGGTCGGGCACCCCGAGCGCGTCGAACATCATCACCGTGTTGGCGATCGAGGGGTAGATGGCGCCCAGGCCGTCGTCGCCGTTGAGGCGCTCCCGCACGAAATCCACGGCCTTGCCGATCGCGGTCCGGCGCGAGTCTTCGGGAAACAAGGGTTCGGCGGCGCGCAAAACCCTGTCGAGCAGCCCGAACAGGGCGCCCCACGGCCCGCGCTGGTTGACCTTCCGGGGCCAGCGCCGGACGCGGTCCGGCGGCACCACGAAGAGTTCGGCCAAGCCGATCCCCAGCGGGTTCCGGGCCCGGGGCTTCAGGGCCATGATGACCAGGAGCGGCACCAGCGTGTCGCGGGCCCAGTAGGACAGGCGCCAGATGTGGATGGGAAACCAGTCCGGCGCGTGCATGAGCTCGACCGGCATGGCCGGGACCGCCCGCCACGGCACGATGCCGAACAGCGCCAGGGTGATGCGGGTGAACATGTTGACGTTGACGGCGCCCCCCGCGGCCAGGATGGCGGCCCGGGCGCGGGCCATGTGGGGCGCGTCGACGGGATCGCCCACGGCCTTGAGCGCGAAATAGGCCTTCACGGTGGCCGACAGGTTGAGGGTGCCGTGGGCCAGCATGGGCCAGCCGCCGTGATCCTCCTGGGTCCGCCTGAGATAGGTCGCGACCTTGCCTTCCATGACCGGATCGCGCTGGCCGAGGTAGTGCTTCAGGAGGACGTATTCGGCCGGGATCGAGGCGTCGGCCTCGAGATCGAACAAGAAGTGCCCGTCCGGCTTCTGCAAACCGAGGAGCGACCGCGTGGCCCGGCCGATCGCGCCTTCGATCGCGGGGAGGCCCGCACCCGTTCCGGCCGGCCGTTCGCAATCCGCAATTGACATGTCCAACGTCGACCAGTCTCCCTTGTGGCCGCCCAGGCTGTCACGCCGGCCGGCAGGCAACAATTGCAAAGGATTGCGCGGGTTGCAGCGACGGCGGCCTGTTGTCAATTGGTAACATCGCCCTGTCCCGCGGCTTTGCCATGATCTGGCCATGCGGGATGAACCGAACGCGGGTTCGCGGATTTTTCTTCCCGACGCGCCGCAACGGCCCGCTCGCCGATGGATCATGCCGTGCCAAGCACTCCGCCCACCCCCGACCCGACCCGTTCCGAAACCGCGCCGTCGTGGTGGCCCGTCCTGGGCATGGCGGCGCTGACGGCCTTCACCTACGTCCGCCCGTCGCGGCCGGCGGTGCCGCGGTCGGGCCAAGACGCGAACGAGGGCGGAAACGAAGCGGGATCGCGGCCGCAGGGGTCGGCGCACGAGCCGGGTCGGGGCCGCGAGGCCGAGACCCCCGAGGCCATCCCGGTCGCGGGCTGGAAGGACATCCTGTGGCGGGTCTACGAGGACCTGTCGAGCCATCGTCTGCTGGCGGTGTCGGCCGGGGTCACCTTCTACGCCCTGCTGGCCATCTTTCCCGCCATCGCGGCGCTCGTGTCGCTCTACGGCCTGTTCGCCGACCCCGCCACGATCGCCCGCCAGCTCGACGCCATGGGGGGCTTCATGCCCGGCGGGGCGGTGGAGATCATCGGCGAGCAGGTGAAGCGGATCGCCTCCAAGCCGAACGGGTCGCTGTCGCTCGGCCTCGTCACCGGCCTCGCGGTCTCGCTGTGGAGCGCCAACGCGGGCATGAAGGCCATGTGCGACGCCCTCAACGTCGTCAATGACGAAACGGAGAAGCGCGGCATCGTCAAGCTGAACGCCCTGTCGCTGGCGCTGACGCTGGGCGCGCTGGCCGTGCTGATCCTGGCAATCGCGGCCGTGGTGGTGCTGCCGGTGGTGCTGAACCTCATCGGGCTCGGGGCCGCGGCCGAATGGACCCTGACGCTGATCCGCTGGCCCCTGCTGCTCGCCGTGATGGTGGGCGGGCTCGCGGCGCTTTACCGCTTCGGGCCGTCCCGCGACGTCGTCAAATGGCGCTGGCTCACCTGGGGCAGCGTTTTCGCGGGGCTGGCCTGGCTCGCGGGGTCGGCGTTGTTCTCGTTCTACGTGGCCCGCTTCGGCAACTACAACGCGACCTACGGGTCGCTGGGGGGCGCCATCGGCTTCATGACCTGGATCTGGATCTCCACCACCATCGTGCTGATCGGGGCCGAGCTGAATGCCGAGATGGAGCACCAGACGGCCCGCGACACCACGGTCGGGGCGGCCAAGCCCCTGGGCGACCGCGGGGCCGCCATGGCCGATCAGGTCGGCGCCGCCAAGGCGTGATCGGTCCCGGGGGGTTACGCGCCGGTGCAGGCCGGGAACCGCAGGCGCCCTGGCCCGCGGCTCCGGTCAGCCCTTGGTGAGCAACGGCGTCAGGACCTTGTCGAGTTCCTCCGCCGTCATCTCGCCGGGATGCTTGAGGCCGTTGATGAAGAAGGTGGGAGTCGCGTTGACCTCGAATTTGGAACTCGCCTCGTCGCGCTCCTTGTTGATCTGATCGTAGAGCTTCTGGTCGTTGAGGCAGGCTTCGAATGCCGTCTGGGACACGCCGGCCTGCTTGACGGTCGCGGCAAGCGCCTCGACGGGCTTGTCCACGAAGGCCCAGTTCTTCTGCTGCGAGAACAGGAGATCGACGAGCGCATTGCGCTTGTCGACGCCGACGCAGCGCGCCAGCATGAAGCCCGCCGTGGCGAGCGGGTCGAGGGGGAACTCGCGCAGCACGAACCGCACCTTGCCGGCGTCGATGTACTTCGATTTCAGGGTCGGAAACGTTTCGTCGTGGAAGGCCGCGCAATGGGTGCAGGTCATGGACGCGTATTCGATCAGCGTGACCGGCGCTTCCTTGGATCCGATCCACACGTCCGGCATGGCCTGCTCGGCCAGCAGCTGATCGGTCGGGTAGGTCTTCTCGTCGGCGGCCCGGGCCGGGCCGGGCAGGCCGGCCGCCACGATCGCGAGGCCCCACGGGGCGGCGGCGCTCAGCAGGCGGCGGCGGGTCATGGGATGGATCGGCATGAACGTTCCACGCGATTGATGGGTGGCCGGGGCGGCGGGCGATCCGGCTGATAGCAGGTCGAGCCCGTTCTGGGGAAGATGCACCTCCCGGGTGAGCGGATGCCACAGGCCGGGCGCCGGCCAGCCGCACCGGCCGGCAACCCGCGGGCGTCGCCCCGCCTACCGCGGCCTCGCGCCGCCCTTCAGCACGCGACCGCCCAGCCGCGCCAGGGCGTCTCGCAGGTCCGCGTCGGCGATGCCCGCGGTCGCGTCGCGGGCCTCGCGGAC
>CAXTEP010000032.1:10888-27163 GCA_964243125.1 uncultured Lichenihabitans sp. | reverse complement strand
TCTTCTCGCCCTTGCGGAAGTCGGCCGCCTTGGCGCCGCGGATCAGCACCGCGAAATGGTCGCCGACCGTCAGGGCATGCACCACCTGGTGGGTGATGAAGATCACCGCGATGCCCTTCCTGCGCGCCTGGAGCACGATGCGCAGCACGTGCGCGGCCTCCTTGACGCCGAGGGCGGCCGTGGGCTCGTCGAGGATCAGCACCCGAGCCCCGAAGTGCACCGCCCGGGCGATGGCCAACGCCTGCCGCTCGCCGCCCGACAGGCCGCCGATGAGCCGGTTGCCGTCGTCGATGCGGGTGATGCCGAATTCGCGCACGGCCTTGACCGCGATGGCGTTGGCGGTGTCGCGGTCGTAGACCTTGATCGGCCCCCACCGTTTCGTCGGCTCGGCGCCGACGAAGAACGAGCGCCCGATGCTCATGAGCGGAAAGGTGCCGCCGAACTGGTGCACGGTGGCGATGCCGCTGTCGCTCGCCGCGCGCGGGTTGGCGAACCTGACCGGCCGGCCGTCGATCTCGATGGTGCCGGTGGTCGGCTGGTGCACGCCCGACAGGATGCGGATGACCGTCGACTTGCCGGCGCCGTTGTCGCCCAGCAGGCACAGGACCTCGCCGGCACGCACTTCGAGCGAGATGTCGCGCAGCACGTCGATGGGACCGAACGACTTGTTGACGTTCGAAAGCTTGAGGAGGGGCGCGGCCATCACGTCCTCCCCTTGCTGCGCGGCGCGGAAGCGAGCGCCATCTTGCGGAACGTGTTGTTCAGGAGCACGGCGGCGAGCAGCAGGATGCCGATAATGAGGCTCGCCCAGTTGGCGTCGAAGCTCGTGTAGAAGATGCCCTGGTTGACGATCGCGAAGGTCAGGGTGCCGAGGAGGATGCCCACCACCGACCCGTAGCCGCCCGTCAGCAGCACGCCGCCGATGACGACCGAGATGATCGAGTTGAAGATGAAGGACTGGCCGGCCGAGACCTGGGCGCTGTTGTAGAGGATGGCCTGTGACATGCCCACGAAGGCGGCGCAGAGACTGCTCGTCACGAACAGCCCGACCGTGAGGCCGTCCGTCGGGATGCCGGCGTTGCGGGCGCTCACCTTGTCGCCGCCGAGCGCGAACAGCCAGTTCCCGTAGGCCGAGTAGTGCAGCACGTAGGCGGCGAGGGCTGCGAGCGCGAGCCACCAGAACAGGGTCACCTCCAGCGTGCCCCCGACGAACTGACCGAGAAGCGCCTTCGAAACCGAATCGGCCTGGATGGGCACGCTGGTGCTGCCCGTCAGGATCACGGAAAGGCCGAGCGTCAGGCCCGCCACCGCGAAGAGCGTCGCCAGGGTGACGATGAGGGACGGGACCACGGTCCGGATCACCAGGATACCGTTGATGACGCCGATGACGAGCCCGAGCAGCAGCGAGGCCGCGATGCCGACGATCATCGGCGCCCCGTAGTGGCCCGACACGATGGCCACCGTCATGGAGCTTGCCGGGATGACGGAGCCGATCGAGATGTCGAGGTGGCCCGCGATCATCAGGAACCCGACGGGCAGCGCCACGATGCCGAGCTCGGCCGCGACGTTGAGCCAGCTCGCCGCGCCACCTACGCTGAGGAAGTTGGCGCCGCCGAAGACGGCGAAGAACACGAACACGATGACGAGGCCGATGAGCGAGCCCGTTTCGGGCCTGCGGACGAGGCCGCCGAGGCTCGGCTTCGGCACGGGCGGCAGGGGCGCGGCCCCCAGCGGCTGGGTTTGCGTTCGAACTGACATGAAGGAGCTCCGGCGATGAGGGAGCGCGACGTCGAGCAATCGCGACGTCATCTCACGAGGGGTGAAAGGGAGGCCGGTCCGGGTGGGAGCCCGGATCGGATACCGGGTCGCTCGGAGCCTAGCGGACGCCGGCCTTGACGCCCGCGAGCGTGGCGCCGACGTTGGAAGCGTCCACGATGGCCGGCCCGGTCAGGATCGTCTTCGTGGGCACGCTCATGCCGTAATTGGCCAGCCCGTTCACGAGCGAGACCGCCAGGTAGCCCTGCATGTAGGGCAGCTGGTCGATGGCGTAGAGCTGCGTACCGCCCTTGATGCGATCGAGCGTGGCCTGATCCATGTCGAACGTGCCGAGCTTGACCTTCGCGCCGAGGTTGGCCTGCTGGATGCCGATGGCGGCGCTGTTGGCGTCGCCGGCGCTGATCGTCACGACGCCGTCGACGGTCGGATCCTTCAGCAGGGCCGCCTTGATGGCCTGGGCGACCGCGGTGGGATTGCCGAAACTTGAGGCCGGCAGCGGCAACTGCGTGCCCTTGCTCTCGTGCTTGGCCATGCCGTCGGCCACGCCCTTGCAGCGGGCCTCCTGGTTGGCCGAGCCCGGGATCGTGTTGACGCAGAGCGCGTGCTTCACGCCGTGGGTGGCGAAATACTCGCCGCCGGCCGTGCCGGCCACGACCTCGTCGCTGCCGATGTAGTTCCTGGCGCCGAGCCGGTCGGCCGCGTCCTGGCCGCCCGAATTGTAGATGATGAGCGGCACGCCCGCGGCGGTGACCTGCTTGAAGGCGTCGTCCTGAGCTTCCGCCACCCAGTCCGGACCGACGATGGCGCTCGGACGCTAGCTCAGGGCCGTCTGGATCAGCTTGGCGGCATCCGGCCCGAGGTTGTCGTAGGTGCGCGGCGCGAGCCACGTCACCGACCCGCCCTCGGCCGACACGAGCTTGCCGGCGTCCTCGGCACCGCGCTTCACGATGGACCAGAACGGGTCGTCGGCCTTGCCGCCGATCACGAAGATCTTGGCGCCGTCGGCCCGCGCAGCGGCCGTAGACAGGGTCGCCGCCGCGCCGGCGAGAAGGGCCAACGCGAGTCGCTTCGTTGCAGTCAATCGAACCTCCCTAGATGACTTGTTTTCGTTGTGTCTTGACTGCTTGGGTCATAAACTATCAACGGTTGCTTGCAACAAGTGATCTCAACCACACTGGTATTTTGTATCATTCGTCTCATATCAGAGCGCGATAAACGGGGACGAACGTGAACAGGCCGACCATCGTCAACCTCGCCGCCGCGGCGGGGGTCAGCGTCGCGACCGTGAACCGGCTTCTGGGCGGCGTCGGATCCGTTCGGCCCGCCACGGCCGACCGGATCATCGAGACCGCGCATGAGATCGGTTATGTCGGCCTGGGCGCGCTCCGCGAGCGCAAGCGCGCCGGCCTGCCCCGGCGCACCCTCGGCTTCCTGATGCAGCAGTCCCACCGGGCGCTGTACCGGATGTGGGCCGAGGCGATCGCCTCGACGGCCGCGCGCAGGACGGATGCCGTTATCGACCCCAAGGTGCGTTTCGAGGACGATCTGTCGGCGGAGGCGGTCGCGGCCAACCTCATTGAATTCGGGCGCGAGGTCGACGCGCTCGCCGTCGTGACGGCCGACCATCCCCTCGTGAGCCAAGCCATCGACGAGCTGCACCGCGGCGGCGTGCCCACCGTGGCCTACGTCACCGACCTTTCGGCGGCGAGCCGCGCCGGTTTCGTCGGGACCGACAACTGGAAGGCCGGGCGGACGGCGGCCTGGTTTCTGAGCCAGATGGCGTGCTCGTCCGGCACGGTCGTCCCGTTCATCGGCAGCCACCGCTACCAGTGCCAGGACATCTCCGACGCGAGCTTCCGCTCCTACATGCGCGAGAACGCGCCGGCGTTCCAGGTCAGCGACACGCTGCTGACGCAGGAGGAGCCGGAGTTGGCCTACGGGATCGTCCGCCAGCTGATCGCCAGCGAGCCGGACCTGCGGGGCATCTTCGTCAACGGCGGCGGCATCTCGGGCGTGCTGCGCGCCATGCGCGAAGTCGACCCCGAACGGCAGCGGGCCATCCGCATCGTTTGCCGCGACATCGGCCCGGAAACCCGCAAGGGCCTCGGCGAGGGTCTCGTCACGGCCGCCCTGCGCCATCCCGTGGACAGGATGCCCGAAGAGTTGGTCGACGTGATGCTCCGCCTCCTGGAAGGCAGAACCACCACCTCGATCGAGCAGCGCATCGTGCCGTTCGAGATCGTGACGCCCGAAAGCCTTTGGACCTAGCGCGTGTCATGGCATCGCTGACGCACGCCGGCTCTGAGAAGCGAGCCTGTTCACAAGCTCTAGCGCGCGCCCTTCGCCTCCTGCGCCGACCAGTAAGCGATGGGACGCACCTTCCAGCTTGTGATGGGCCAGGTATCGCGCCTTCGTCGACACGCTTCGTGCCCGGGGCCAAGATGACCGGTGACCGATCGGCTCATCAAAGGTCGTCCATGCGCCCAAACCATGTCATTCAGGACGCGGTAGTCCCCCTCGCAAGGGGTCGTTCGTGGTTCGAGACCGAGACCTGTCGGAGTGGCCTGCACTGAACCGCCAGCGCGGACCGAGCTTTCGGAGAAGCGGGGTCAGTTGGGGATCATCCACGGGACCGCATACTGCTGCAGCACCACCAGGATCCCCAGCACCAGGGTCAGCACGATGCTGTGCTTGAAGGTGCGGGCGAAAACGAGGCCCTCCTGGCCCTTGAGGTCGGTGACCGAAACACCGGTCGCGATGTTCTGCGGGGAGATCATCTTGCCCATCACGCCGCCGGATGAGTTCGTCGCGGCAATCAGAACGGGGTTGAGACCGAGCTGGTTGGCGGCCACCACCTGAAGATTGCCGAACAGCGCGTTTCCCGAGGTGTCGCTGCCCGACAGGAACACCGCGACCCAGCCCAGGAACGGCGACACCAACGGGAAGACGAAGCCGACGGAGGCGACCCCGAGCCCCAGAGTGTAGTTCATGCCGGAATAGTTCATCAGGTAGGCGAGGCCGACGATCAGCGCCACCGTCAGGATCGCGAGCCGGGCCTGTCGCCATGTGGCGCCGATCGCCTTGGCGAAGCGGGCCGGCCCGACGCCGACGAGCGCGGCCGTGACCACCGCCGCCACCAGGATGGCGGTACCGGTCGACAGCGGCTGGAAGATCCAGTTCGCCGCGTAGGGCTTGTTCTGGTAGAGCGTGATGGCGACCTGGTTGTGCAGGCCCGGCCAGGGGATCGTCTGCTGGCCGATCGCGAAGATCTTCAGGTGCGTCCAGGCGATGACGACCGCCGACACGACGACCCACGGGATCCAGCCCTGCCACCCGGCGATGGGCGACGATGGCCGCGCCATCACCACGTCCGCCCCCAAGGCATGCGCGCGGACCCCGCGGGACGGCATCGCGAAGGTGGCGTCCGGCGCCGGGGACCAGACCCGCAGGAACCCGAGTGTCACGACCAGGGCCGTCAGGGACGAAAGAACGTCGGTCAGCGCGTAGTCGAGATAGTTCGACGAGACGAACTGGGCCAGGGCGAAGCTGCCGCCGGCGACCAGAAGCATCGGCCAGAGCGCCTGGATCGAACGTCGGCCGCCGTAGATCCCCATGACGTAGAAAGGCAGCATCACGGCCATGAAGGGCAGCTGCCGTCCGATCATGGCACCGAGCGTCACCGGGGACAGGCCCGTCACTTGGCCGAGGACGGTGACGGGAGCGCCCAGCGCGCCGAACGCCACCGGCGCGGTGTTGAAGATCAGCGTGAACGTGAGAGCTTCGATCGGCGGGAAGCCGACCAGGATCAGCAGGGCGCTCGTGATGGCCACGGGCGTCCCGAAGCCGGACACGCCCTCGAGCAGGCAGCCGAAGCAGAAGCCGATGACGACCAGCACGATGCGGCGGTCGTCGGGCATGTTGTCGACGATCCAGTCGCGGAAGGCGTCGAAACGGCCCGACGCGACGGCGATGTTGTAGAGCAGCAGCGCGTTGAACACGATCCACATCACCGGCCACAGCGCGAACACCATGCCGGCCGCGACGGAGTCGAACGCGACGCCCGCCGGCACCCGCCAGACCAGAATGGCGATTGCCAGCGCGACGACGAGCCCGGCCGCCGACGCCTGATAAGCCGGACGGCGCAGGACGCCGAGCATGACCAGGACCGTGACAATCGGCACGGCGGCCACGAGAAACGACAAGGCCAGATTTCCGCCGACGGGCGTCAGCAATTGGTTAAACATCGTACCCTCCCCAATGTCGGTTGCCTTTGGTTTTGTGGATCTCAGTCCGGCACGCCTTGCGGCCTGGGACCGCCGGTCGCCCAGTCGAGAAGCTCGACGGTATGGACCACGGGTACGCCTGTGCCCGAAGCGATCTGTGTCATGCAGCCGATGTTGCCGGCCGCGATCAGGTCGGGCGTGGTCCGCGCGATGTTGGCGACCTTGCGGTCGCGCAACTGGGTCGCGATGGCCGGCTGCAGCAGGTTGTAGGTGCCGGCGGAGCCGCAGCACAGGTGCGCCTCCGGCACGTCCAGCACGGTGAAGCCCGCCGCCGCCAGCAGCCGTTTCGGCTCGGCTCGCACCTGCTGACCGTGCTGCAGGGAGCAGGCGCTGTGATAGGCGACCCGTTGTCCGGTCGCGACCGTGGGCCGACACAGGCCCAGCCCGTCCATCACCTCGGTGATGTCGCGCGCCAATGCGGACACCCTCCGAGCCGGCTCTGCCAGGACGGGGTCGTCCCGGAACATGAAGCCGTAATCCTTCACGGTCGTGCCGCAGCCCGACGCGTTGATCACGATCGCATCGAGCCCCGCCCCGGCGATCTCGCGGGTCCATGCCTCGATGTTGGCCCGCGCGGCGGCGTGGCCGCCCTGTCCGAGGTGGTGGGTCAGGGCGCCGCAGCAGCCGGCGCCCCGGGCAACGACGACCTCGCAGCCGTGCCGCGTCAGCAGGCGGATCGTGGCCTCGTTGATCTGCGGCGCGAGGACTTTTTGGGCGCAGCCGGTCAGGAGCGCGACGCGCTTCCGCCGCGGGCCGAGGGCGGGAAAGACCTGCGGCCGGTCGGTTGGCGAGGCGGCCGGCACGCGGGGCGGCGCCAGGGCGAGCAGCACCCGGAGCCGCGACGGCATCCAGCGTGCGAGCGGCTTGCCGAGACGGGCGGCCTGCAGGCCGAGCCGGAACAATCCCGGCCGGGGCAGCACGAGCCCCAGCAGCTGGCGCAGGGCGCGGTCCGGCCACGGGCGGACGTAGGTCTTCTCGATGTGGGCCCGCGCGTGATCGACTAGGTGCATGTAGTTCACGCCCGACGGGCAGGTGCTCATGCAGGACAGGCAGGACAGGCAGCGGTCGACGTGCTTGACCACCTGGGCGGTGGCCGGACGGTCATTCTCCAGCATGTCCTTGATGAGGTAGATGCGGCCGCGCGGACTGTCGAGCTCGTCGCCGAGCAGAGCATAGGTCGGGCAGGTCGCGGTGCAGAAGCCGCAATGCACGCAGCTCCGCAGGATCTTGGCGCTCTCGGCGGTATCGGAATCGGCGAGCTGGGCCGGGCTGAAACTGGTCTGCATGGCGCTAGCACCCCTTCTGCATGCGGCCGGGATTGAGGATCCCACGGGGGTCGAACCCCGCCTTGACGCGCCGGCTGAGCGCGTCGAGCGCCGGCGGCGCGGGATCGAAGACCGGGACGGCGGCCCGGATCGCGTCCGAGGCGCGGATCAGCGTGGCATGGCCGCCGGTCGCCGCCACCGCGCGTCGCACCACCGCGGCGCCGCCGTCCGCGCCGGCCTCGTCGGGATCGAGCGCGAGCCAGAGCAGTCCGCCGCCCCAGTCGTAGAAGCCTTCGGCCGAGGTGAGCGTGGCCCGAACGTCGTCCAGCACGGCGGGTCCGGCCGAAGGCGTCGGACAAACGCGCCACACCACCCGGGCACCATCGCCGATCAGCGGCTGCGCGGCGCCGATCGCGGACCAGAGACCCACGCTGTCGGCCTCCCCCAGGCGTTCCGTCGCGCCGAGCAGGGCGCCAAGGGCCAGGGCTCGCGAGTCGACCGACGGTTTGTGGCCCTCCAGGCGCAGCACGGTCGCAGCAGTGCCGGCGATGGCCGGGATGCCCGCGCGCGCCGCCAGGGCGGCCGGAAGGTGCGCCGCGGCGGACACGTCGTGCGGGGAGTTCAGGGCCGCGGCCAGCAGCACGATGGCGGCCTGGTCGGCGAGGCCCCTCACCAGCAGGCTGCACGAGGTTTCCGGACGAGGCATGGTCTTGAGGCTGATCTCGGTGAGCACCGACAGCGTGCCGTAGGCGCCGGCCTGGAGCTTGCCCATGTCGTAGCCGGTGACGTTCTTGACGACCCGACCCCCGGCCTTCCAACCCTCGCCCCAGCCGTTCACCGCCGCGAAGCCGAGGAAGTGATCGCGGGCCGCGCCGGCCCGGACCCGGCGGGGTCCCGCCATGTTGCACGCGAGCGTGCCCCCGAGCGTCGGCTCGCCGGTCTTGCCCAGCAGACCGCGCCAGTCGGGCGGCTCGAACGCCAGCATCTGGCCGTGCGATCGCACTTGCGCATCGATGTCGGACATCGGCGTCGCGGCGCGGGCCGTCAGCACGAGCTCGGACGGCGCGTAATCGACGATGCCGTTCAGGCGCGACAGATCGAGGGTGTGGTCGGCCTGCGGCGGCCGGCCGAGCGCGCGCTTGCTGCCGCCGCCCACGATCTCAAGGGACCGGTTGCCGGCGTCGGCCCAGGCGACGGCCTCGGCGACCTCGGCGGCATCGGCTGGGCGAAGTGCGGTCATGTGGGACCTCAGAAGCGGGGAAGGTCGGGGAAGCGGGTCCGCCCGGCGTGGACGTGGGTGCGGCCGAGTTCGGCGCAGCGGCAAAGCTGGGGGAACACCTTGCCGGGGTTGAGCAGGTTGCCGGGGTCGAAGGCGCATTTGAGCCGCTGCTGCTGGTCGAGGTCGGGCTTGCCGAACATCGTGCCCATCAGGTCGCGCTTCTCGACGCCCACGCCGTGCTCGCCCGTCAGCACGCCGCCCACCTCGACGCAGAGGCGCAGGATGTCGTTGCCGAACTCCTCGGCGCGTTCGAGTTCGCCCGGCACGTTGGCGTCGTACAGGATGAGGGGATGCAGGTTGCCGTCGCCCGCGTGGAACACGTTGGCGACCCGCAGGCCGTACAGGGCCTCCATCTGGCGCATGCGGGCCAGCACGTCGCCCAGCCGCTTGCGGGGGATGGTGCCGTCCATGCAGTAATAGTCGGGCGAGATGCGCCCCACGGCCGGGAACGCGGCCTTGCGACCGGCCCAGAACAGCAGCCGCTCCTCCTCGTTGCGGCTGAGGCGGCAGGTCGTGGCGCCGTGCCGGCCCGCGATGGCCTCCACGGCCGCGATCAGGTGATCGACCTCGGCGGCGCAGCCGTCCAGCTCGACGATCAGCAGCGCCTCGGCGTCGAGCGGGTAGCCGGCGTGCACGAAAGCCTCGGCGGCCTCGACCGCGAGCCGGTCCATCATCTCCATGCCGCCCGGGATGATGCCGGCCCCGATCACGTCCGCCACCGTGTCACCCGCCCCCTCGACGGTGGAAAAGCCGATCAGCAGCGCGCGGGCGCCGGGCGGCTTGGGCAGGATACGCACCGTGACCTCCGTGACCACGCCCAGCAGGCCCTCGGAACCCACCATCACGCCCAGGAGGTCGTAGCCGGCGGCGTCGAAATGCTTGCCGCCCAGGCGGATGACCTCGCCGTCCATGGTCACCATCTCGATGCCGATGACGTTGTTGGTGGTGAGGCCGTATTTGAGGCAGTGCACGCCGCCCGAGTTCTCGGCCACGTTGCCGCCGATCGTGCAGGCGATCTGGCTCGACGGATCCGGGGCGTAGTAGAAGCCCTGGTCCTGCACCGCGTGGGTGATGCCGAGATTGGTGACGCCCGGCTGCACCACGACGCAGCGGTTCGGGACGTCGATCTCCAGGATGCGCTTGAACTTGCCCAGGCCGAGCAGCACGCCGTCGGCGAGCGGCAGGGCGCCGCCCGACAGCGAGGTGCCGGCGCCGCGCGGCACGACCTTGACGCCCTCGTCCCGGCAGAACCGCAGGATGGCCGCGACCTGGGCGGTGGTTTCGGGCAGCGCCACCACCATGGGCAGCGTGCGGTAGGCCGTGAGGCCGTCGCTCTCGTAGGCGCGGCGTTCGAGCTCGTCCTCGATGACGCCCTCGCCGGGCAGGATGCGGCGCAGGCCCGCGACGATCTCGGCGCGGCGCGCCAGCACGGCGTCGTCGGGCAATGGCATGGTGAGCATGGCGTTCCTCGTTTGCGTTGCGGTCGGCCCGCTTGCCGCGAGCTCGTTCGATCTTGGCGGCGCGGCGAAGCCGCGGCGCAGAGGTCAGCGGCCGACCAGGATGGCCCGGAAGTCGTTGACGTTGGTGAGGGTCGGCCCCGTGACGACGAGGTCGCCCAGCGCCGCGAAAAACCCGTAGCCGTCGTTGTCGGCCAGCCGGTCACGGGCGTCGAGCCCGCATAAGGCCGCCCGGGACAGGGTGTCGGGCGACAGCAGCGCTCCGGCGTTGTCCTCCGTGCCGTCGATCCCGTCCGTATCGCACGCGATGGCGTGGATGCCGGCGTGCCCTTCCAGCGCGGCCGCGAGGCCGAGCAGGAACTCGGCATTGCGGCCGCCGCGGCCGCGGCCCCGCACCGTGACGGTGGTTTCCCCGCCCGAGATCAGCACGCAGGGCGCGGGCGCGGGCTGGCCGTGGGCCGCGCACTGGCGCGCCACGCCGGCCATGACGCGGGCCACCTCCGCGGCTTCGCCCTCGATCGCGTTGCCGAGGATCACCGGCGCCACCCCGGAGGCTCGGGCGACGGCCGCGGCCGCTTCGAGGGCATCCTGGGGGGTCGCGATCATCGCGAGCCGGGTATGGCCGAAGGCCGGGTCGCCGGGCTTCGGCGTTTCGGCGGCCGCATCCGCCAGACGGGCCGCGACGGCGGGCGGCGGCACGATGGCGTAGCGCGCCAGCACGGCCCGGGCCTCGGCCAGCGTGGAAGGGTCGGGCACGGTCGGGCCCGAGGCGATGACCGAGGGATCGTCGCCCGGCACGTCCGAGATCATCAGCGTCACCAGGGCGGCGGGTGCCGCCGCGGCGGCGAGACGGCCGCCCTTGATGGCCGACAGGTGCTTGCGGACGCAGTTCATCTCGCCAATCCCCGCGCCGCTGCGCAGAAGCGCGCGGTTCACCATCTGCTTGTCGGCCAGCTCGATCCCGTCGGCCGGGAGCGCCAGGAGTGCCGATCCCCCGCCCGAGATCAGGCAGAGCACGAGGTCGTCCGGGCCGAGACCGCCGACGAGCGCCAGCATGCGCGCCGCCGCGGCCCGTCCCGCGCTGTCGGGAACGGGATGGCTGGCCTCGACCACCTCGATGCGCGGCAGCGGGCCGACGCCGTGGCCGTAGCGGGTCACCACGAGGCCTGACAGAGGCTTGCCGGTCGGCCAGCGGGCCTCGACCGCACGCGCCATCGCGGCCGCCGCCTTGCCGGCGCCGATCACCACGGTCCGGCCCGCGGGCGGGATCGGCAGATGGGGAGGCAGGCGAAGATCCGGCGCCGCCGCGTCGACGGCGGCCCTGAACATCCGCAGCAGCAGCTCTCGTTCGAGTGTCGACATGGCAGAAGCTCTCCGGACCCGCCGGCCTCAGGCCGCGGCCGACGTCGCGTCGCGCTGGGCCTCGCCGATCTCGTGGCAAGCGAGCTTCTCCAGCACGCGCACCATCCCGGCATGGTCCCACGCCTTGCCGCCGGCCGCGGTTGCGGCGTTGAACAGCTCCTGGCAGGTGGCGGTGTTGGGCAGGCTCACCCCGAGGGCGCGGGCGCCCGACAAGGCGAGGTTGAGATCCTTCTGGTGCAGCTCGATGCGGAAGCCCGGGTCGAAGTTGCGTGTCACCATGCGCTCGCCGTGCACCTCGAGGATACGGGACGCCGCGAAGCCGCCCATGAGGGCCTTGCGGACCCGTGCAGGGTCGGCGCCCGCCTTGGAAGCGAAGAGCAGCGCCTCGCCGACGGCCTCGATGGTCAGCGCCACGATGATCTGGTTGGCGACCTTGGTGGTCTGCCCGTCGCCGTTGCGGCCGACCAGGGTGATGTTCTTGCCCATGAGGTCGAACAGCGGCTTGACGGTCTCGAAAGCGCGTTCCGGGCCGCCCACCATGATGGTGAGGCTGGCGGCCTTGGCCCCGACTTCGCCGCCCGACACGGGAGCATCCAGGTAGTCGCAGCCGTGCTCGTTGATTCGCCGCGCGAAATCCTTGGTCGCCAAGGGCGCGATGGAACTCAGGTCCACCACGATCTTGCCCCGGCTGAGGCCCCCGGCCACCCCGTCGGGCCCGAACAGGACCGCTTCCACGTCCGGGGTGTCGGGAACCATGATGAAGATGATGTCGGCCCGTCGGGAAACCTCCTGGGCGTTGCCGCAGACCACCGCTCCATGGGCCGAGAGTGCCTGCGGCACGGCGCCTTGCGAATAGGCGAACAGCTTATGGCCTCCGCCGAGCAGGTGCCCCGCCATGGGAGTGCCCATGATGCCGAGGCCGATGAATCCGACGTTGCTCATGTGGTGGTCCTCGGGATCAGGATGCGGCATGACGGGCGGAAGGAACCGCGGCTGCGGACCGGTATGGCGCGAACCATCCGAGGCCGGCCTCGGTCGTGGTCCGCGGCTTGTACTCGCACCCGATCCAGCCGGCATAGCCGAGCTCGTCGAGGCGCCCGAACAGGTAGGGATAGTTGATCTCGCCCGTGCCCGGCTCATGCCGGCCGGGATTGTCGGCGAGCTGCACGTGGCCGATCCGCGGGAGCGCCGCCTCGAAGGTCCGCGCCAGGTCGCCGTCCATCACCTGGGTGTGATAGATGTCGAACTGGAGCTTGAGATTGTCCGAGCCCACGTCGTCCATGATCGCCAGGGCATCACGGTTGCGGCTCACGAGGAAGCCCGGCGCGTCGCGGGTGTTGACCGGTTCGAGAAGAAGCCCGATCCCGGCCGCTTCGAGTTCCGCGGCGGCGAAACGCAGGTTCGTCACCAGGGTCGAGCGCGCTTCCCGCGCGTCGGCGCCGTTCGCCAGCAGACCGGCGAGGCAGTTCACGCGCGGACAGCCGAGCGCCCTCGCATAACCGATGGCGCGCGCAACGCCGGCGCGGAACTCGTCCACGCGGCCCGGCAGGCACGCGATGCCCCTTTCGCCGCCGGCCCAGTCGCCCGCCGGCAGGTTGTGAAGAACGAGCGACAGACCGTTCGATCCAAGGGCGTGAGCAATGCGCGACGCTTCCAAGTCGTAGGGAAACAGGAACTCGACGTCCGTGAAGCCGGCCCGCGCCGCGGCGGCGAAGCGCTCCAGGAACGGCAGTTCCGTGAACATCATGGTGAGATTGGCGGCGAACTTGGGCATGGTCATCCCCGAGGCGCCCGACCGAGGCCGTGCGCGTGATGTTGCGGGACGGTTGCGGCCGGCGTGTGTCATGCGACCGCCGACACACGCCGGATCTAAAATGCGAGCCCGTTCACAGGCTTCAGCGCGCGAGGACCGGTTCGGGCGTTCGTGCCGGCGCCTCGGCCGGCGTGGCGAGATCCTGGCCCTTGCGGATCGACAGCGTCGGGTCGAGGCACAGGATGTCCTCGAACTCGTTGACGCTGTCGACTTCGGTTCCCATGGCGATGTTGGTGACCCGCTCCAGGATGAATTCAAGCACGACGGGCACCTGATGCTCCTTCATGAGCGCCTCGGCCTGCGCGAAGGCGGCCTTGAACTCGTTCGGGCTCTTGACCCGGATCGCCTTGCAGCCGAGCCCTTCGGCGACCGCAACATGGTCCACGCCGTAGCCCGGCGCCGCGTCTCCATCGGCCGCCGTGTTGATGTTGTCGAAGGCGAGGCTGACCTCGAAGTCCATCTGGAACCCGCGCTGTGACTGGCGGATGAGACCGAGGTATGAGTTGTTCACGACCACGTGCAGGTAGGGAAGCTTATGCTGCGCCCCGACGGCCAGTTCCTCGATCATGAACTGGAAGTCGTAGTCGCCCGACAGGGCCACGATCTTGCGGTCCGGATCCGCGGCCCGCACCCCCAGCGCCGCGGGCAGGGTCCAGCCAAGGGGCCCGGCCTGGCCGCAGTTGATCCAGTTGCGCGGCTTGTAGACGTGCAGGAACTGCGCGCCGGCAATCTGCGAAAGCCCGATGGTCGTGACGTAGCAGGTGTCGCGGTCGAGGATCTCGTTCATTTCCTGGTAAACGCGCTGCGGTTTCAAAGGCACGGCGTCGAAATGCGACTTGCGCAGCATGTTCTTCTTGCGGTGCTCGCAGGCGCCGGCCCAGGCGGAACGGTCGGGCAGCGCGCCAACCTGCTTCATCTCCCGCGCCAGCTCGACGAAGAGCGCCAGGGCCGCCCTGGCGTCCGAAACGATGCCGAGGTCGGGACCGAACACGCGGCCGATCTGGGTCGGCTCGATGTCGACGTGAACGAAGCGACGGCCCTTCGTGTAGGTTTCGACCGAGCCGGTGTGGCGGTTGGCCCAGCGATTGCCGATGCCCAGGACGAGGTCGCTTTCGAGAAACGTCGCGTTGCCGTAGCGGTGGCTGGTCTGCAGCCCCACCATGCCGGCCATCAGCGGATGGTCGTCGGGTATCGCGCCCCAGCCCATCAGGGTCGGGATCACCGGCACGCCGGTCAGTTCGGCGAACTCGACCAGCATGTCGCTCGCGTCGGCGTTGATGATGCCCCCGCCGGCGACGATGAGCGGGCGCTCGGCGGCGTTCAGCATGGCCAGCGCCTTCTCCACCTGCGGTCGCGACGCGACCGGCCTGTAGACGGGAAGGCTCCCGTAGATCTCGTCGTCGAACTCGATCTCGGCCATCTGCACGTCGATCGGCAGATCGATCAGAACGGGACCGGGCCGGCCCGATCGCATGACGTGGAACGCCTGCTGGAAAACCATGGGAACGAGTGCCGGCTCGCGGACCGTGACGGCCCATTTGGTGACTGGCTTGGCGATGGTCTCGATGTCGATCGCCTGGAAATCCTCCTTGAACAGCTTGGCGCGTGGCGCCTGCCCGGTAATGCAGAGGATGGGGATCGAGTCGGCGATCGCAGCGTAAAGCCCGGTGATCATGTCGGTGCCGGCGGGACCCGAGGTGCCGATGCAGACCCCGATGTTGCCGGGCTTGGCGCGGCTGTAGCCGTCCGCCATGTGGGACGCGCCTTCGACGTGCCGGGCCAGGATATGGCGGATCGAGCCGCGCCGCTTCAAGGCCGCGTAGAGCGGATTGATGGCCGCGCCGGGGACGCCGAACAGAACCGAGACCTGTTCATGCTCGAGAACACGGACAGCTGCGTCGATCGCCTTCATCCTCGCCATCATCTGCTCCCTGGCATTCGTTGCCAGCATCTTCGCGGAATTCCGCGTTTCGGGACAGCGGATTCAAAATCTTTCCCGCCATGCGGGATGGAGGTGGAAAAATCAAGCGTTTTGAGCGAGTCGCCCAGTTTCAGATTTCAGAGGATGCGTTAGGAACGGGTGGGGATGTAAGGAGAATGCCCGTGCGTGAGCCGCGAAAATTATCGTCCAGGAAACCGGAGCCGTCGCGGCCGGGAGGATCACGGCCGGAAGCCGCCGCGCCGGCCCGATCCGATCAGGTCCAGTCGCTCGTTCGCGCGCTCGCAATCGTGAATCGCCTGGCCGAGGCCGACGATGGCACCACTCTCACCGAGGTCGCCCAGCAGGTCGGCCTGTCATCCTCCACGGCGCACCGGCTGCTCACCACGCTCGAACAGGAGCGCTACGTGCATTTCGATGCGGAGCGACGGCTCTGGTCCGTGGGCATGCAGGCCTTCAGGGCCGGCAGCGCATTCCTGAAAACGCGGAGCCTCACGGCGGTGGCGCGCCCGCACATGCGCGCCCTGATGGAGGACAGCGAGGAGACGGTCAATCTCGCGATCGAAGATCAGGCCGCGGCCGTCTACCTTGCCCAGGTGGAATGCCGGCAGATGATGCGCGCCTTCGCGCGGCCGGGCGGACGAGTCCCGCTCCACTGTTCCAGCGTCGGCAAGGCGCTGCTGTCTGCCATGCCGGACGCCCGCCTTTCCAAGATCCTGCACCGGCAGGGCTTGCCGCGCCTGACCGTCAAGACCATCCAGACGACCGCGGCCTTGCGCGAGGACCTGACGCGGTCGCGGGATCGAGGCTATGCGATCGACGACGAGGAGCATGCGGTTGGTTTGCGCTGCATCGCGGCCGTGATCTTCAATGAAAGCGCCGACGCCATCGCCGCAGTGTCGCTGTCCGGCCCCATGGCTCGCATCCCCGACGAGCGCATTCCGCTGTTGGGCGACAAGGTCCGAGCCAAGGCCGACGCGATCACCACCGAGTTCGGCGGTACGATCCCGAGCTGGCGCAAGCTCGATGGAGGGGGTCGGCCAACACACGTGTCGATCACGTCCGAGAGCAGGCCCGGCTCCCCGTAGGGACCAAGGGCAC
>CAXTEP010000032.1:0-10788 GCA_964243125.1 uncultured Lichenihabitans sp. | reverse complement strand
CGCGTGACGGAGGAGGCTTGCGCCAATCTCGAATTCGGACTGCGTCCCAACGATGCAAACGTCGAGATCGCAACATCGACGAGGTGATCGAGATCAAGCCCCGTCTCGATGCCCATGCCGCGCAGCATGTAGACGAGATCCTCCGTGGCGACGTTTCCGCTCGCGCCAGGCGCGTAGGGGCAGCCTCCAAGACCTCCGACGGCCGCATCCACGACCGAAACGCCGAGGGGCAGGCACGCGAGGATGTTCGCCAGGGCCTGGCCGCAGGTGTCGTGGAAGTGCAGTGCGACCTGATGCACCGGAATGCCCTGCAGCACACGCTCGACCATGCGTCGAGCGTGGACCGGAGTCCCCCGCCCGATGGTGTCGCCGAGCGAAACCTCATAGCACCCGAGGTCGTGCAGGTGGCGCGCCACGTCGAGCACCATGTCGGGGGTCACCTCGTCGCCGTAGGGCGATCCCAGGACGCACGACACGTAGCCCCGCACCGGGGTGCCGCGGTCGCGCGCGGCCGCCAGAACTGGCTCGAACCGCCGGAGGCTCTCGTCGATGCTGCAGTTGATATTTCGCCGGGAGAACGCCTCCGAGGCCGACGCGAACACCGCCACCTCGTCGACGCCGCTGGCCACTGCGGCTTCGAATCCCTTCAGGTTCGGCACCAGCGCTTGGCGGGTCGTGCCGGCTGCGGGCCGCAGCCGTGCGATGACCTCGGCCGTGTCCGCCATCTGCGGCACCCAGCGCGGCGACACGAAGCTGCCGACCTCGATCGTCCGCGCGCCCGCGGCCTCCAAACCCTCGATCAGGGCGACCTTGGTTTCCGGCGGCATGACGCCGGGCTCGTTCTGGAGCCCGTCGCGCGGGCCCACCTCCACGATGCGCACCTGCCGGGGATAGGTCATGGATCATCGGCTCCCGGGTCGTTCGGCGACGCCCATGTCGGCACCTGGCAGGTTGCGTCGCAGGAAATCGAGAAAGCGATCGTCCGCCCCGTACGCGACGTTGACGCGCATCGCGGCCTTGTGCCGGGCCGAACGGTCCGGGCGGAACACTCGGCCGGGCGCGAGGAAGATCCGCTCGGCGGCCGCGTCGCGGCAGAGCTGGCGTTCGTCGATGCCGTCCGGAAGTTCCGCCCAAAGATAGAAGCCCGGCACCTTGCCGGCCTCGGCGGCAAGGCCCACCGTCCGCAGCGCGGCCAGGGCCGCGGTGCTGGCCTCGGCGAGCCGGCTGCGCAAGCGGCGGAGGTGGCGCAGGTATTGGCCGCCGACGATCAGGCTGTGCACGAAGCGTTCGACGTAATCGGACGTCGCCACCACCGTGACGGTCTTCAGGTCCGCGAGTGCCGCGACCGTGGGGGCCGGGCCGGCGATGAAGCCGCACCGCAGGCTGGCCGACAGGGTCTTCGAGAACGTGCCGACGTAGAGCACGCGGTCGAGTTGATCGAGTGCGGCCAGCCGCGGGGCCGTGGTGGGCAGCAGGTCCGCGAAGGCATCGTCCTCGACGAGCCGGAACCCCCAGCGCTCGGCCAACTGGAGCAGCCCGTGCGCGACCGCGAGCGAGAGCGTGCCGCCGGTCGGGTTGTGGGCCTGCGACTGCGTGAAGAACACCTTGGGACGGCTGGCCGTCAGCTTGGCCTGGAGATCATCGAGGTCCGGACCGTTGGGACCGCGACGGATGCCGACGATCTGCACCTTCGCCAGCGTCAGCTTGCCGAAGAGCGGGTAATAGCCCGGGTCGTCGACGAACACCGTGTCGCCTGGCTCGAGCATGTGCCGGACGATGAGGTCGAGTGCGTGGTTGGCGCCCTGGGTGAGCAGCAGACCCTCGATCGGCACGCCGATCGAGCGCTCGAGCAGCACGAGGCGCAGCCGCTCCCGCAGCGGCTCGTAGCCACGCGAACTGCCGTAGCCGAAGTCGATCGCATCGGCCGAGGAAACCTTGAAGCCGCCGAAGTGCCGGCGCAGTTCCGAGCCTTCCATCCAGGAGGCAGGCGGTCGTCCGTCCCCGGGCCGGACCTCGTACACCGGGTCGAGCTGCTCGCGCAGGAGCGACACGACGTCGGTGGCTTCGGCGAGGCTCGGCTGGGGCCGCACGGGCTGAGCGACGCCGGTTCGGGCCACGTAGTAGCCGGAGCCCGGCCGCGCTTCGAGGTACCCCTGCGCGACGAGCCGGTCGTAGGCCTCGGCCATGGTGTTCTTGGACACGTGATGCTCGAGCGCGGCTTGGCGCACGGAAGGCAAGCGTTCGCCCCGCTGGTAGCCGCCTCCGGCTAGCACGCGGCAGACATGGGCGACGATGCGCTCCGCTTGCGTCGACGTCGAAGCTGGAGCCTTCAACCGTCCCTCGATCTGGAGTGGGACAGCACCCGTCGGATGAGGCGCAACCGTCCCTTGATTGTCCCTCTCATTGTAGGACAGACTGCGGGCAAGAGCCAACAAGCCATCCGCCGGCACGGCGTTGGGGAGGAACGATGGACACCACCGACGCCGGTGACGCGCTTCGCGTGAACTCCCGGTTGGAGAACTACCGCAACAAGACGCCCGACGAGCGCCTGCACGCCCTGGCCGACGCCGTCCGGCTCGACGCTGACGACCTGCGCGTGCTGGGCCAGCCCGGCGGGCTGCCGCTCGAACGAGCCAACGGCATGATCGAGAACGTGGTCGGCACCTTCGAGCTGCCGCTCGGCATCGCCACGAACTTCGTCGTCAATGGGCGCGACTACCTCGTCCCCATGGCGGTGGAGGAACCGTCCGTCGTGGCGGCCGCATCCTTCATGGCCCGCATCGCCCGCGCGAACGGCGGCTTCGAGACGTCCAGCACGGCGCCGGTCATGCGGGCCCAGGTTCAGGTCGTCGGCCTCAGCGATCCCCATGGAGCGCGGGTCAGGCTCCTCGCCGCACGCGACCGCATCCTGGCGCTGGCCAACGCGCGCGACACGGTGCTGGTCGGCCTCGGGGGCGGGTGCCGCGACATCGAGGTCCACGTCTTCCCGCGCACCGCCCGCGGCCCCATGCTGGTGATGCATCTCCTGGTCGACGTGCGCGACGCCATGGGGGCCAACACGGTCAACACCATGGCCGAGGCCGTAGCGCCCACCGTCGAGGAACTGACCGGCGGCACCGTGCGCCTGCGCATCCTGTCGAACCTCGCGGACCGGCGGATCGCGCGGGCCCGCGTGCGGCTGTCCGAGGCGAGCCTCGCCACCAAGGCGTTTTCCGGCCGCCGCGTCATCGACGGCATCCTCGACGCCTACGAGTTCGCAGCGGTCGATCCCTACCGGGCCGCCACCCACAACAAGGGCATCATGAACGGGATCGACCCCGTGATCGTGGCGACCGGCAACGACTGGCGCGCCATCGAGGCCGGCGCCCACGCCTACGCGGCGCGGAGCGGGAGCTACACGTCACTCTCCACCTGGGAAGTCGACAACGACGGGCACCTCGTGGGCACGCTCGAGATGCCCATGGCGGTGGGGCTCGTGGGCGGCGCGACCAAAACCCATCCCGCGGCGCAGGCCGCGTTGCGGGTGCTCAAGGTCGCAAGCGCACAGGAACTGGCCGAAGTGACCGTTGCGGTGGGCCTCGCCCAGAACATGGCCGCGATCCGGGCGCTGGCGACCGAAGGCATCCAGCGCGGCCACATGGCCCTGCACGCGCGCAACATCGCGATCCTGGCGGGTGCGGCGGGCGCGGAGGTCGACGCCGTCGCGGCCAGGCTCGCCGCCGGGCACGACGTCAGAACCGCGCGCGCCCAGGAACTCCTGGCCGAGCTTCGCGGCGCCGAGGCCGGCGCAGCGTGACGAGCCTGCCCGCCGCGACCCCGCAGCGCCCCTTCGCGGGCAGCGTGCGACGGCTCTTCCTGACCCAGGAAGGCGTCGTGCTGGGGCTCGCGCTCGCGGCCTTCGTCGTGTTCTCGGCCGTACTGCCGGGCTTCCTGTCGGCGAGCAACCTCCTGGCGCTCGTGCGCGGTGTGTCGATTCTCGGCATGCTGGCGCTCGGCATGGGCCTGGTGGTCGTGGGTCGCGGCATCGACGTGTCGATGATCGCCTCCATGGTCGTGGCCGTGTCGTGGGCTTTCGTGCTGACGCAGTCGGGCCTGCCCTTCGCGGGCGCTCTCCTGGTGGGCGCCCTGCTGGTCGTCGCCGTCGGGTTGGTGATCGGCTTCCTGATCGCCTTCTGCGACGTGCCGGCGATTTTCACGACCCTGGCGATGGGCTCGGTCATCTACGGCCTGGGCCGAACCTACTTCATCCGGCTCGACATGCAGAACGTCCCGGCCGGTCAGGGCTGGTTCGATGCGATCGGCCGGGGCACCCTGATCGGCATCCCGTTCCCGATCGTCGCCTTCGGCGTCCTCAGCCTGGTGATCCACGGCCTGCTGACCCGCACCCGCTTCGGCTGGATGCTGCGCGCGATCGGCACCAACCCCGCCGCGGCGCGGATCACCGGCCTGCCGGTGCGGCCGATGATCTTCGCCCAATATGCGGCAAGCGGGCTGATCGCCTATCTGGCCGGGCTGGTGATGGCCTCGTCGGCCTCCGCCATCAACGCGCGCCTGTACAACTCGACCATGATCTACGACGTCCTGCTCGTCGTGGTTCTCGGTGGCATCGGGCTGAGCGGCGGTCAGGGAGGGGTCCGCAACGTGCTGCTCGGGACCGTGCTGGTGGGCACGCTGCTCAACGGCATGACGATCATGAACATCGACTACACGGTGCAGAACCTCGTCAAGGGCACCGTCCTTCTCGCCGCGATCGTGATCGACGCCCTGATCAATCCGCGCGACGAGCAGACGGGACAGCAAGGGGACATCTAGCCCCGCGAACACGACAAACAAAGGGTGGGAGGATCTTGGATATGCTGAAGACCATGCTGGGCCGTATCGCCGCCTGCACGCTGGGATGCCTCGTCGCGACCGCGCCCGTGCTCGCGGCGAACGAGGGGTTGCAGAATCCGCGGAGTGAAGCCTTCGACAAGTCGCTCAAGAGCAAAAAGGTGATCTTCATCCCGCTTGCCATGGGCTTCGACCTGACGGAGGGTTGGGCCGCGGTCATGAAGCAGCAGGCCAAGCGCCTCGACTACACGGTCGACATTCGCGACCCCAACTGGAGCACGGACGCCGGCACCCGCGCGCTTTCGGCCGCGATCGGCGAGAAGCCGGACCTGCTCGTGGTCCACAACCCCGACATCCAGTCCTACGCCCGCCTGCTGAAACAGGCGCAGGCGGCCGGCATCAAGGTGCTCCAGGTCAACCTCGAGTCGAACACCACCACCGATTCCTACGTCGGGGCCGACTGGTCGGAGATCGGCGTGCAGGCCGCCGACGCCATCGTGCGGCAATGCGGGGCCGGCAAGGGCAAGTCGACCAAGATCGCCATCGACACGGGTGTCCCGACCGCCGCCTCCGACGTGTTCCAGCTCAACGGCATCTACAGCGTGCTCAAGCAGCACCCCGAGATCCAGGTCGTCTCGCAGCAGGCCACCGAGTACAATGCCGAGAAGGCGCGCTCCATCATGGAGACCGTGCTGCAGCAGAACCCCGACCTTTGCGGCGCAATCGGCATCTGGGACAACCAGGACACCGGAACCGCCTCGGCCATCGCCCAGGCCGGCAAGGCCGATCAGGTTTTCCTGGTGACGAGCGGCGGCGGCAACCAGGTCGGTTGCGACAACGTCGGCAAGGGCCTCTTCAACCTCTACATCAGCTACAACGTGCCGCTGCAGGGGCAGATCCTGAATGCCGAGATCGCCCGCCTCCTGCAATCCGACCAGCCGGCCGGCGCCAGCAAGGCCCTCTACTTCAACCCGCTGACCCTCATCACCAAGGCCAATGCCGGTCCGCGCAACTGCTGGACCTTGGACGACCTGCGCTAGCCCTGGCCGGACGCTCGTCCATGTCCGCCACCAGCGCCGTCCAGCGGCTCCGCTATCGTCTGATCCCCGACCACCTGGTCGGGGAGCTGCTGGCCAAGAGCTGGGTCGACAACGCGATCCCCGTTCTGGCGCTGGCCGTCGTGCTGGCGGCGCTCGCGGTCCTGCTGCCCGGTTTTCTGTCGGCGGGGAGCCTGTCGGACCTGGCCCGCCAGATGGCCGAGTTCGGCCTCGTGGCCCTGGCGGTCACGGTGGTGGTGATCGGGGGCGGCATCGACCTTTCGGTCGGCTCGATCTTCGCGCTCTGCGTGCTGACGGCGCTTACCGGCATGAACGTCGAGGGCTGGGGCTTCGGGGCCTCGCTCGGCGCGACGCTGGGGGTCGGCTTCGCCTGCGGGGCCGTCAACGGCCTGCTGATCGGCTACCTGCGGCTCCGCGCTTTCATCACCACGCTGGTCACGCTGGTGATCTTCCGCTCCGTTTACGACATTGCCTTCCCACGCCTCGCCAGCATGATCGTGGGCGGATCAGCGACGTCCGAGCTTTGGGACTTCTTCGGCTTCGGCGCGGTCGGGGGTGTTCCGGCATCCTTCATGGTCTTCGCGGCGCTGGGAATCGTCTGGCACCTCGTGTTGTCGCGCATGCGGCCGGGCTGGCACCTGCGCGCGGTGGGCGGCGCCCGCCGCTCCGCCCACAACGCCGGCATCGACGTCCGGCGCGTCGTCTGCTTCAGCTATGTCTGGTCGGGGCTGTTGACCGCGACCGCGGCCTTCCTGTTCTCGGCCCGTCTCGGCAGCACGGGCGCCGACACCGGGGTCGGCATGGAAATCTCCGTGCTGACCGCCGTGGTACTCGGGGGCACCTCGCTCGGCGGCGGGCGCGGCTCCGTGTTCAACGCCGTGATCGGCGCGGTCCTGGTTCTGCTCCTGACCAGCGGTCTCGTCCGGCTGGGCGTGCCGGGATCGGTGAACCTGCTGGTTCTGGGCCTCGTCCTCATCCTCGCGGTGTTCATCGACGCCAAGTGGGTCAAGAACCGCGGCAAGCTGCTGGGCAAGGTCTACGTGTCGCCGACCTACCTGGACCTGCCGGCCCTGCCAGCCCTGTCCGCCGCGCGGCTCGCCCCCAACGACCGCCTCCGCCACGTCAAGGCGATCGGGCTCGGCGTCGTCGAAGGCCCCGAGGACGTGATCCTGGACGGCGACGATCACCTGTACTGCGGCACGCGACACGGCACGATCGTGCGATTCCTGGCGCCCGACTACAGCGAGCACCACGTCTTCGCCCACATCGGTGGCCATCCCCTGGGGCTCGCGTTCGACCCTCAGGGCAACCTCGTCGCCTGCGTGGGCGGCATGGGCGTCTACAGGGTGTCGCCCGGCGGGGTCGTGGCCAAGGTGACGGACGAGACCGCGCGGAGCCCGTTCTCGATCGTCGACGACTCGCGGCTGCGGCTTCCGGACGACCTCGACGTCGCAGCCGACGGACGGATCTTCTTCAGCGAGGCGACGATCCGCTACGAGATGTCGTCCTGGGCGCTCGACGCGCTCGAGGGACGCGGCAACGGTCGGCTGATGTGCTTCGACCCGCGCACCGGCCGGACCCAGACCCTGCTCCGCAAGCTGATCTTCCCGAACGGCGTCTGCGTTTGCCCGGATGGCGAGTCCCTGATGTTCGCCGAGACCTGGGCCTGCCGGATCAGCCGTCACTGGTTCGACGGGCCGCGCCGGGGCGAGACCCGGGTGGTGATCGCCGACCTGCCCGGCTATCCCGACAACATCAACCGCGCCTCGGACGGTCACTACTGGCTGGCCTTGCTCGGCATGCGCACCAGGAGCTTCGACCTCGCGATGCGGCGCCCCGGCTTCCGCAAGCGCATGGCCCGCCGCATCGCGCCCGACCAATGGCTGTTCCCGAACATCAACACGGGCTGCGTGCTCAAGTTCGCGGACACGGGCGAGATCCTCGATACGCTGTGGGACACCGGCGGCGAGAACCACCCGATGGTGACCTCCATGCGCGAACACAAGGGCGAGCTCTTCCTCGGCGGGATCTCGAACAACCGGATCGGCCGCTTCCGCCTGCCTGGCGCGGATCCGACCTGGACCGACACGAGGCGCGCCGACGGGGATCGCGCCTGATGTCGGTCATCGCTGCGGCCCTCGACCGCGTGCTCGGGCGCGGGCGGACCGGCGTCACGGTTCCGGTCATGGACGGGCCATTCAAGCCCAACCGCGCCCTCGACGACGCGCCGGTTCTGGCCCGCGTGGCGGCCATCGACAATCTGGCCTCCCGTGGCGACGTGCTGCTCTGCACGAGCGGGGCGGACCTGCTGCACCTGAGGCTCGACCGCGACGGCGCTCGCGAGATCGCCTGCGAACGGCTTGCCGGCGAGATCACGAGCCTGGCGATCGGCCCCGACGGCACGCTGGCGGCCGGCATCGCGGGCCTCGGCGTGGCGCTGCGTTCTCCCGATGGGGCATGGCGGGCGCCCACCGGATTCGGCCAGGACCTCGGTTGCGTGACGGCCCTCCTGTTCCTCGACGCGGAAACCCTGGTCGTCGCCAACGGCTCGGCCATCCACGCATGCGCGGACTGGAAGCGCGACCTGATGAGCCAGGGCCGGTCGGGATCGGTGTGGCGATGCGGGCTCGCGGGCGCCTCGGCGACGCGCCTCGCCGGCGACCTCGGCTTCCCGTTCGGCCTGGAGCGAGACGCCGGCGGGCAGGTGCTGGTCAGCGAAAGCTGGCGTCACCGCATCCTCGCGCTGCCGGCGCGGGGCGGAGGCCGACCCGCCGTGGTCGCGGCCGACCTGCCGGCCTACCCGGCCCGCATCGCGCCGCGGGCCGGCGGAGGCTTCCTGCTGGCCATGTTCGCGCCCCGCAACCAGCTGGTCGAGTTCATCCTGCGCGAGGACGGCTACCGGCGTGCCATGATGGCGGAGGTCGATCCCGCCTCGTGGGTCGCCCCGATGCTCGGCCCGCAGCGGACGATCGACGCACCGCTCCAGGCCGGGGCCGTGCGCCAGATGGGCATCCTCAAGCCCTGGGCCCCGTCACTGTCCTGCGGCCTTGCGGTGGAGTGCGACGCCGGCATGCGGCCCCGCGCGAGCTGGCACAGCCGAACCGACGGGGCCCGTCACGGCGTCACCAGCGTGTGCGAGCACGGAGGCCGGACGCTGGTCGCGGCCCGGGGAGCCGGAGCCTTGATCGCGCTGGACGCGCCGTCGGTGTCGAACCTTGGTGCGGCCGCATGAGCGTCCTTGAACTGCGCCAGGCCACGAAGGCGTTCGGCGGCAACCCGGCCTTCAGGAACGTCGATTTCGCGTTGGAACACGGTGAAATCCACGCCCTGCTGGGCGAGAACGGCGCCGGCAAGTCGACGTTGACCAAGGTGCTGGCGGGCCTCTACCGGCTGACCTCGGGAGAAATGCTGCAGGACGGGTCTCCGGCGAGCTTCGCTTCGCCGGCCGACGCGCTCCGCCGCGGCGTCGCGATGGTGTTCCAGGAAACCAACCTCGTGCCGACCATGACGGTGGCGCAGAACATCGTTCTGGGCAACGAGCGCACCTTCAATCGGCTGCGCGGCCTCACCAACGAGGCGCAGCAGTTCCTGCAGGGCCTGAACTTTCCCGTCGATCCGACCGCGCTGGTGTCGACGCTCGGCGCGGCCAAGAAGCAGATGGTGGAGATCGCGCGCGCGGTCCACCACAGGGCGCGCGTCATCATCTTCGACGAGCCGACCGCGACCCTGACCCCCGAGGAGAAGTTCCATTTCTTCAACCTGGTGAGGCGGCTCAAGGCACAAGGGACGTCGATCATCTTCATCAGCCACGCGCTGGAGGAAGCGCTGGAGCTGTCCGACCGCATCACCGTGCTGCGCGACGGCGAACTGGTGACCACGGGGCCCGCCGGGGCTTTCGATCGGGCGCGCCTCATCCGGGCCATGGTGGGCCGCTCCCTTTCGGCGGAACTCTACGGCGACAAGGGCCGGAGCATCCGGGCGCCGGGCGCGCGCCTACTCAGCGTCGAGAACCTGAGCTTGGGCAGCGCCGTCCGGAACACCTCCTTCTCCATCTTCGCGGGTCAGGTCACCGGGATCTTCGGGCTGGTCGGCGCAGGCCGAACCGAGACCATGAAGATCGTGGCCGGCGTGCTGAAGCGCGACGTCTTCCATGGTGGGGAGATCCGGCTCGACGGTCGGAGCGTGCGCTACCGGGTTCCCGAGCAAGCCGTCCGCGACGGCGTCGCCTACGTCACGGAGGACCGCAAGCTCGACGGCATCTTCGACACGATGTCGATCGCGCAGAACATCTACATCGGCCAACTCGCGCGCGGGCGCAGCCTGCTCGCGCCCGCGACGCTCGGGACCGCCTTGCGACGCGCCTCCGAATGGATCCGCGGCCTGCAGGTCCGCACCATCAACGCGAATGCGCGAATGGTCGAATTGTCGGGCGGCAACCAGCAGAAGGTCGTCATCGCGAAATCGCTGATCCAGAAGCCGCGGCTCGTCATCTTCGATGAGCCGACCCGGGGCGTCGACGTCGGCGCCATCGCCGAGATCCATGATCTCATCCGCAAGCTCGCCGACGACGGGGCCGCCATCGTGGTCATCTCGTCCTACCTCCCGGAGGTCATGTCGCTGTCGGACCGGATCCTGGTCGCCCGACAGGGTCGCATCGTCGAGGAGATGGACGCAGGCACGGCCACGAGCGAGGACATCCTTTACGCCGCGGTTCATTGAGGCCGCGCAGACCGGCCGAAGCCCTGCTCGCTTCGCGGAACCCAGATCATCTCGCGCCGTGCGAGGCTCGACCATCGACCTGGTCATCCTGCAACGCCCCCGAGGCGCGCTCGACGCTGGCGGCCGCCGCGTCCCTCGGTGTCCCGGTGTTCGCCCACCCCATCAACCCGCAGCCCTTCAC
>CAXTEP010000031.1:19907-27197 GCA_964243125.1 uncultured Lichenihabitans sp. | reverse complement strand
GTGCGCGATTGCCGCTCGAATTCGCTCGTCTCCGCGCCGCCCCAGGCCGCGATGATCGGGGTCCTGCAAGGCTTGACGTGGTGGATCGGGCTTTCGCGCCGGATCTCTTCCGCGGTGAACCGGACCATGGGCTGGAGCCAGGAGCACGAGAGCGGGTACAGATCCATCAAGCCGCTGATGGGGATCGCTCCCTTGATGACATCGTCAGGGAGGCCGTAGACGCCGCGCCAGTCCGTCGCCAAAGCCATGCCGGTGAGATGACCCCCCGCCGAGTGACCCGCCAGGAAGATCCGCTCTGGATCGCCACCGAAGGAGGCCGCGTTCCGATACGTCCAGGCTATCGCGGCGCGGACCTGCCGCACGATCTCACTGATCGTCACACCGGGGCAGAGCGCGTAGGTGACGTTCACCACCGCAAAGCCTGCCTCGACTGGTCCCGGGGCGACCAGATCGAAGGCTTCGGCCTCGAAGGCGACCCAGTATCCGCCATGGATGAAGATGAAGATGGGAGCCCCGGTCGCCGGGGGTGCCTTGGGAAGGAAAATGTTGGCGTGTTCGGACTTGGTCGGTCCGTAGGCGACGGAGGCCCGGTGCTCCAGCCGCTCCCGCGCCGCGGCGCTCTGCGAGAGGAAGCGTTCCACGTAGACACCGAAGTCGGGAACGCCCCGGGTGGGGTCGTATTGCAGGTCGAGTTCGGCCTGCGTGTCGAAGCCGGCATAGAGCTTGGTCATGATATCACTCGGCTCGAAGGCGCGCGAAGCACTGCGAGGATCAGGGTTGCGGGCCTGGGTTGAAGTCGGCGGTTTTCTTCACTTCAGGGTAGACGGCGTTGTAGACGTTCTCCTTGACCCAGCGCTTGCTGACCGAATCCTGATGCCACTGGCCCATCCCGAGTGGCTCGACCGAGTAATGTTGAGCGTTGAACTTGATCGGCCCGACGATAGTGTCGATGTTCGTGGTCGCGATGGCGTGGATCACGGTGGCCTTGTCGGTGGTTCCCGCCCTTTTGAGAGCGTCGAAAACCACGTCATAGGCCGCGTCATCATAGGGACCGGCGGGGGAGTAGTAGGCCGGCGGGTTCGCCTTCTCGTAGGCGTCGGCGAATTGCTGTCCGTTCCAGCCGCCGAAGGGCGAGACGCCCGGGAAGGCCGGCGACCAGAAGTTCACGCCGAGCACACCGGTCGCGGGCTCGCCAATCGCCGCGATTGCATCGGCATAGCCGGTGCCTTTCGAGATCACCGTCATCCGCGGATGAAAGCCTGATTGGGCTGCCTGCTGCAGGTAGTTCTGGAGGTCGGGAGGATCGAGGATCCCGGCGACGATCTCGACACGTTGCCGCTTGAACGTGTTGATGATGGCCGAGTAATCCGGCAGATCGGCGTTGAAGCGTCCCGGATCGACCGGCGTCCAACCTTCGGCGCGGAACGCCGGATCGAAGATCGAAAAGAACACCGTTCCGTCGGAGTTGCTGGGATAAAGATAGCCGATTTTGCCGCTGAAATGCGGCAGTGTCTTCATCATACCGATGTCATTCTTGACGAGATCAGGTACGCCAAGGAAGAACGTGAAGGACGACTTGTAGACTTTCGGTTTTCCGTCCGGGCCGTAAAGCCACGCCTCGATCGCGGTGGTCGTCGTGACGCACGGAACGCCGTAGCGCTCGCAGATGTCCGAGGGGGCGTTGGTGGTCTCGGGCGCGCCCTGCGCGATGACGACATCGACCTTGTCGTTGAGGATCGCCTGCGTGGCGGCCTCGCCGGAGCCTGCGATCGTCGACTTCGTGTCATAGATCTTGGTGACGACCTTGCACGTCCTGTCGCCGATCTTCAGCCCTCCGCTCTGCTCGATCGCCGCCATCTTGTGAGCGACGACCCAGGGAGTCATCTTACCCAGAAGCGCCAGGACGCCCGTCATCGGCACGATGTGCGCGATCCTGACGGTGCACTCCTCCGAGGCCATCGCGCGGTTCATCGGTAGGCCGAGGGAGCCGGCCATCGCCGCAAGGGTCAGAGCGGCTGCAAGGCGCCGGATCTGGCGCCGTCCACCCTTCGTGTTCGGCATGATCAATCTTTCGAGAAGGAGAGACACGCCGGGATTCGGCGCTGCCCGGGCGCCCCGACGAAGGACGTTGCAGGCACAGGAAGTGCGCGGTGCGGGCCGGCGCAGTTCAGTAAGCCTCGAAATACTCCTTGTGCTCCCAATCCGTGACGTAAGACTGGAAGCGCCCGATCTCATGGCGTTTGGTCGCGACGTAGAGGTTGACGACATCGTCGCCGAGCGTCTCGCGGAACAGCGTCGACTTGTCGAGAGCATCGACGGACTCGTTCAGGACGGTCGGCAGCATGGGCTTGTCGACCTGCCCGTAGGGATCGTCGAGCGGAGGGCCAGGGTCCGCCTTCCGCTGGACCCCGTCGAGCCCCGCCAGCATCTGGGTCGCCATATAAAGGTAGGGGTTGGCGGCCGGCTCACCCGAGCGGTTCTCGATGTGGGTCGCCGGGTCGCCCGGGCTGCCCACGATGCGCAGCATCGCGGCCTTGTTGTCGTTCGACCAGACCGCGCGCTTGGGCGCGAGAGCATTGGCGTTGAGGCGCTTGTAGCCGTTGATGGTCGGGTTGGAGAAAGCCGTGCAGGCAGGGGCCTGCTGCAGCAGGCCGGCCGTGTAGCCCAGGCCCACGGGGGACAGCAGGGCGTCGGCCGACGTGAAAGCGTTCTCGCCCGTGTCTTTCACGCCGAGGGATTGATGCAGGTGCCAACCGCTCGAATACACGTTGGGCAGGCCGGGCTTGGTCATGAAGGAGGCCACGAGCCCGAGCCGCTTGGAGATCTGCTTGACCGCGGCCCGCAGCATGATCATCGCATCGGCCGCCTCGACGTTGGTCAGGGGGTCAAGTGTGACCTCGATCTGTCCCGGACCCCACTCGCATTCCACCGTGCGCAGTGGCAGGCCCATGCCGAGAAGGCCTCGGCGGATCGGATCGATGACGGGTTCGAGCTCGTCGACCACGAGTTCGGACAGGTACTGATAGCCGTGCCGGACGGCCGAAACGCTCGGCGGCGTGGCGGGCTGCGTGCAATCCACGAGGGAGGTCCGCCCGTCGTCGATCTTCAGGATGTGGCATTCGACCTCGATGCCGCCGACGAAGTCGAAACCGCTTGCGGCCAACTTCGCGCAGGACGACTGCATGATGAAACGCGGATCGAAGGGGCAGCGCGCGCCGCTGACGAGGTAAAGGTCGCTGAGGATCCAGCCCGTCTTCTTGGCCCAGGGCAGCACCCGGAAGGTCGAGGGATCCGGAACAGCCAGCATGTCGCCGGCGCCGCCCATGTCGTCGCGGCCAAAACCGCCGTCCTTGGCGAACACGTTCTGGAAGATGTTGTTGGCGCTGTCCATCGCGAAGAACGCGGTGGTGAAGGGCACGCCGTTGCGGGCCGCGGAGGCGAAGTGCCGGGCTTCGATGGGCCTCACGCGGACCTGCCCGTGCGTGTCGACGAAGGTGATCCGGACGACCTCGATTTCGGCCTCCTTGATCTGCCCCAGTACGGCTTCCACCGCCGCTGAGCGCTCCGCGGTATCCAGGCCGACCTTCTCGATGAAGTGGGATCGGCCGAGCGAAGCTCTGGACCGGGCTGATCGGGCGTCGTCTTTGGCTTTGTCCAGCATGGATCGGGCCTCGTGTCAGAGTGTGAAGCTGTTGTTTTCCTGCGGGAGATCGGCGTCGTACATGCTGATCCGCTTCAGCATGATGCGCCACCGTCCGGCTTCCTTGCGCAGGATGTACCCGTTCCAGCCCGCCCGGCTGGAGGCGTGGCCGGCGAAGTTCGTCTGGATCAGGAAGTTGCACAGCACGTGCATGCCATCCGGGCCGGCGGTCATCGCCTCGATGTTCGCGTAAAGGTGGGCCGCGCGGGTCGGCGGCGCCTGCGAGTGAGCGCGCCCCGTCCCGAGACGCTCCACGCGCTCCTCCAGGCGACGGCGGTCGTTGAACTCCCACGACACGACCTTCCTGGGGTCGCCGATGTCGTTGTCGGCCGGCAACCAGTAGGCGCAGTCCTGCGTGAACAGGCCGAGCCAGTCCTCGAGCCGTTCGGCATCGAGGAGCCGCGCCTCGGCATGGAGCAGGCGCACCACGGCCTCGTAGTCGTCCCGTGCCGGCAGCCGGTCCTCCGGGATCTCGGTCATGCGCCGCCAGTCCCGCACGATGGTCCAGATGCGCTCGTAATAGCCGAGATCGAAATAGCCGGGCGCGATCCTGCCCCCGTCGCATCCCGCAGCCTGACTCATGGCCGACACCCCCTCACGCCGCGTAGACCGGGCTCGCCCCCATGATCCTGCGCCAAGCCTCAAGGTACGTGCGCTGGTGGAGGTCGGAGGAGACCGGCTCGCGCCAATGCCCATCCGTGTCGGTGAAGCCCGCGCCGGTCGTCATGTGACGACGCATGTCGATCCATTCGAGCTCCGGCACGAGTTCCATGCCGTGCTGGCAGGATTCGAACTGGGCGGCGTCGTCCACCTCGCCGAACGAGGGAAAATCCTCCTGCATCCGCATGCGGGCGGCATTGATCTCGTCCGGGATGCCGTCCAGGGTCGTGGAATACCACTTGACGACAGTCTTGTTGACCGCCTGCGGTTCCAGCACCTGGATCTGGTTGCCGATAATCAGAAGATTGGGGAAGATGTTGACGTTCATGCCCGAACCGGTCGACGCGTCGAGCATCTTGAGACCCGTCTCCTCGCCGAAGCGGTCGAAAATCTCCTGCTGCACGATCTCCCGGCTGGGGTGGGGGTGCTGCCGGCTCCAGGCGCTGTCGGCGTGCATGGCCGGGCGTTGATCCAGCATCGTATGGCCGTTGCCGAGGTCCTTGATGAACAGCGGCGCCTTGTCAAAGTCGGACTGGTAATAAGCGAGATCGACATCCCCGTAGCGGTTCTGGAACACCCGCAGCATGGACTCATGTGAGAAAGGGGTGTGGTAGCCGTCTGCGGCGTTGTCGTAGACGCATTTCCAGTTGGTGTGGATCGTGAAGCGCATCGCGCCCGAGCGCACGACGATCGCCTCGCGATCGCCGCGGTCGATCCACTGGTCCAACTGCTCCCTGGCGCCGGCCAGGTGATCCACGAGCGGCAGCACATCTTCGCTCATCGAAGCGAACACGAAGCCGCGATACGATTGCACGCGGGCCGGGCGGGCGAGGTCGTGCTCATCGGCGTTGAAGCCGGGGCCGTAGCCCGACTTCAGCGGCACGGACGCGCAACGGCCGTCGGTGGTGAACGACCAGGCGTGGTAGCCACAGGTCAGGCGCCTGGAATTACCCCGCTCCTTCCGGCAGACGAGGGCGCCGCGGTGCGTGCAGCGATTGATCAGCACCGCCACCTCGCCCTGTCCGGTCCGCGTCAGGATGACGGGCCGGCGGCCGATCTGGCGGGTCACGAAATCGTTGGGGTTCGGCACTTCCGTTTCATGGCCGACATAAACCCAGGTCCGGCCAAAGAGGGCCCGCATCTCCTGGGCGAAAATGTCCGGACGGGTATAAACATCGCAGTGCACGTAGCCTGGTTTGAACAGCTTGTCGAAGCGCGTCTCCTGCGCATCGGGACTCGACTGCTCCTGAAGGGCTGTGGATGACATGGGACTTCCGCCGTTCGCACCGAGCTCGCTGTCTGAAGTCGAGGCTAGGAGGTGAGTGGCGGCGTTGCCAGTGCAGATCTGCCGACATGTTTCGCAATTCTGCAGCCTTCGATCTGCTTGGGGGACGGATGCTGGAGCGGAAAGGGAGAACGCATCGCTTCGCCACGCAGGACCGGAGCCAGGGCCCGGAAGCACTCCACCAGGAAGTCGATCAGCGAGCGAATTTTAGCGAGCTTGGCCGCCTCCTTGCGCACGACGAGATAGGCATCGATTGAGAGCGCCGCTCGCTGATTGTCCAGCAGGCGGAGGTCGCGGTGCGGCCGCCCGAGGAAGCAGGGCAGCATGGCGACGCCGAGCCCCGCCTCGCACAGGCTGAGCAGCATGGGGTAGTTGTCAGTGCGGGCTGCAATCCGCACTTCGCCGGGGATGGACTGGAACCAACGCGTGTCGGCGAGTTCGAAGTCGTGGTCCTTGTGGCTGAAGTGCGGCCAGAGAGCCACCACGTCGAGCGTGTTCCGGTCGGCCTGGGCCGCGAAATAGCGTTGGGCGCCGTAGATCCCGAACGGCACGCCGGCGAGGCGCCGAAGGCCGTGCTGGCCCCGCACAGGCCGCGCCAGCCTGATCGCGATGTCGACGTTGTCCCGGTCCAGATCCACGAAATGCGGTTCGGTCGTCACGTCCAGGCAGATGTTCCTGTGGGCGGCGCTGAATGCGGCGATGTCGGGCGCCAGCAGTTTGCCGAAGATGTCGAGCATCGAGAGGCGGATCGGCCCTTCATGCTGGGTGGTGTGCGCCTCGCCGGCGAACTGCACGGCGGCGTTCTCCATCGCCAGTGCGGCATCGAGCAGGCTCATCCGGTCCGGGCTGACGATCAGGCGGCCGGCGCTGCGCTGAAACAACGTCGCGCCGACGTCCGTCTCGAAGGACTGGATCTTGCGCCGCGCCGTCGAGGCATCGATACCGAGCGTCTGGGCGACGCCATCGTAGGATCCGGCGCGGTGCAGGGCCAGAAAGATCCTGACGAAGTCCCAGGACATCATGCGCAAAGCCCCTCGCTCATCGTCTCGGGCTTTGCACGGCTGCATGAACTGTGCCGGGCCTTCCCGCCTTCACCGCGACGCATCCGGGGCCGCTCAGAACTTCGGCAAATTGCTGGTCTTTTCGTCTTGACTGAAATCTGAAAAGAAACGAACAAGCCGCCTGCCGCGCGCACGCTGGACGGATGACCGGCCCCTCGAAACAGTGGCGTGGGGGCAACCGAACCAGGGCCCCCGGGCGTTCATCGCTCGAGATCTCGCGAAGGGAACAGCATCATGGTGGCACTGACCAACATGCCGTCGATGGACACGCTCGTGCAGGACGAGCGGGTGCATCGAACCCTCTACACCGACCAGACGATCTTCGCCGAGGAGATGAACCGGGTCTTCGGCGGCACCTGGACCTTCCTGGCGCACGAGAGCGAGCTGCCCAAGCCCAACGATTTCGTGCGCAAGAAGCTCGGCCTGCGCCCCGTCATCGTGACGCGGGACCGGACCGGCGGCTTCCACGCCTTGCTGAACCGCTGCACGCACCGGGGCGCAACCGTGTGCCGGCAGGACTCCGGCAGCGCCCGGCGCTTCACCTGCCCCTACCACAACTGGTCCTTCGACAACACGGGCGCGCT
>CAXTEP010000031.1:0-19807 GCA_964243125.1 uncultured Lichenihabitans sp. | reverse complement strand
CCCGGCGCTTCACCTGCCCCTACCACAACTGGTCCTTCGACAACACGGGCGCGCTGGTCGGCGTACCGATGGAGGACGCCTACGGGGCGAACTTCGACAAGTCGGCCCTGGGTCTCGGGCGCATCCGGGTCGAGGCTTATCGCGGCTTCATCTTCGGCACGCTCAACCAGGAGCTCCCCGACCTCGAAACGCATCTCGGTCACGCCGCCCGGCGGATCGACGAGTGGCTCGATCGCTGGCCGGGTGCCAAGCTCGTGGTCCGCCAAGGGACCCACAAGCTGATCTGCTGCGGCAACTGGAAACTCGTCTTCGACAATTCGGCGGACGGCTACCATCCCGGCTTCTCGCACGCCTCGCTACTCCGCATGCGCAAGGACCGCTACGGCGCTGGCGTTGACATGCAGTGGGTGCTGGGCAACGTCGACGACGGGTTGCAGACCGTGGCGGACCTCGGTAACGGCAACACCTTCCTCGATCAGCGCAAGGAGATCACCCGCTACTGGGACCAGGCCGCCCCGATGCCGGGCGAGGAAAGCTACGCCCGCCTCGTGCGCGAGATGCTCGGCGGCGACAAGGGCGAGGCCGCCCTCGACGTGGTGGTGGGATCGGGCATGAACCTCAACATCTTTCCCAACCTGCTGATCATCGGCAACCAACTCCAGGTCATCGAGCCGCAGGCGGTCGATAGCACCCACTTGGTCTGGTACGGGACGGCACTGGAAGCTGACGACCTGCCCCCGGGCGTCAATGCGTTGCGCATGCGCCTGCAGGAGGACTTCCCCTCCTTCGGCGAGCCCGACGACCTCGCCAATTTCGAGGAGTGCCAGGCCGGGCTGAACATTCCCGAGATGGAGTGGGTCGTGACCGGACGACACCTGACGACCGGACGCGAGTACAGGGACGACCACGGCCACCTGACGGGACCCGTGACGGACGAGCTGCCGATCCGAGCCTTCTGGCGCGAGTGGAAGCATCGCATGACGTCGAGCACGCCGCTGGTGGCCACGTGAACGCGCCCCCGGTGCCGATGGACGAGGGCTTCACGCTCGACGACATCCTGCGCGACACCCTGAAATCCACCTACGTCGACGATGGCTTCTACGCCAAGCTCCGCAATGACCTCGTCGAGTGGCAGGCGATCGGCAAGCCCCTGAGCGAGGACGAGCGGCAGAGCTATGAGGCGCTGGTCCTGCACGAACACTGGCTGCTCGACCGGCGCGCCTTCGAGCGCTGGTACCAGCTCTACAGCCGCACCTGCGTTTATTGGGTGCCGGCCGTCCACGATATGCCCGACCCCTTGCGCGGGGACCCGCAGCGGCAGGTCACCATTGCGTTCGACGATCGCCGCCGCATGGGCGACCGCATCGTTTGGCTGCGCACGGGAGTCGCCTATTCGCAACTGCCGCCTTCCTATACGGCGCACAGCAGTTCGGGCTTCGTGCGGATCCCGACGGGCAATCCGAACGAGGTCAAGGTCCGCTCCCAGTTCATCATCCACGAGATCCGCGCCGGCCATGCCGTGCAGACGATGACGGGCTGGATGGGCCACGTCTTCACCGTCGAGGACGGCGCCCTGCGCATCGACCGCAAGCTGGTCTGCCTGCTCAACGCGAACAGTGCGCAGCACAACATGACCTTCCTGCTGTGAGACGGACGGCGCCATGACGTCCTCGACCGTCGAGGGTGACGGCCCTCATCCCCTGGCGCTTCGCGTCCGGGCAGCGGAATATCTGGCCGACCAGGTGCTCGGGCTGACGCTCGTTGATCCGGCCGGGGATGCCCTGCCGACCTGGACCCCCGGCGCGCATATCGAGATCGTGCTGCCCTCGGGCACGGTCCGCTCCTATTCGCTGTGTGGCGAGTCGGATGCCGCGGCCTACCGCATCGCCGTGCTGCGCGAGCCCAATGGCCGCGGCGCTTCGCGCGAGATCCACGAGACGCAGCTGGTCGGGCGAGTGCTGCCGGCCTCGCCGCCGCGCAACCAGTTTGAACTCGTGCCGGCCCCGCACTACGCCTTCGTCGCCGGCGGCATCGGCATCACGCCCCTCCTGCCGATGATCCGGGCGGTGGCGGCCCAGGGCGGCAGTTGGGCCCTGCACTACCTCGGCCGCAGCCGGGCCCGCATGAGCTTCCTCGAACCTCTCGCCGCCCTCGCCGAACGGACGGGCGGTCACCTGGACGTGGTGCCCCGCGACGAGCGCGAGCGCGTCGTCATGGCGGACATCCTGGCGGCGGTCCCGGGAGGGAGCGCGGTTTATTGCTGCGGTCCGGACGGCCTGATCAGGGAGGTGGAAGAGCTCTGCGCGGCAGTCGGACATCGGCTCGATCTCTACGTCGAGCGGTTCGGCCGACCGGTGCTGACGCCCGCGGCCGCGGATGTGGCGCCGGAAACGGCCGGGCCGGACGCCGAGACACCCTGCGACCCCGACGGCCCGTTCCAGGTCGAGCTTCGGCAGACCGGGGTCGTGCTGGACATCGGGCCGAGCGAAAGCATCCTGGGACGCGCCCGCACCGTGCGGACGGGCCTGTCCTTCAGTTGTTCGGACGGCTATTGCGGGACGTGCGAAACGCCCGTCATCGCCGGCACGCCCGACCACCGCGACACCGTTCTGACCGACGACGAGAAGGCCGACAACAGGACCATGATGATCTGCGTCGGCCGCTCCCGCACCCGAAGGCTGGTGCTGGACCTTTGACCCCCCTGTGCGGGCTCCTTGGGAGCCCCTACGCGGCCGTCGCTCCCCCGCGGGCCTTCTCCTCGGCGATCTGCAGCCGCTCGAACTCCGACAGCCGCTGCCGCGCGGGAGCGCCCAGCTTGCGGGCGACCTCCGAGATGAGGAGCTCGGTCAGGGCGAAGCCGCCCGTCATCGAGTCGAAGGGTCCGACCCCTGCCGTGCTGGTGGTCAGCAGCGAGGTCGCGTGCGGGGCGAGCGGGGACAGGAACTGGTCGGTGATGACGACGAGGTGAGCGCCGCGCGCCGCCGCGGCCAGCCCCCACTCGATGCTGGTCTGCTGGTAGCGCCGAAAATCGTAGACGACCGCGACGGTGTCCGGGCCGACATCCACGATCCCGGCGATGCGCCCGCCGGAGCTGGCGCCGACCTGGGTCACGCCCGTCCGCAGCATCGACAGATAGGCGACGAGTTGGGCCGCCAGCACGCCGCTGTAGCGCCCGCCGAGCACGCAGGGCGCTCGGGTCGCGTCCGCCAGCGCGTTCACCGCGGCGTCGAGGTCGTGGGCGTTCAGGTTGACGAAGGTCGCATTGATGCTGTCCAGAAAGGCCGTCTTGGCGCGGGCCGGCGTCGACTCCGCCATGCCGTCCTGCCGCCCCCCGGGGTAAACATCCACGGGGGAGAAGATACGGGCCTGAACCTCGGCCCGAAGCGCCTTGTGGAAGGCGCCGTAACCCGAAAAGCCCAGCTTGCCCACGAGGCGGGTCACGGTCGGTGCGCTGACGCTGGCACTGCCGGCGAGTTGGACGATGGGCACGAGACCCGCCATGGGATAGTGAGCCAGGAGGTGGTTGGCGACCGCGAGTTCGGCCGGGGTCAGGTGATTGCGGAGCGCGCGGATGCGCTCAGCGACCAGTTGACCGGCGGCGATCGTCGACCCTGACCGAGTGCCCCCTTCCCCTCGCTTCGGCATCATCGACGACTTGGCCACCCACGCATCTCCGGCACCCGCCCCGAGTGCAGCGTGTGGATATGCCACCATAGCTCCCGGCAGGCCACCTCGCCCGGCTGGCAGCGATCAGACTCCGGGAGCAGCTTGCCATCCAGGAGGTCGGGCACGGTCCGTACCACGACGTTGTCGGCGGTCTCGAAGCCTTCGAGAACTCGAAGTGGTTCGCAGCGTCGAGCGTGTCCATGTGGGTTTCGCCTGCTGGACCTGGAGCGAACATGGATCGGAGCAGGCAGCCGTTTCTCGTCAGGGCTGCGCGCCGATCCCACCGTCCCGGGGGGCGACGAAGGCGGAGGGACCCGGATCGGGCCGCCGCTCCGGCGCGGCGGAGCGCCCCGCGAGACGGCGCTGCCGCACGTCCGAGACCAGACCCATGACGCCTCGCGGCATGAGCAGCATCAGCAAGATCGAGAGAACACCGAGCAGCAGTAGCCCTTGGCCGGCCGCGGCGCCCAGCAGCCGCTCGATCAGGATGAACAGCACGGCACCGACGATCGGGCCGGCCACGGTGCCCATCCCGCCCGCGACGGCGACGAACACGATGTCGGAGGCCCAGGTGATCGTGAAGGCCGATGGCGGCGTGATGATCACCACGTCGATGAAGTAGAGCCCTGCCGCCAGCCCCGTGATGGCGGCGCTCGCCAGGAAGACCGACGTCTTGGTGGCGCCCACGTCGACGCCGCAGCTTTGCGCCGCGTCCTCGTCGTCGCGGATCGCCGTCAGCGCGAGTCCCTGGGTGGACCGCATCCAGAGCCAGATGAACGCCGTCGTGCCGGCGAGGAGCACGAGCGCGACGTAGTAGATCTGCAACTGTGTCACTTCGGACTTGATCTGCATGCCGGCGCCCGCACCGGAGATGCTCCACCCGCTGAACACCGAGGCAACCGCCTCGGCGATCAGCCATGTGGCGACCGCGAAATATGCACCCCGTAGCCGCAGCAGCGGCAGCGCTCCCAGGAAGATCAACAGGAGCAGCACCACGCGACGGGTATAGGTGCTCTGGAAGAAGTCCGCCCCGGGATGGACGGCGATGACGGCCTCGTAGACCAACCATAGCGCGACCGCGATGCCGACGCCGATCCAGCGACGTCGCCGGCTGCCGCGTTCCTTGACCGGCAGGCAGAGCAGCCACGCGAAGGCCAGTGCGGCGAGGCCGGCGGCCGGCCAGGCGACCCAGATCGAGACGGGCGCGTAGTAGTAGACGAGGGCTTCGGCGAAACCGCCGAGCCCGATGAACACCTGCTGCCCGAACGTCAGCAGCCCGGCATAGCCGGCCATCAGATTCCAGGCGTGGCCGAGGGTCGCGAACAGGAACACCGACATCAGGATGTGAAGCGCGTAGCTCTGCGTGCCGAGCGCGACCGGCGCGACAGCCAGGGCGGCCGCCAGCAGCACGAGCCATGCCGCGCCCTGCCGACCCTGGAGCGAAAAAGGCCGGAACATGGCGGTCATGCGGGCTCCTGGCGTTCCGGACCGGAGGGCCGTGTTGCATTCGACATGCCGAAGCTCTCCTATCGGGCGAGCAGGCCCTGCGGGCGGACCGCCAGCATCAGCAGGATGAACAGGTATCCTGCGATCTGCTGGGCGGCTGGGCCCACGTAGGTTCCCGCCAACACCTGCACGATGCCGAGCGCGATGCCACCCGCGAAACAGCCGCCGAGCGACCCGAGGCCGCCGATGATGACGACCCCGAAGGCCGTGAGCAGGAAAGGGGGTCCGTCGAATGGCTGGAAGGAGCGCGACATCCCGATCATGAAGCCGGCCACCGACGCCGACGCCAAGGCGAGGCCGCTGGCGACCGCGTAGATGTGTTGCGTCCGCACACCCATCAGCGCCGCGATCTCGGGATCGTCCGAGGCGGCCCGAATGGCCCGGCCGGTGTGGGTCATCCGCATCCAGGCCGCGAGAGCCGCGATCAGAACCGCCGCCACCACGAAGAAACCGGCTCGCAGCGTCGAGACGCTCAGATCCTCGCTCAACCGGATCGCCGAGAACGACAGATCGTTGTGGATCGTAGCGGCATCTGCGCTGAACAGCAGCAGCATGCCCTGGCTGAGAACGATCGACAGCCCGAAGGTGACCAGGAGCGGCAGCATGGTGCCGAACACCGGCGACATGCCCCTGCGCTCGGTCGCCTGGACCGAGACATGGTTGAGAAGCAGGCGCTGCAGCGCGTAGCCGATCCCGTACATGGCCGGAACCACGACGAGCAGCGAAACGAACGGCGAGACCGGGACGTGGGTGGCCACCAGCGCGCAGAGATACCCCGCGAAGATCAGCCAATCGCCGTGCGACAGGTTGACCAACCGCATCACGCCGAACGTCAGCGCCAGACCGATGCTGATCAGGGCGTAGGAGCCGCCCAGCATGGCACCCGACAGGACGCCGTTGGCGACGTCGATGAACGTCCAGTAGAGATCATCGCCGCTCACTGACCGGTCGCCTCGTCACGCGGCGGCCGGCCCCGATGCGCCCCGAAATAGGCGGCCGTGATGGCACTTTCGTCGGCCGCATCGGTCGACCCTTCCATGACGATCCGCCCTTCGAGCATGACGACATACCGCGTGGCCGAGTTGAGCGCCCGCCTGAGATCCTGTTCCACGACGATGACCGTCATCCCGCTCCCCACGATCTGGGATAGCTTGTGATAGATGCCGTCGACCATCGCGGGCGACAGGCCCAGGGAAAGCTCGTCCAGGAGCAGAAGGCGGGGCGACGACATGAGCGCCCGCCCGATCGCGACCATCTGCTGCTCGCCCCCCGACATCTGCGACACCGTCTGCCGCCGCCGCTCGCGCAAACTCGGAAACAGCGAATAGATCTCGTCGAGTCTGGCCCGGGCTCCCGCCCTGCAGCGCGGCAGATAGGCGCCGCAAAGCAGGTTGTCCTCGACCGACATGCGGGCGAACAGCCGTCGGCCTTCGGGCACCAGCGCGATCCCGCGCTCGACGATGGCGTTGGGCATCAGGCTGCTGATCATTTCGCCGTCCAGCGCCACGGTGCCGCTGATCCGGGTAGTGCCGCCGCCGGTCATCAGCCCGGCAAGGGAGCGCAGCAGGGTCGACTTGCCGGCGCCGTTAGCCCCGATGATGGCGAGGGTGTCGCCGCGGAACAGCGCGAAGTCGAGCGCGTCGACGGCCTGAAGTCCGCCGTAGAAGGCCGAGAGTTCTGCAACCCGGAGCAAAGCGTCCTTTGCGGGATCGCGGGCCCTAGGCGCCGAGATAGACACGCTTGACCTCCGGGCTCCGGATCACTGCATGGGGCTCGCCCACCGCCAGAACCTCCCCGCCGGCCAGAACCATGAGGCGGTCCGTCGCGGTCAGCATGGTCCGGATGACGTGCTCGATCCACACGACGGCGACGCCCATGGATCGGATGTGCCGCACGATGGCGATGAACTCGCTGATCTCCTCCTCGGTTAGGCCGGCCGCGACTTCGTCGATCAGCAGGAGCTTGGGGCGCATGGCCAGCGCGCGGGCCAGTTCGTGCCGCTTGCGCACGAGCAACGGCAGACGGCCGGCCGGCACCTGCGCGTGGACGCCGAGCCCCGTGACCGCCAGCACTTCCGCGATCCAGCTCCGCGCGGCGGCCGCGTCCAGACCCCCGGCGAAGGTCGCGGCGACCCGCAAATTGTCCGTCACGCTCATCTGCCCGAAGGGGCGGGGCACTTGGTAGGTGCGGGCGATCCCTGCGCGCGCCCGCACGTGCGGCGGCTCGCCCGTGATGTCGCGGCCCTGGAAGATCAGGCGACCCGCGGATGGCTCGACGTGGCCGGACAACATGCCGAAGAGGGTGGTCTTGCCGGCCCCGTTGGGTCCGATGATGCCGAGGATCTCGCCCTCCTCAACGTCGAGATCGACATCTTTGGCGACCTGGACGGCACCGAAGGACTTGGACAGGCCGCGGACCAACAGGATGGCCGAGGACACCGATTGAGCCCCAGTCAGGTCCGCCTGCTGCTGCACAGATCCGCTCACGGGCACAGCCCTAGTCAAGCGGTGATGGATGCTTATTGGCCATAGACCTTCATCTCCGCAGTCTTCTTCACGCCGGGATAGACCGCATTGTAGACGTTTTCCTTGATCAGCTTCCCGGTGGTCGGGTCGTGGCGCCATTGCGCTCCACCGAGCGGCTGCACCGAATAGTGCTGAGCACTGAACTTGACCGGGCCGACGACCGTATCGAGATCCGTGGTACCCAGCGCCTTCAGCACGGCCTCCCGATCCTTGGTTCCGGCACGCTGGATGGCATTCAGCAGGATGTCGTAGGACGCGTCGTCATAGCCCAGAGGCGGTATATATTGCTTGCCGGTCGCCGTCTCGAAGGCATCCACGAGACCCTGGCCGTCGTAGCCGCCGAACGTCGACTTGCCGGGGTAGGCCGGCGACCAGAAATTGACCGATAGTAGATCGTAGCCTGCCGCCCCCAAGGCGCTCATCGGCTCGGGATACCCGGTCCCTTTGTCGATGATGTACATCAGCGGCTTGAAATTGGCCTGGGCCGCTTGCTGGAGGTAGTTCTGCATGTCCGGCGGTGCCAGAACGCCCGTCACCACCTGAACCTTGTTGCGCTTGAACTGGTTGATGACCGACGTGAAATCGGGAAGACCCTGCTGAAAACGACCGGGATCGGTCGGCTGCCAGCCCTCGTGTCGGAACACAGGATCAAAGATCTGAGCGAACACTGTTCCGTCGGCATCGTTCGGGTAAAGATAGCCGATATTGCCGTTGAAGGCACTCGGCAAGGACTTGATCATACCGATGTGATTCTTCACGAGATCGGGAACCGAGAAGAAAAACTCGTAGGTATATTGATAGGTTTTCGGCTTCCCATCGGGTCCAAACAGCCATGCTTCGACGGGCGTGTTGGTGGCTAGGCAAGGCACGTGGTTGCGCTCGCAAAGATCGGACGGCGCGTTCGTCGTGTCTGGCGTGCCTTGCGCAAACAGGAAGTCCACTTTGTCCTGCAGAATGGCCTGCGTGGCGGCCTCGGCAGACCCGGCCACAGTGCTCTTGCTGTCGTAGATCTTGTAATCGATGCGACACATCTGGTCGCCGACCTTAAGACCGCCGACTCGGTTGATCGGATCGATCTTGTTGTGATCAACCCATGGAGTGTCTTTCCCGACATCCGCGAGGGGTCCGGACACAGGGACGATGCGCGCGATCTTGATCGAGCAGGCATCCTGAGCGCAGGCTTGCGACGCGGTCAGGGCGATAAGCAAACCGATCGCAGTTATTTTCAAAAAAGCCGCCATGATGCGCCTCGATTCTCGCGCGTCGTTTCTGATGGACTTGGTTTTGATTGAGCCCGTTGCAGCATGCCGTGGGAGGATGTTTCTCGCGTCGGGCGAAGCTCGATTGTTTTCCGAAATCATTCAAGCTGTAAAAAACAGCACACATGCTCCTTGTGTGTGCACCCGAACGTCGTGCGTGCCTCCCGGCCTCGATGGGCTGTTTTGGAGGTGTCTGCTGCGGGTTGCCTGCTGGACACCGCTGGCCGTTTCACATGGCGCAAAGCAGTCTCCAGCGTGTGATCCAGAACGGCTGCTTTCGGGCTTTTGCGAAATGCGTCGCTACGCCCGATCAGGGTCGAGAGTCACCGGTGCCGCAGCCGCGTGCCGAATGTCCGGAAGGCGGCAAGGCGCCGAGCTCGGGTTTTGGCGCTGCCTGCCCGGAAGAACCGCCTCCCGATGCTTCCGGGAAAGATCGTTCATCGAAAGCCCCGTCGGTGTCGTAGCTGGTCCTGGTGCCGTATCAATGTCCGATGAATGTATCCGGCTTCGACCTGAACCTGCTGAAGGCATTCGACGCCCTCTATGCCGAGCGCCACGTCACCCGTGCGGGGCAGCGCATCGGCCTGAGCCAGTCCGCAATGAGCGGGGCACTCACCCGCCTGCGCGAGGTGTTCGGGGACGAACTCTTCGTCCGTTCGCCGACCGGCATGCAGCCGACGCCCCGCGCCGACGATCTCGCCGGGCCCGTGTCAACGGCACTCCGCCTCGTCGGGGACGTCCTGGGGGCGGATGCGTTCGATCCCGCGGCGGCCGACGGCACGGTCACGATCGCGATGAGCGACTACGCGGCCTTCGTCCTGCTGCCGCCGCTGCTGGCGCGGCTCGCCGTCGAGGCTCCCCGCCTCGAGGTGCAGGTCCGCGGCATCTTTGGCCGGACCGAGGCTCTCGACCTGCTCGACAGCGGCGAGGCGACCCTTGCGATCGGCTTCCCCGTCGAGGCGTCGGCCCGCATCCTGGTCCGCCCGCTGCTCCAGGAAGGCTTTGCGTGCGTGGCGCGGCGGGGCCATCCGGCCTTCGCGGAGGGGGCGGGCCTGGAGGCGTTCGCGGCCGCTTCCCACCTCCTGGTTTCGCCCGAAGGCGACCGTATGGGCCTCGTCGACCGCAAGCTGGCCACGCTCGGCCTCGGGCGCCGCGTCGTTCTGAGCCTGCCGCAGTTCCTGGTCGCGCCGTTCGTGGTCGCCGACACCGACCTCGTCGCGACGCTCGCCGCGCGCGTCGCCCGGCGGTTCGCCGCGGCCGACCTCGGCATCGCCGCGTATGAGACGCCGATCGCGCTACCCACCTGGCCGCTGGCGCTGATGTGGCACCGCCGGGTGGACGACCACCCCGCCACGGCCTGGCTGCGCGACCGGATCGCCGAGATTTCCGCCCTGGCCTGACACCATCGGCGCCAGCGATGGCGCCCCATCGCGTTTGGCGATTTCCCTTACCCGGGCGGCCCTGCTCTTTGCAGCCGCGTGGAAGCGGAGGGTCTCGGCTATGCGGGTTCTGGTGACGGGTGCGACGGGCTTGATCGGCGGCGCGGTCGCGCGCCGGTTGGCCCTGGCGGGGCACGCGGTCGTGGGGCTCGCGCGTTCGGACGCGAGCGCGGCCAAGCTCGCCGGCCGGGGGTATGAGACGGTCCGCGGCGACCTCGCCGACGTGGCCGGCATCGCGGAAGCTGCCGGTTGTGTCGACGCGGTTGTTCACGCCGCCTCGCCCACCGATGGCAACAGGGCGGCCTACGACGAAGCGGCGACGCGCGCGATCATCGACGCCCTGCGCGGCACTGCCAAGCGGTTCGTTTACACGAGCGGCTGCCTGCTCTACGGCGCGACCGGCGACACGCCCGCGACGGAGGACGGCCCGCTGCACCCCATCGACCTGGTGCGCTTCCGCCAAGCTCTCGAAGGCGAGGTCCTCGCCGCCGCGGCCGACGACGTCCACGCGATCGTGATCCGTCCGGGGTGGGTATACGGGAACCGGGGCGGCGCCGCGATGATGATGGTCGCCTCGGCGATGGAACACGGTGCCGCGCATTACGTGGGCGATGGCAGGAACCGTTGGACGACGGTCCACGCCGACGACCTGGCGGACCTTTACCTGCTCGCGCTTGAAAGGGCGCCCGCGGCGTCGATCTTCAACGGCACCCATGGCGCGGCGATCCCGCTGATCGAGATCGCGCGCGCGGCGAGCGAGGGCGCCGGGGCCGGGGGTCGGGTGGCGGCATGGCCGCTGGACGAGGCGCGGCAGGCGCTCGGGGACTTCGCGGACGCAATCGCGTGCGACCAGGTTGTCTCGGGCGAATTGCCGAAGCACGAGCTTGGATGGAGCCCGTCGCGTCCCTCGATCATCGACGAACTGCGCTCCTACGCCCCGACGGCCGCCTGACGCCGGCTTCCCGGCCCGCCGCCCCGACGCGAGGCATTGAAGGAGAGCGAGGATGTCGCACGCTATCGTGTTCTGGTTGCCTGTTGTCGCGTTCTTCGGCGCGGGATTGTTCAATGCAGTCGGGATGCGCGCCACGCAGGACGACTTCGCCCGCTGGGGTTACCCGCGCTGGTGGTGTCGCGTGACCGGCGGCCTGGAAATCGTGACCGCGGCGCTGATCGCACTTCCCGTCACGCGCGGGGTGGGCCTGATCCTCGGCGCTGCCATCATCGCCGCAGCGCTTTCGACCGTTTTGCGTCGCCGTGAGTATTTCCACCTCGCGCCGCTGAGCCTTTTCGCCGCTCTGCTCGTGCTGGCCGAGACGGTTTCCTGATCGAGCGGCAGCTTGCAAGCCGCCTAGATCAGGTCACGTACGGCTTGGGAAAGCCGACAGTTACCGGTAGCACGCTGTCCGGCGAACGTCTGCTGCCTGGCAAGATGTCAAGGTCGACTGTTGGCGCATTCTGAAATCCGACCACGACGTGGTTCAGCATCGGTCGCTCCTGCACACCGGACGTTCGGGCCACTCGCGCCCGGCCGTCGGTACGCCCGGCCGCCGGTAGACGTGTCTGCTCCGCCGACCGCGGATGGCGATCGTCGTCAGCTGAGGATGGCCATGTCGGCTGGGGCAAACGCCTTGAGCCCGGCGCTGTCGCCCGTGCGGACCTTCACGGCCCAGTTCGGGTCGGTGAGCAGCGCGCGGCCCACGGCAATCAGGTCGAAGTCGCCGCGCTCCAGCCGGTGCACCAGCTTGTCCAGCGAACTCGGCTCGGACGTCTGACCCATCCAGGCGCTCAGCATGTCGCCGGACAGGCCCACGGAGCCGACGCTGATGGTCTGCGCGCCCGTGAGCTTCTTGGCCCACCCGGCGAAGTTCAGTCCGTCCTCGCCGTCCAGGTCGGGGAACTCGGGCTCCCAGAACCGCCGCTGCGAGCAGTGCAGCACGCTCGCGCCCGCCTCCACCAGGGGGGTCAGCCAGTCGGCCAACAGGTCGGGCGTTTCTGCCAAGCGGGCGGCGTAGTCCTGCTGCTTCCACTGGCTCAGGCGCAGGATCACGGGGATGTCAGGCCCGACCGCCGCGCGCACGCTCTTCACAACCTCCGCCCCGAAGCGCGCGCGCTCGCGCACGGTGGCGCCGCCGAACAGGTCGGTGCGCGTGTTGGTTTCGGCCCAGAAGAACTGGTCGATGAGGTAGCCGTGGGCGCCGTGGATCTCCACCACGTCGAAGCCCAGCCGCTTGGCGTCTGCGGCGGCGCGGCCGAAGGCTGCCACCGTGTCGGCCACGTCCTCGTCCGTCATGGCGCGGCCGCGGGGCGTGCCGGGGCCCGAGAAGCCGGAGGGGCTCTCTACGTCGGCGGCGGGGACCCAGTCCGTCATCGGGTTGACCACCGATCCCACGTGCCAGATCTGCGGGCCGATACGGCCACCCGCGGCGTGCACGCCGTCGACCACGCCCTTCCAGCCGGCCAGGGCGTCTTCGCCGTACAGGTGCGGAATGCGCGCATCGTTCTTGGAGGCGGGGCGTTCCACCACCACGCCCTCCGACAGGATCAGCCCCACCTCGCCCTCGGCACGACGACGGTAATAAGCCGCCACGTTCGCGCCCGGCACTCCGTCGGGCGAGTGGGTGCGGGTCATAGGGGCCATGACGACGCGGTTCTTCAGCTCCAGCAAGCCCAGGCGAACGGGATGGAACAGGACGTCGAGACTTGGGGGTGAGGACATGGAAGGCTCCTTCAGGACCGAAGGTAGTATCTTGCCTATACCTGGCGTCAATCAGGCACTACAAGGCGACCAGGTCACCCTGGAGACACCATGCGACCCTCCCCCGAGCCACTGGACGCCAACTGTCCGCACCGCCTCCTCATCGACCAGGTCACCGACAAATGGTCGGTCCTGATCCTCACCGCGCTGGACGGAGAGGCGCTACGCTTTAATGGCTTGAAGCGACGCCTCGTGAGCGTCACCCAGAAGGCGCTCACCGCCGGCCTGCGCCGCCTAGAGCGCAACGGCCTGGTCGCCCGGCGGATCGTGAGCCTGTCCCCCGTGGCGGTGGAGTACCGGATCACGCCGCTCGGCCGCACCCTGCTTCCGCCCTTCATGGCGCTCTACCGCTGGACAGTCGACAGCCTCCCGGCCGTGGAGGAAGCGCGCGGGCGGTTCGACGCGCGGGGCGACGCACCCCCTGAAGCCCTGGTGGCCTGAACGGTCGGTGACCTGTCCCTTGGCCTTGGCGAACGTCCACTGTCCGGCAGGCGCCTAACTCCCGCTCTCGGCGCGGGCCAGTCGCGCTCGAGCGCGGCGGAGGCGAGCGTGGTGGGCTCCAAAGGAGGGAGCTCGCCATGTCAGACGCTCAAACCCCCAAACGCGTTTCCTGGAACCGCGGCCGCATCGTCGGGCCGAAGCCGCCGCTCAAGCCCAAGCACATCTGGGCCATCCGCACCCGCATGCGGCACGACGGCCGCGTCCGCGACCTCGCCATGTTCAACACCGCCACCGATAGCAAGCTGCGCGGCTGCGACCTCGTTAACTGCGTGTGTCCGACATCCACCTCGGCGACAGCGTGCGGCTGCGCACGACCCTCGTCCAGCAGAAGACCGGCCGGCCCGTGCCGTTCGAGCTGACCGACCCGACACGGGACGCGCTCACCGCGTGGTTGAAGAAGCGCGGCCTGCGGTCGGCCGACTGGCTGTTCCCGAGCCGCAGCCATGCCGGCGGGCACATCACGACGCGGCAGTACAGCCTCCTCGTCGACGACTGGGTCGCGCTGGCCGGCCTGGACCCGGCCGCGTACGGCACCCACAGCCCGCGGCGAACCAAGGTGGCGCTCGTCTACAAGCGCACGGGCAATCTGCGGGCGTGTCAGCTTCTGCTCGGCCATACGAAGCTGGAGAGCACCGTCCGGTACCTCGCCATCGAGGTGGACGACGCCCTGGGTTCTGTCGGAGCAGACCGACCTATGAAAAAGTCGCGGCGGCCCGGTGCCGCCGCGATCGACCGGGATGGGGTGGTAAACTGACCTTCGCGAGTAGCCCGAAAGCGGACGTTCAATTCGGAACCGAAAGAGACGGCGTGCATAGCGAGACAGGAACGATGCGAGGGGCCGCCGACGGCGAATGGATGTCCCGCACTCACCGGCTCGCTTCGATGATCCGCTGGATCTCCGGCCGGCACGACCCGCAGTTGGTGCCGGCCCTCAGGGCGGCGCCGACCGCCGCGACCGTTGTGCAACCTGGTTGCGCAAGGGCGGCGCGGATCTGGTTGCCGCCGACCTGGAAGCAGGCGCAGACGGTTTCGCCCTTATCGACCCGTCCGGCGCCGGGGCGGCCGGCGAGCAGCCGGCGGCCATCGGCCTCGCTCATCGTGTCCCCGAGGGCTGCGGCAACGAAAGCGCGCGACAGCGCGAGAGGTGTCGGCCCCACGAACAGCGCCGCTTCAAGGCTGCCGTCGCGGAACACCGCCAGCCGGTGCCGACCGCTCGCCGCATCGTCGTAGGTGACGAGGCGGGCGGTATCGTCGACGATACCCACAACGGCCCGGCCGAAGTCGTGCCAGTCCGTCGGAACCGCAAGCCCGCCGAGTTCTGCCTGCCAGCCTCCGTCGACGCGAGCCAGCGCCCAATAGTCGAGGCCCGCGATATTCGGCCGGCGAAGTGCGACCGCGAAGCCATACCAGCGTGCCGGGAAGCGACGGACGCGGGTCGCCGTCAATTTGGAGGCGGGCTGCCCCGAGATCGGGTCGGTGCGGCCAAGCACGAGCGTATCGACGCGGCCCGCGCTCGCGAATTCGCCGGTCCAGTGCATGGGTGCGAAAACGGTGCCGCGGCCTTGCCCGGGACCGATCTGGGCCCGACCCACCAGGGCGCCGAGAGCGCTTTCGCAGATCACGAGATCGCCCGCCCCGATGCCGGCCTGGGCCGCATCGTCGGGATGCAGGGCCACGAAGGGTTCGGGCAGGTGGGCTGCCAATCGCGGCGACTTCCCCGTGCGCGTCATGGTGTGCCACTGGTCGCGGATGCGGCCGGTGTTGAGGATGAGCGGGTAGTCCGGATCGGGGGCCCGCGCCGCGGGCGCATGCACTGGCACGAAGCGCGCGCGGCGGTCGGGCGTGAAGAACCCGCCCTCGCCGAAGAAGCGACGCACCCCCGGCCGTTCGCCGGCCCGCACGGGCCATTGCACGGGCGCCAAGGCGTCGTAATCGTCGTCGCTGAGGGCGGCGAGACCGCCGAGATCGAAGTCCCGCGTGCCGTCGTTCCCCGCGGCCGAGAGCGCGGCATGCTCGGCGAAGATGGCGGCGGCGGACGCGAACCCGAAGGCGTCGCCGAAGCCCATGCGGGTCGCTACCTGGTCGATGATCCACCAATCGGGCCTGGCCTCGCCGGGAAGCGGCAGGAACGGGCGCTGCCGGGTGATGCGCCGTTCGGAGTTGGTGACGGTGCCGTCCTTCTCGCCCCAGGCGGCGGCGGGCAGCAGCACGTGGGCCGCGCGGGTCGTATCGGTGTCGCGGACCACGTCGGAACAGACCACGAAGGGGCAGCGGGCGATGGCCTCGCAAACCCGGTCCGCGTCCGGCATGCTGACGACCGGGTTGGTGGCCATGATCCACAGGGCCTTGACCCGGCCGTCCGCCACGGCGCCGAACAGGTCCACGGCCTTGAGACCGCCCCGCGTCGCCAGGCGCGGCGCCTCCCAGAAGCCGGCCACGAGCGCGCGGTGGTCGGGATCGTCGATGTCGAGGTGAGCGGCGAGCTGGTTCGCGAGCCCGCCGACCTCGCGCCCGCCCATGGCGTTGGGCTGACCCGTAATGGAGAACGGCCCCGTGCCGGGGCGGCCGATGCGGCCCGTGACCAGGTGGCAGTTGATGATCGCATTGACCTTGTCGGTGCCGCACACCGACTGGTTGACACCCTGCGAGTACACCGTGACGACGCGCTCGGTCGCGGCGAAGAGGTCGAAGAAGCGGGCGACGTCGGCGGGCGTGAGACCCGTTGCCCGCGCGACCGCGGGCGCGTCGCAGCCGGAGGCTGCCGCCAGCGCGTCGGCGATGCCGGCCGTGTGCCGCTCGACGTAGCCGCGGTCGGCCGCCGTGCCGGCCAGATGGCGCAGCAGGCCGTTGAAGAGCGCGACGTCGCCATCGGCGCAGATCGCCAGGTGCAGGTCGGCCCCCTCGGTCGTGGGGGTGCGGCGCGGGTCGATGACGACGAGCCTCGTGCCGCGCGCCTCCCGGGCAACCATCAGGCGTTGGAACAGCACCGGGTGGCACCAGGCGAAGTTGGACCCGACCATGACCACGAGGTCGGCCTCGTCGAGATCCGCGTAGGTGCCCGGCACCGTGTCGGCCCCGAAAGCCCGCTTGTGGCCCGCCACCGACGAGGACATGCAGAGCCGGGAGTTGGTGTCGATGTTCGCCGAGCCGATGAAGCCCTTCATCAGCTTGTTGGCGACGTAGTAGTCCTCGGTCAGGAGCTGGCCCGACACGTAGAACGCCACCGCGTCCGGTCCGTGCTCGGCAACCACTTCGCCGAAGCGGGACGCGACGAGGTTGAGCGCCTCGTCCCAGGAGGCGCGCCGGCCCCCGATCGCGGGATGGAGGAGCCGGTCGTCGAGCGACAGCGTTTCGGCCAGGGCCGAGCCCTTGGAGCACAGGCGCCCGTAGTTGGCCGGGTGCGCGGGGTCGCCGCGCACGCCCACGTGGCCGTCGGCCGCGACCTCCGCGAGGACGCCGCATCCGACCCCGCAGTACGGGCAGGTCGTGCTGATGACGCGCGCCCCCGTGCCTGCGCCCCGCGACGGTTCGGCCCCTGGGCCGTTGCCGCCGTCCCCCGGCCGGTCCCGGGCGGCGTCGGATGCTCGGGCCGCGTCGCCGTCGTCGAGGGGCTTGTCCACGTCAGGCGGCCTGGGGGAGGACCGTTCCGGAAGCGACGCGGCGCGACGAGGACGCCAGGGCGGCCGCGAGGGCCGCGGGGTCCGCGAAGGCCTCACCGAAGATCAGCGCGTCGCGCAGGGCGGTCACGTCGGCACCCCGCTGCACGAGGTCGAAGAACCAGGCGCCGTCGTCCGTGTCGCCGTAGAGCACGGCCCCGATCAGCCGGCCGTCGCGCAGCACCAGGCGCCGGTACTGCTGCGCCAGGGAATCGCGCAGCACGATCTCTTCGCGATCCGGACCTGTCGCGAACTCGCCCGCCGAGAACAGCGTGATGCCCGTGACCTTGAGCTTGGTGGCCGTGACGCAGCCGCGATAGGCGGCCGCGGCATCGCCCGCGAGCCGGGCCGCCACGACCTCCGCCATGTCGTACAAGGGCGCCACGAGCCCGTAGCACTGCCCGCGGTGCTCCGCGCATTCGCCGACCGCGAGGACATGCGGGTCGCTCGTACAGAGCCCGTCGTCGACCAGCACGCCCCGGTTCACGGCGAGCCCGGCCGCCTTTCCGAGCCCCAGGTTGGGCCGGATGCCGACCGCCAGCACCACAAGGTCGGCCGGGATTTCGTCGCCGTCGGCGAGGCGCACGCCCGTCACGCGCTCTGTACCCAGGATGGCGGCCGTGCTAGCCACGCAGCGGATCGCGATGCCGCGGCGCTCGAAGGTGGCCTGGAGCATGGCGCCCGCCTCCGGGTCGAGCTGCCGATCCATGAGGGTCGGCTTGAGGTGGACCACGGTGGTGTGCATGCCCTGCAGCGCGAGGCCCGCCGCAGCCTCCAGGCCCAGAACGCCGCCGCCGATCACCACGGCCCGGCCGCCGCGCCGCGCCGCCTCCCGCATGTGCAGCACGTCGTCGAGGTCGCGGTACCGTCGCACCCCCGGCAGGTCGGTGCCGGGGATCGGCGGCACAAAGGGCGACGAGCCGGTCGCGATTAGCAGGGTGTCGTAGGGCGTCACCCGGCCGGTTCGGTCCGTGACGGTCCGGGCCGCGCGGTCGACCGCCACGATCGCGACGCCGCGATGCAGCGTCACGCCGTGGCGCGCGTACCAGGCGTCGTCGTGGATCACGATATCCTCGTACAACGCCTCGCCCGCCAGCACCGGGGAAAGCATGACGCGGTTGTAGTTGGTCCGCGGCTCGGCTCCGAACACCGTCACGGCATGGCGGCCCGGCGCCAGGGCGAACAGCTTTTCCAGGGCGCGCCCGGCCGCCATGCCGTTACCCACCACGACAAGCCGCTCGCGCGTCATGCCGCGACCGGGATGCCCGCGGCGAGGCCGTTCCGCCGTGCCACGGCCTCGTCGAAGAGCTTGCGCTCGGCCTCGAGGTGGGCGGCGGAAAAGCGCACCAGCAAGGTCAGGGCGGCGGCGACCAGCACGCAGCAGCCCAGGACCAGCAGCGTCTGCGGCACGCCGCCGACGCCCTTCAGGATAAAGCCCGCCGCGACGCCGCCCACGTTGCCGCCCGCCCCGATGATGCCCGTGACGCCGCCGAGCGCCCGGCGGTCCACGAAGGGCACTAGCGCGTAGATGGCCCCGCACGACATGTGGGTGAACAGCCCGAAGGCCAGCATGGCGCCGATCGCGGGTGCGACGCCCGTCATCTGCGAGAAAACCAAGAGGCCGAGGCCCTCACCGACGAGCAGCCCCACGAGCAGCAGCGTGCGGGCCCGGAGACCGCCGGTCCGCGCCAGGCGGTCGGAGGTGAGACCGCCGAGCGCGCGGGCGAACAGCGCCAGGAGGCCGAAGGAGCCTGCCGCGAAGCCCGCCGACGCCAGCGTCAGGCCGAAGTGGTCGACGTAGTAGCTCGCCGCCACGTTGTGGATGAAAAGCTCCAGGCCGAAGCTCACGGCGTAGCAGAAAGCCAGGAGCCACGTGCGGTAGTTGCGGGCCGCCTGGGCGAACACGGCCCAGCCGCCCTTCTTGCCGGTCTCGACCGCGACGCCCGCCCGGCGCAGGTCGACGATGTCGCCCTCCGGCGTGTCCTGCGTCAGCGTCCAGTACAGGACCGCGACGGCCAGCATCATGAGGCCGGGCACCAGCATGGCAAGGCGCCACCCCGCGGCCTGGCCGACCCCGAGGCTGACGAGGGCGCCGAGCAGCAGCGGCATGACGGTCTGGGTGACACCGCCGCCGGCGTTGCCCCAGCCGCCGACCGTGGCGTTGGCGGTGCCGACCACGTTGGGAGCGAACATCACCGAGGTGTGGAACTGGGTGATGACGAAGCTCGCCCCGATGGCTCCTATGGCGAGCCGGAAGATCAGGAAGCCCAGGTAGGATTGCGCGAACGCAATGCCCATGACCGGGATCGCGCCGAGCACGAGCAGCGCCGTATAGGTGCGGCGCGGGCCGTAGCGGTCGCACAGGGGCCCGACCGCGAGCCGCACCAGGATGGTGACGCCCACGGCCGCGATGTTGATGTTGGCGATCTGGTCGGGCGTCAGGTGGAACTCGCCCTTGATGACCGGCATCAGCGGCGCCACCGCGAACCAGGCGAAGAAG
>CAXTEP010000030.1:16075-27417 GCA_964243125.1 uncultured Lichenihabitans sp. | reverse complement strand
GGGCCGCGGGGTCGAGGCCGTCACGGTCAGCACGAAGGCGCCCCGACCCGACAGAGTGCCGATCAGCAGGGCGCCCGAGCGGCCGAGCCGCGTCAGCGAGATCCGCCGGAACGCCGCACGCCGGCCCAGGGCCTCGCGCGGCAGGTCGATCCGGCGCAGCAGCTCGCCGGGAAGCAGCGCGGTTTCCTGCGGCCCGGTAACGAGATCGGCGGCGGGCAGGCGGCGTTCGCCCCCCTCGGGCGTCCACACCAGGCAGGTGCCGTGCAGGCCCGCGCAGAGCGCGATCATCGGGCCGGCCGGCAGCGCGCAGCACAGATTGCCGCCCACGGTCGCGGTGGTCTGGACCTTGAACGAAGACAGGAACGCGCGGCAGCACTGGCCGACCAGCGGCGCCGCGAGCCAGGCTGCGGGCGCCTCGAAACCGTCCAGCTGCTCGATCGTGCAGGTCGCGGCGACCGCCAAGCCCTCCGCCGTGGTCTCGACCGGGGTCCACCCCAGACGCGTGATGTCGACGAGCCGCCGGAGGTGCGGCTGCGGCTCGGAAAACAGCCACGTGCCGCCCGCGAGCCAGGCGTCGCCCGCGACCGCGCGGCCGAGATCCTCGCGCCGCCGGGGCCGCGCGACGTGCGTGATCGTGTTCAGGTCCATGACATCCCCATCGCGCCCCACAAGGCACAATACGGGCCAGGATCGTCCAGTCGTTCTTTGGCGACGAACGGTCGCGACCCGAACCCTCGGCCTCGCCGCGTCAGGGTTCGACGACCGGGACGCCGGCGAGGCGAGTGCCGACGCGGCTCATTCGCTTGTCGAAGGTCAGGAAGCTCTCGCATGGAGCCGCTGCCGCGAGGGGCAACGCATCGGCAAAGTCCATCCCGGCTTCGAACCAGTTCATTGCTCTGGCGGCCGAGGGAGCATCCTCGATCGAGACGCCCGGCAGGCCGGCCAGGGCGCGCAGGGCCGCGATGATCCGCCCGGACGAGAATGCGTAAATGCCGCGCAGGACCTATTCCATCTGCAGGGGAACGGTCCGCACCGCATCGCTGGTCCGGCGTTGACATCACCCAAGTCCGGACGCACTCTCTACCACTTGGTTCTGATCACCGGTTCATCGCGGCCGTGGAACACCACCGCCCACCGGACATGATCAATCCTTGAACAGGCCCGATCATCGGGTTCGGCACGCGAACGATCTCGCGGACGCCAACGACGCCGAACGGCGCGATCTTTCCGGAGGAGACACCATGTACCAGCAGGCGCTCGACCAGGTTTCCAAGCAGGTTCTGATCCGCGAGAAGTACGACAACTTCATCGGCGGAAAATGGGTGGCTCCCACCGAGGGGCGCTATTTCGACAATCCGAGCCCGGTGACGGGCAAGAAGCTCTGCGAAGTGCCGCGCTCGACCGCGGCCGACATCGAGCTCGCGCTCGACGCCGCCCACAAGGCCAAGGACGCCTGGGGCAAGACCTCGGTGGCCGAACGCGCCAAGGTGCTGAACAAGATCGCCGACGTGATCGAGCAGAAGCTCGACCTGATCGCCCTGATCGAGACGCTCGACAACGGCAAGCCCATCCGGGAAACCACGCTGGCCGACCTGCCGCTGGCGGTCGACCATTTCCGTTACTTCGCGGGCGTGATCCGGGCCCAGGAAGGTTCCCTGTCGGAGATCGACAACGACACGGTCGCGTACCACTTCCGCGAGCCGCTGGGCGTGGTGGGCCAGATCATCCCGTGGAACTTCCCGCTTCTGATGGCGACCTGGAAGCTCGCGCCCGCGCTGGCGGCCGGCAATTGCGTCGTGCTGAAGCCCGCCGAGCAGACCCCGCTCAGCATCCTGGTGCTGATGGAACTGCTGGGCGACATCGTGCCTCCCGGCGTCATCAACGTGGTCAACGGTTTTGGGCTGGAGGCCGGCAAGCCGCTCGCGCAGAGCAAGCGCATCGCCAAGATCGCGTTCACGGGCGAGACCACCACGGGCCGCCTGATCATGCAGTACGCGTCCGACAACATCATTCCGGTGACGTTGGAGCTCGGCGGCAAGTCCCCCAACATCTTCTTCGCCGACGTGCTGGACGAGGACGACGACTTCTTCGACAAGTGCCTCGAAGGCTTCGCGATGTTCGCGCTCAACCAGGGCGAGGTTTGCACCTGCCCAAGCCGCGCGCTGGTGGACGCCAAGATCTACGACAGGTTCATGGAACGGGCCGTCGCCCGGGTGAAGAAGATCAAGCAGGGCCACCCGCTCGACATGAGCACCATGATCGGCGCCCAGGCCTCCAACGACCAGCTCGAAAAGATCCTGTCCTACTTCGACATCGGCCGGCAGGAGGGCGCCCAGGTGCTGACAGGCGGCAAGCGGGCCGACTTGGGCGGCGAGATCGGCGAAGGCTACTACGTCGAGCCGACCGTGCTGACCGGCCACAACAAGATGCGGGTGTTCCAGGAGGAGATCTTCGGGCCCGTGGTGTCGGTGGTGCCGTTCAAGGACGAGGCCGAGGCGCTGGAGATCGCCAACGACACGCTCTACGGCCTGGGCGCCGGCGTGTGGACCCGCAACGGCACCCGCGCGTACCGCTTCGGCCGCGCCATCCAGTCGGGCCGCGTGTGGACCAACTGCTACCACCTGTACCCGGCCCACGCGACCTTCGGGGGCTACAAGGCATCAGGCATCGGCCGCGAGAACCATCTCAAGATGATGGACCACTACCAGCAGACCAAGAACATGCTGGTCAGCTACTCGCCCAAGGCGCTCGGCTTCTTCTGAGCCTGAGTCCTCGGCCTAACCCTTCTTCCGCCCAGGCGGGGGAAGGGCAATCGGCGCAGGTCCGCGACTTGCGGGCGGCCCCCTTGACCCTGCCAGTTCGAGAGTTCCTTCCCATGGTGTCCAGGGTCGAGATCACCGACAAGGCACAGGCCATGCTGGAGCAGCTGAAAGCCCAGCACGGTCCCCTGCTGTTCCACCAGTCGGGCGGCTGCTGTGACGGCTCGGCGCCGATGTGCTTCCCGGTCGGCGACTTCCGGGTCGGGCCGCAGGACGTGCACCTCGGCACGATCGGCGGCTGCGATTTCTACATCGGGGCCGCGCAGTTCGAATATTGGCAGCACACGCAGTTGATCATCGACGTGGTGCCGGGCCGCGGCTCGGGCTTCTCGGTCGAGGCGCCCGAGGGCGTCCGCTTCCTGACGCGCAGTCGCGTGTTCACGGACGAGGAGGTCGCGACCCTGGACGCCGCGGGTCCCCCAGCCCGGGCCGCCTGACCGCGGGCTCAACCCCGTGCGGCCGCGGTGATCCGCCCGTAGCGTGGATCCGCGACGGGCGTAAGATACCGGCATGATCCAAGCCAGCCGCCTCAAGACCCTCAAGGACATGCCGGCCCGCGAGGACGCGGCCTACGTGCTCTACTGGCTGGGCCTGGCCCAGCGCGCGGTCTTCAACCCCGCCCTTGAATACGCGGTCGACGAGGCCAACCGGCTGAACCTGCCCGTGCTGGTCTGCTACGGCATCGCCGAGGGTTTTCCGGAAGTGAACGCGCGGCACTGGACCTTCCTGCTGGAAGGTCTCGCGGGGATGCGGCCCGCGCTGGAACGGCGCGGCATCGCGTTCGTGACGCGGCGCGCCCCGCCGGTCGAGACGGCGCTGCGCTACGCCGCCGACGCGGCCCTGGTGGTGTGCGACCGCAACTACCTCAAGCCCGTGAGGCAGTTCTACGCCGATTTCGCGGCCCGAGCGCCGTGCCGCGTCGTGCAGGTCGAGGGCGACGTGGTGGTGCCGGTCGAGACGGCCTCGCCCAAGCACGAGATCGCGGCCCGCACGCTGCGGCCCAAGCTCAACCGGCTCATGGACGAGTACCTCGTGCCGCTGGCGGAGCGCCCGGTCCGGCGCAAGGCGGCCGGGCTCAAGGTCGAGAACACGCTCGACCTGTCCGACGTCCCCCGCCTGGTGGCGACGCTGAAGACCGACCAGAGCGTGCGGGCCGTGCGCCGCTTCAAGGGCGGAACCGCCGAGGCGGAAGCGCGGCTCGCGCACTATCTGGGCGAGCCTTTCGCCCATTACGCCAGCGTCCGCGGCCGGCCCGAGGCGGGCGCGGCCTCGCACATGAGCCCCTACCTGCACTTCGGCCAGATCTCGCCGGTGGCCGTGGCGCTGGCGGTGCGGGGCTCGCGCACGGGCGATCCCGACGACAAGAAGGCCTACATCGAGGAGCTGGTGGTCCGGCGCGAACTGGCCATGAACCACGTCCACTACACGGAGGACTACGACGACTACGCGGCCGCGCCCGCCTGGGCCCGCAAGACGCTGGACGCGCACCGCGCCGACCCCCGTCCCTACCTCTACACGCACGAACAGTTCGAGCAGGGCCTGACGCACGACCGCTACTGGAACGCCGGCATGACCGAGATGCGGGAAACCGGCTACATGCACAATCACATGCGCATGTACTGGGGCAAGAAGATCGTCGAATGGTCAGCTTCGCCCGAGGCCGCCTGGGACACGGCGCTGCGCCTCAACAACCGCTACTTCCTGGACGGGCGCGACGCCAACTCCTTCACCAACGTGGGCTGGCTGTTCGGCCTGCACGACCGGCCGTGGGGGCCGCGGCCGGTTTACGGCAACGTGCGCTCGATGAGCGGCGCGAGCCTGAAGAAGTTCGACGCTGACGCCTACGTCAAAACCGTCGAGCGCCTGGCCGCGGCCGAGCGCGGCGAGGCGCCGGGGGGCGAGGCGACCTGACCGTCACGCGAAGCCGTCCTCCTCGGGCGCGATGAGGTAGGAGACCGGGATGCGCAGCGACCATTGGAACCCGGTGGGCGCGAACGTCATGGTGGCCGAGCCGTCCAGCGCGCGGGCCACGACACGCTCCATGACCTTGTGACCGAACCCCTGCCGCAGCGGAGGCTCGGCAGCGCCGTGGCCGTACTCGTTCCAGACGAGGTGGAGCCAGCGCGGGCCCTTGGCGTCCGAGTCGACCGTCCACTCGATCGACACGCGCCCGTCCGCGCGCGACAGGGCGCCGAAACGCACCGCGTTGCTGGTCAGCTCGTTCAAGGCCAGCCCGATGTTCTGGGCCGCCTCCGGCCGGATCGACAGCGCCGGCCCCGAGATGGCGACGCGGTCGCCGTGCTGTTCGAGCACCGCCGCGAGATGGCCGCGCGTAAGATCCTCCAGCGCGGCGCCGCGCCAGTCCTGGGCGGCCAGCAGTTCGTGGCTGAACGACAGGCCGCGCAACCGCGACGAGAAGCGAAGCTCGAAGTCGATGGCGGTCAGACTGTCCTTCACGGTCTGCCGCGCCATGGCCTGGATAATGGCGAGCAGGTTCTTCGAGCGGTGGGTCACTTCCCGCATCAGCGTGTGAACGTGGGCGTCGTGGTGCCGCAAATCGGTCACATCGCGGGCCGTCCCGACGATCTCGCTCGCATCGCCGGCATCGAACCGCCTGCACCGGACCGCGATCCACCGTTCGGCGCCGGTATCGAACCGGCGCATCCGCACCTCCACGTCGCTGCCCGAGGACGCCCGCTGGCCCGCCTCCGCCAGAAGGATCGCGAAAGGTGCAGCGTCGTCGGGATGCATGGATGCCAGGAACGCGTCCAGCCCGACGGGACCCGATGCTCCCCACAGCCGCTTCACGTGTTCGTCGGGATGCAGCACCCGCCCGACGGGATCGAAGACCCAGAATCCCGTCCCGGTGGCGTCCAGCGCAAAGTCGAGACGGTCCTTATACTCCATGTCCCAACCGCATGGTCGTGTCCCAATCGGTTTCGCCCCGGAGCATCGGTCCGCCACAGCCGTTCGGTCCGCTCGGCCCTGCGGCCAAAACGCTTGATCGCTCCACCGCACCGTATCCGCTCGGGCAGGCTCGTACCGGTAAACCGAGTGGGTGGCTCAAAGGTCCTTCCATCCGGGGTGGCCAGCCTTCATTTTCCACAGCCTGCCATCGGCGATGACCGACGACACGAACCCGACACGGGTGCCTGGATCGCGCCGCGACGCGTTCGCGCGAGCCAGCGCGGCCCCTCACGCCCGCACTGGATTAACAAACAACGACTTACCGCGTTGGTTCCGGAACGGCCGGCTCGGCGGAGGACGGCCCAGCGGGCCGCGCGGCTTGTCGGGCCCGATCCTTGCGGCTATCGAAGGGCAGCGACCCGCCCGGCTCGCACGACCCGCTGACGGGAGGGAGGCGACGAGACGCGGCCCACGCACCCGTGGCCGCCCGGCCGCAGCAGGCCCGCAGGAGACAGCACGGCCATGGACGCCTCCGATCGACCGGCCGCATCTCCCGGCCTGACGGCGGGCGAGATCCGCTCGATCGTGCTCGGCCTGATGACCGCCATGCTGCTCGCGGCCCTCGACCAGACCATCGTGGCGACGGCGCTGCCGACCATCGGCCGGGAACTGAACGACGCCGTGAACCTTCCCTGGATCGTCACGGCCTACCTGCTGGCCTCGACCGCCGCGACGCCGCTCTACGGCAAGTTCAGCGACATCCACGGCCGCCGAATCGCCCTGTTGATCGCGATCGTGCTGTTCGTCGTTGGCTCGGCGGCCTGCGCGCTGGCGCCCAGCCTCTTGGTGCTTGCCTTCGCCCGCGCCCTGCAGGGATTGGGGGGCGGCGGGCTGATCTCGCTGGCCCAGACGATTTTGGGCGACATCATGTCGCCGCGGGAGCGGGCCCGGTACCAGGCCCTGATCGCGGGGGTGTTCGCGGCCTCGTCGCTGGCGGGTCCCCTGCTCGGCGGCTTCTTCGCCCAGCACCTGCACTGGTCGCTGATCTTCTGGATCAACCTGCCGATCGGGCTCGCGGCCTATTTGATGACCAACAGCAAGCTCAAGCTCCTGCCGCGGCACGAGAGGCCCCACCGGCTCGACTGGGCAGGCGCCGCCGTGCTGGTCGCGGCCACCACGAGCCTCCTGCTGGCCCTAAGTTGGGGTGGCGTCCGCTACCCTTGGACCTCGCCCGCGGTGCTCGGCCTGCTGGCGGGCTCGGTTCTGGCCTGGGTCCTGTTCGTGGCCCGGCTCCGCACCGCGCGCGAGCCGCTCATTCCCCTGGCCGTCCTGGCCGACCCGGTCGTGCGCACCGCGACCCTCGCGGCCTGCTTCGCCATGGGCACGTTCATCGGCCTCGCCATCTACGTGCCGATTTTCTTCCAGGGCGTGCTCGGCATGTCGGCGAGCCAGTCCGGCGTGGCCCTGATCCCGCTGATGATCGGCACGGTGACGGGCGCCACGCTTTCTGGCCGCTCGATGATGTACATCGGAAACTACAAGCGGCTGCCGCTGGCCGGCATGGTGGTGGCCGTGCTGAGCTGCGGCCTGCTGGCCGGAGAAACGCCCCGGCTGTCGCTGGCCTCCCTCGAGATCCTGCTGTTCCTGATCAGCCTCGGGCTCGGTACGATCCTGCCGCTGGCCACCATCGCGGTCCAGAACGCGGTGGCATTCCACCAGCTCGGCACCGCCACGGCCAGCATGAACTTCTTCCGATCGCTCGGGGGCGCCCTGCTGGTGGCGGCGTTCGGGACGATCGTGGTGGGGGGCGGTGCGGCCGGCCAGGCCGGTCCCGAGGGTTTGCGGTTCGATCCGACCCACGTGGCCGGCCTGACCCGCACCTTTCAGTTCGTCTTCGCGGCCGCCGACGCGAGCCTCGCCCTCGCCCTCCTCTGGCTCGCCCTGATGGAGCAGCGGCCCCTGCGCGATCGGGGCGCCGGCCCTGAAGTGCCGGCCGTCGCCTTGGAGTGACGGCGCTGTCCAAGGCGGCCGGAAGCGCCTAGGATCGACAATCAAGAGCCGAAACATCCGAGGAAACGCCATGGACGCCACCGTGGAACGATCGGCCGGAGGGTCGGCCTCGGCACCGAGACCGTGGTACGCGCAGCTCTACGTGCAGGTGCTGATCGCCATCGCGGTCGGCATCGCGCTCGGGGTTTTCGACCCGAAGCTTGGCGCCGCCATGAAGCCGCTCGGCGACGCTTTCGTGGCCCTGATCCGCATGATGATCGCGCCCGTCATCTTCTGCACGGTCGTGCACGGCATCGCCACCATGGGCGACCTCGGCCGCGTGGGCCGGGTCGGGCTCAAGGCGCTGGTCTACTTCGAGGTGGTCTCGACCGTGGCGCTGGGCCTCGGCGTGCTCATGGGGGAGCTGCTGCAGCCGGGCGCGGGCTTCAACATCGACCCCGCCAAGCTCGACGCGCAGTCGGTCGCCACCTACGTGACGGCCGCCAAGCAGGACAGCGTCACGGCGCACCTGCTCGCCATCGTGCCGAACAGCTTCTTCGACGCCTTCGCCAAGGGCGACCTGTTGCAGGTCCTGCTGGTCGCGATCCTGAGCGGGATCGCGGTGTCGCATCTCGGCCGGACGGGCGAGCGTATCGCTGCCGCGATCGACGCCGCGGGCCAGATGTTCTTCCGCATCATCGGGCTGATCGTGCGCTTCGCCCCCATCGGCGCCTTCGGAGCCATGGCGTTCACGGTAGGAGCCTTCGGGGCCGGGGCGCTGGTGCGGCTCGGCTTCCTGATCGCCACCTTTTATCTCACGAGCGTCCTGTTCGTGCTGGTGATCCTGGGCGCCATCGCCTACGCGTGCGGCTTCTCGATCCTGCGCTTCGTGGCCTACATCAAGGATGAGCTGCTGATCGTGCTCGGCACCTCGTCGTCCGAGACCGTGCTGCCGCATATGATCCAGAAAATGCAGCGGCTCGGCGCCTCGAAGCCGGTCGTGGGCCTCGTGATTCCCACCGGCTACAGCTTCAACCTCGACGGCACCAACATCTACATGACGCTGGCGATCCTGTTTCTGGCCCAGGCCACCAACACGCCGCTCAGCCTTGGGCAGGAGTTCGGCATCATCGCGATCGCGGCCCTGACCTCAAAGGGCGCGTCGGGCGTCACGGGGGCGGGCTTCATCACCCTCGCCGCGACGCTCGCGATCGTGCCCCAGATCCCCATCCAGGCGCTCGCGGTGCTGGTCGGCATCGACAAGTTCATGAGCGAGAACCGGGCGCTCACCAACCTGATCGGCAACGGGGTCGCGACCGTGGTGATCAGCCGGTGGGAAGGCGAACTCGACCGCGACCAGTTGCGCGCCACCCTGGCCCACCCGATCCGCACCAGCACGGCCATCGAGGCGCAGATTTCTCAGGCCTGACCGGGCGCGCGCGCCTCAGAACAGGCGGCCGCCGTTCGGCACGGGCTGGCCCGGAGCGATCAGCACCACCTCGCCGTCCTGGTCCGGAAACCCGAGCGTCAGAACCTCGGACATGAACGGCCCGATCTGCCGCGGCGGGAAGTTCACCACGGCCGCGACCTGCCGCCCCACCAGGGTTTCGGCCGCGTAGTGCCGCGTGACCTGGGCCGACGACCGCTTGAGCCCGATGGGCGCCCCGAAGTCGATCAGCAGGCGCAACGCGGACTTGCGGGCCTGGGGGAAGGGCTCGGCCTTGACCACCGTGCCGACCCGGATGTCCACGGCCGCAAAGGCCTCGTAGGTGATCGGCGCCGCGGGCGCGCTCGCCTCGGCCACCGCTCAGATGGCCGGATCGGCGGCGTCGAGGTCGGCCTGCCGGGGGGTCGTCCGCCGCGGCTCGCGCCGGCGGCGGCGAGAATCCATGATGGCGCGGCCGATGATCCGCAGGGGAGCCACCAGCCGGTCGAGATCGTCGATGCGGGCCGACATGGTTTCACCGCGCTTCAGCTCGCGATCCAGCGTCGCCATGGTGCGGGCGAGGCCGGGTTCGTCGTCCTCGAACCACACCGACAGGACGCGGCTCCAGGCGATCACGAGGCCCTGCAGCTTGACCGCGCCCGTGCGTCCTTCCAGATCCACGCCGGCCGCGGCCAGCATGAAGCGCATCGAGTTCAGCGCAATCTGGTTCAACGCCGCCGCGGCCAGCAGGTCCGACCGCACCCATTCGGCCACGCTTTCCAGGCCGAGCCGGTAGGGCGCCATCGCGTCGAGGCGGCGCATCAGCACGTCGAACAGGCGCTCCCTGGCAGATTCCTGCGCGAGGTCGGGCGTCGTGCCGTCGAGCACGATCCTGTCGATCGTCTTGGAGAAGGCGCCCAGCACCGCGCCCTTGGACGGGAACAGGTCGCGGAACTCGGTCAGGCTCACCCCGGCCCTTGCGGCCACGTCGGTGATGCCGAAATCGGTCCAGTCCCGCTCGGCCGCCAGTTCCATCACGGCCTCGACGATGCGGTCCTTGGGCGACACAGCCTTGGCACCGGCCGGCGCGGCGGGTTCGGGACGCGACGGCTCCGGGATCGGCTCGAAGATGGGGTCGTTCGCGTCACTGTTGGACATTGGGGTTCCTGCCTCCGTGCCACCCTCATGTAGGTTGCCGGCCGCGCGAGGCCAAGCCGCGCGAGCTCGGTCGGCCCGGACGGAAGGACACGGGGGGAGGCCCGTTCGGCCCGCCAGATGCGGGCCCCCACCGCCCGTTCAGCCCGACAGTGCGACCGCCCGCGCCCGGGCCGCCCCGACCGCCGCAGCGATCAGGCGTGCCATGGCGTCGTCGCGTTGCAGGACGTCGAGGGCCGCCGCCGTGGTACCACCGGGGGACGTGACGTTCCGGCGCAACTGCTCGGGCGCAATCGAGGGCTCATGTTCCATGAGCGCGCCCGCGCCCTCCACGGTCGCGCGGGCAAGCCGGTCGGCGACCGCCGGAGCCAGGCCGAGCCCGCGCGCCGCCTCGGCCAGGCACTCGGTCAGCAGGAACACGTAGGCGGGGCCCGACCCCGATACGGCCGTGACCGCGTCGATCTCGGCTTCCCGGTCGAGCCAGACCACCTGCCCGACGGCCGACAGCATGGCGTCCGCCACGGCCTTCTGGGCCGGGCTCACGGCCGGGTTGGCGTAGGCGCCCGCGATGCCCCGGCCGACGGCTGCTGGCGTGTTGGGCATGGCGCGCACGATCGCGCGAGCACCCGGCACCCGCGCTCCGATGTCGGCCAGCGTCTTGCCCGCCATAATGCTCAGCACCAGGGCGTCGCCGAGCCGCAGGGCCGAAAGGGCGGAAGCCGCGGCCGCCAGCATCTGCGGCTTGACCGCGAGCACGAGCACGGCGGGCGGCGCCCGTCCGGCCAGGTCCGGGTTCGCCGCGAAACCGACTTCGCCGGCGAGAGCCGCGATCTCGTCGGACACATGCGGATCGACGATCGCCAGCCCGCGCGGGTCCATGCCCTTGGCGAGCCATCCCTTGAGCAGCGCGCTTCCCATCTTGCCCGCGCCGACCAGCAGCACGGACCGGGGCAGCGGGGTCACGCTTCGCCCTGGGTCTCGAACAGGGCGCAGTCGAGCGCTTCCTGGGGGGTCTTGCCGGCCCACAGCACGAACTGGAAGGCCTG
>CAXTEP010000030.1:5396-15975 GCA_964243125.1 uncultured Lichenihabitans sp. | reverse complement strand
CCCTGGACCGAGATGGAGATCTCGTCCTCATCCTCGCGGTCGAAGGCCCAGTCGTGAAAGGACGCAATCCGCTCGACCACGTCGACCGGGTGCTCGGCACGGCTCGCCTCGACGGGATGAAGGGACATGCGCGATCCTATAGGTTCGGAAGCAACAACCGCCCGGCCCTGCCGGGGACCCGACGCAGCACTCGCGCTGAACACGCGGACCCGGGGTCCTCGAATCAGTGTCCTGAGTAACAATAGCTGCATCGGGCCGCCAACGGCACGACTTGGTTCAGAATCCTTGCTTATTCGCCGGAGTCCGTAAAGGGACGGCGTGCGATGTCCACGGGGGAAATGCCCGAACCGCATGGTGCCGCCGCGGTGAAGAAACCGCCGCGAAGGCGTATCGGCGAGGAACCGCTCACGCCCGGACACGTTAAAATATAGCGTGAGCGGGCGGATGCTCTCCCCTCCCATCCGCCGGCTCCGCTCAAAGAACCCGCAACGGCAGCCCCTAGCCGTTGCGGGTTTTTGCTTGTCGCGTGCCGGCAGGAACCGCGCTCCGGCTCAAGCGTTGCTGTTGCGGTCCGCGTCGGCGATTGGCGCCGCCGGCGGGACGGGCAAGCGAGGGGTCATGGCTGGCAAATCATTCGAGACCATAACGCGGGATCTGAGCGAGGACTTCTCGGCCCTGCAGGCCGACGTGCGCCGGCTCACGGCCATGGTGGCCGATCTGGCGGATGATCAGGGCAGGCGGGCCCAGAGCCGCGCGTCCGACGCGGCCGACAACGTGCGGGACCGCTTCTCTGGCACGGTCGGTCAGGCTCGCAACCGCTTTGCCAGCACGATGGATCAGGCGCGCGACCGCGTCGCCGACACGGCGGACCGTTTCGCCGGCCGCGCCAGCGAGGTTTCGGGCCGCGTGCGTGGCGCGGGCGCCGAATTCGAGGCCCGGGTCGAGCGCAACCCCCTCACGGCCGTGATGATCGCGGTCGTGGGCGGTCTTCTGATCGGCGCGCTCAGCCGCTCGCGCCGATGAACCCTCTCGCAAGATTGCTCGCCCAGGCCGAGATCGACCTGGGCGGCGTTGCCCGCCGCGCGGTGGACAGCGCGGTCGCGCCGCTCAAGGCCAAGAGCCGCGAAGTGGTAAGCGAGACTCTGGACACCGTCACCGCGACCGCCCGCGCGCTCGCGTTCAAGGCCGCGGCGGGCGCGCTGGCGGGTTTCATGCTCCTTGCGGCCGTGATCTTCGCGGTGGCGGCTCTTTACCATACCCTGGTGCGGGTCGTCGGACCGATCGAGGCCATGCTCACCATGGCCGGCCTGTTCCTGATCCTTGCCCTGGTGGCGGGCATCGTCGCCGCGACGCTCCCGACATCGGCCCAGGCCGCACCGGTCGGCAAGCCGACGATGCTGCCCGCGGGTCATCAAGCCGGCGCGCCGCCGCGGCCGGCCGCGGACGGTCCGCCGTCCGAGAACGAGCAGGCGCTGCGGTCGGGCATGGATGCCATCGTGTCGGCCCTGGGCGAGGCCGGGTTCAAGCGGGAACAGGCCGGGCTGCGGGCCGGGCTGACCATCGCGAACCAGCTCCGGCCCATGCAGGTCGTCACCCTCGCGCTGGTGGGCGGCATCCTGGCCGGCGCGCGGATGGTGCAGCGGCGACGCTGAGCGGCCTGCTCAACCTGCCGCGGTGCAGGGTTGTCGGCTGTTCCGACGCCAGCGATCCGACCCGGTCCCGCGATGCCCCGATCACCGCTCCCTCACGCCCCATGCTCGTTGAGGGACGGCCCGGACGCGAACGGGTCGGCCGTCCCTCGCAGGACGGGGTTCGACCGGCCTGTCGGCCCGGTCAGCGGCCCGCCTGGGCGGCGTGCGGCCGGTCGCGGCGGTGGGCGGTCTTGTTGAAGAACAGCACCTGGCTGATCACGGCCCGCAATTGCTCGACGCTGAAGGGCTTGGCGATCAGGAAGGCGGGCTCGGGCGGCGCGCCGGTCAGGAACCGCTCGGGATAAGCGGTGATGAAGATCACCGGCACCTCGATTGAATCGAGGATCTCGTTCACGGCTTCCAGGCCGGAACTGCCGTCCGCGAGCTGGATGTCGGCCAGGATGAGGCCGGGACGGTGCTGCTCAATGGCGGCCAGCGCCTCGCGGTGGGTCCGGGCCACGTCGACCACGTGGTGACCCAGATCCTCGACGACGTTTTGCAGGTCGAGCGCGATCAGCGGCTCGTCCTCGATGATCAGCACGTCCGTCGAGATCTGGTCGGCGATCTCGACGTTGGCGGTTTCCAGCAGGGCCCGGGCATCGGCCGGGGTGCAGTCCATGGTGCGCGCCACCTCGTTGAGGTCGAAGGATTCGAGCGCCGTCAGCAGCAGCGCGACCCGCGGCTTCAGCGAGATGGCCTCCAGGCTGTGCGAGGCCCCGATCTCGTCGGGGCTGGCGGCGCTGCCCCCGGTGCGGCCGTTGATCGCGACCGAACCCCAGAGCTTCAGGAACAGCTTGTAAAGATTGCTGCGGATATCGACGCCGCCCGCGAAGGCGGAGGGGTCGGCCACGATGGCCTCCAACGTTTCCACCACATACGCGTCGCCGCCGCGCTGGCTCCCCGTCAGCGCGCGGGCGAACCGCCGCAGATGGGGAAGGTGCGGTGCGAGAGACTGCGAAATCGACATCCCGAAATCCTTGAACACACTGAACGGTCAAAAGGACATGAAATGCGCATTGCCGAAATAAAGTTCCGTAGCCGGGAACCGAATTTTTCCAGAGCGCGTTTTCCGGCCGATCGTGCGGCAGGAAGGCCGATGTCCCGCGGCGAGGCCGATGCCTGACAGTATGGCATCGGTCCAGGTGGGGCAAGCCGGCCGGTCCAGCGTGCCAGGAGGACCATACATGATGGATGCGGATGGAGACCGGGAAGCGGCACGTGCGCCGACGCTGCCAGGCGACGACCCCGGTGCTGAACCGTCCGACACCCCGGATCCGCGGGCGCAGAGCGGCAAGGCCGGCTCGGTGCCCGCGGTCGACATCCAGGCCTACATCGGGACGCAGCTCCGCGCCGTCTACGACGACATCGCCAAGCAGCCCATTCCCGACCGGTTCCTGGACCTGATGCGGCGCCTCGAATAGGGCGATACCGTCAGGGGCGGCTGCGCGCGAGGCATTGTGCCACAACGGCCGCGAGCGCGTCCTTGTCGAAGGCCGGGGGTCCGCTTGCCGGTCCTGCGGATGCCAGTTGGCTCTCGACGCACCGGCAGGTCGCCGCGCACACGGCCGGGACTGTTCCAGGCTCCTCGCAGGTGGCGCGGCACTGCCGCTCGAAGGCGGGCCGCCAGTCCCGCGCGACCGTCCCCGGACGCGCCACGCCGACCGCGGCCGCCACCAGCGCCAGAATGGGGAACAGCACCGCCTGGTGCAGCAGGTAGACGGCCAAGCTATGCCGCCCGGCCCACGCCAGGCAAAGCGCGGCCGCGGCGTGCGGGCCGTCGCGAGGCGGCCGGGCCGCGGGAGCGAAACGGGCCAGAACGACGCCGAGGAGCACGAAACCAGCCCAGGGCACGAGCGGCCGGTAGTCCAGCGCGGGCGGCACCTGCCGGCCCAGACCGAGCCAAGCCCACGCGGCGCCGTCGAGCCGTCCCGTGCCGGGCAGGAGGGCGGTCAGCAGCAGGGCCGCGGCGGCACCCAGCGGCCAAGCCGGCGGCCGGCGCACGAGAGGCCAGGCCAGCAGGTTGCCGAGCACGAGGCAGTGCAGGATCCCGAACGTGATCGGCCGGTCCGGCGCCGCGATCAGGGTCAGAACCGTGAGGCCCGCGGCCGCGCCGGCCAGCACGCCGAGTCGGCGCCACATCTGCCGGACCGTCGTGCCCCGCCGGTCCGCCAGCACCAGCGATGCGCCCGACACGCCCAGGAAGAGGGCCGCGACCGCGTCGCCCAACAGCGCCCATCCGGCCCCGACCACCGGGCCGTCGCGCGCGAGCCCGAGCCAGCCAGCGTCCCAGCGCGCGTGAAACGCGACCATACCCACCGCGGCGGCGCCCCGCAGGACGTCGACCGCGACGACGCGACCTGCCGGGGCGCGAGCTCCTTGCGACACGGCCACCACCCTGTTGCCGATCCGACCCACCGGCGCGGGAACCCGCGCCCGCCGGCCACGCGGGACGGACGAGTCACTTGCCGACCGCCACGGCTCCTGCTTTAGACTCGGGGTTTCGGAAAAACGATGGGCCACGGGTCCGTTTGGACAAGCGGGGATCGGTGGGCCGCGATGGCACCGGACGGGAACGACACCCGGGGCGAGGACGCGCGGCGGCGCGAGGCCGAGCGCGCGGCCACCCGGGACGCGCGCTTGGCCGACGCGCTGCGCAGCAACCTGAAGCGGCGCAAGGCGCAGGCGCGGGGCCGCGACGCACATGGCGGTCCGCGCTCCGACGATGCCGCCCCGCCCGACGCGGATCCTTGAGCGCCGCGACGGACCTGCCCCAACACCCAAGCGAGGCATGATGGATCGCATTCGAATCGTCGGTGGCGCGGAGCTGCACGGCACCATTCCGATTTCCGGCGCCAAGAACGCCGCCTTGCCGCTGATGATCGCGAGCCTGCTCACCCCCGAGACCCTGACGCTGGAGAACCTGCCGCGCCTGGCCGACGTGAGCCTGCTGGTGCGCATCCTGGGCAACCACGGCGTCGACTATTCCATCGACGGGCGGCGGCCGGGCGAACCCACGCAGGGCAGCCAGACCGTCCACCTCCGGGCCGAACGGATCGTCGACACGACCGCGCCCTATGATCTCGTTTCCAAGATGCGCGCGAGCTTCTGGGTCGTGGCGCCGCTGCTGGCCCGGCAGGGCGAGGCGCGCGTGTCGCTGCCCGGCGGCTGCGCGATCGGCACGCGCCCGGTCGACCTGCTGCTGATGGCGCTGGAGCGTCTGGGGGCCGAGATCGCCATCGAGGCCGGCTACGTGATCGCCAAGGCTCCGCACGGGCTGAAAGGCGCCGAGATCGTGTTTCCGAAGGCGACGGTGGGCGGCACCCACACGGCCCTGATGGCGGCCGTGCTGGCGCACGGGCACACCGTGATCCACAATGCGGCCCGCGAGCCGGAAGTCGTCGACCTCGCCCACTGCCTCAACAAGATGGGCGCGCGGATCAGCGGCGCCGGCCAATCCACGGTCGAGATCGAGGGCGTGGCCCGCCTGGGCGGCACGCGGCACGCCGTGCTGCCCGACCGGATCGAGACCGGCACCTACGCCATGGCAGTGGCCATGACGGGCGGGGACGTCCTGCTCGAGGGCGGCAGGACCGACCTGCTCGAACACGCGCTCGACGTGCTGACCCAGGCCGGCGCCCGCGTGTCACCCACCAACGAGGGGATCCGCATCCAGCGCAACGGGGCCGGGATCTCCCCGGTGGACATCACGACCGAGCCGTTCCCGGGCTTTCCGACCGACCTGCAGGCCCAGTTCATGGCGCTGATGACGCGCGCCAAGGGGTCGGCGCGCATCCGCGAGACCATCTTCGAGAACCGGTTCATGCACGTCGGCGAGCTGGTCCGACTGGGCGCCCGCATCCGGCTCGACGGCGACGCCGCGATCGTCGACGGCGTCGACCGGCTGCGGGGCGCGCCCGTCATGGCCACCGACCTTCGAGCCTCCGTGTCGCTGGTGATCGCGGCGCTGGCGGCCGAGGGCGAGACGGTGGTCAACCGGGTCTACCATCTCGACCGCGGTTTCGAGCACCTCGAGCACAAGCTCAGCTCCTGCGGGGCCTGGGTCGAGCGGCTGTCCAGCTCGAACTGAACCGTCGGGCGTCGGGTATCGAGCGTTCCCCTCGCCTGTGCGGTCCTGAGACATGGAGGCGCGGGGCACGGGATAAACGGCGGACGCGCTTGAGCTTCCGCCACGCTGCCTCACATGGTGCATGCGGCAACCGGGATGCGGTGGATCGACGATGAGCAGCGACGCGGGTGCGGACGGCGAGCGGCATGCGGGCCTGCGCCTGGCCGTGCTGGACACCGAGGATCTGGCGGTGGTGTCGGCCCACATGCAGGACGCCGAAGCCGCGCTGAGCGACATGGCCTACCTGCCGAGGACCAGGCGGTTCGCGATCGCGGCGTCCCGGTTCGACTGGGCCGCGGCCGCGGGCGAAGGTCGCCTCGAACGATGCCAGGCCGGCCTCCACTTCGAACGCGTTCTCCGGGTCGCACGGAGCGGTTTTCCGGCCGACGAGCCCGGCCGGGTCCATCGGCTGCTCGCCATGTCGTTTGATGCCGACGACGCGCCGGCCGGTACGGTGACGCTGATGTTCGCCGAGGGTGCGCGGATCAGGCTCGCGGTGGAATGCCTGGAAGCCGAGATGCGCGACCTGGGACCGCGGTGGCCGGTGGACCGGAAGCCCAGACCCCTGCTCGACGAGCCCGCGCCGAACCACTAACACGGAGCCTGGGCAAGCGGATCGGTTGCAACGCCGATCCTTGGGCTTGTCGGGGAGCGTCGAGCGGCCCGCGCTGGGCCCTCATCCTGCGACAGGTGCGGGCGACGAGGGTGCTGATCCGGTCGGGCGGACGGGAACATCGGGTGTCGCATCGCGCGCACGGCCTGTTCGTCGCGGGGATCGTGGCGGCAAAGCGGGGTGAACGATGCCGGTCCGGCTGAACGCGGGCGACGAGAGTTTCGAGACCGATTTCGCGGCGCTGCTGGCCGCCAAGCGGGAAATGTCGGCCGACGTGGATGCGGCGGCGTCGGCCATCCTGGCCGACGTGGCGGTTCGCGGCGACACGGCCCTGGCCGAACTGTCGCGGCGCTTCGACGGGATCGATCCCGACCGGTTCGGGCTGCGCGTGTCGGACCGCGAGGTCGACGACGCCGTGGAGGCTTCGCCCCGGGACGCCCTGGAAGCCCTGCGCTTCGCCCATGGCCGCATCACCGCGTTCCACGCGCGACAGAAGCCGGCCGACGTCAGCTTCACCGACGACCTCGGCGTCGAGCTCGGCTGGCGCTGGGCGGCCGTGGAATCGGCGGGCCTTTACGTGCCGGGCGGCACCGCGAGCTATCCGTCGTCCGTGCTCATGAACGCCGTACCGGCCAAGGTGGCGGGCTGTCCCCGCCTCGTCATGACGGTGCCGGCGCCGGGCGGGCAGATCGGCCCGCTCGTGCTGGCGGCCGCGCGGCTGGCCGGCGTCGACGAGATCTACCGGGTCGGCGGCGCGCAGGCCATTGCGGCGCTCGCCTACGGCACCGCCACGATCCGGCCCGTGGTGAAGATCGTCGGCCCGGGCAACGCCTACGTGGCGGCCGCCAAGCGCCGCGTCTTCGGCACGGTCGGCATCGACATGATGGCCGGTCCCTCGGAGGTCGTGATCCTGGCGGACGCGTCCGCCCGTCCCGACTGGATCGCGGCCGACCTCCTGGCCCAGGCCGAGCACGACGCGTCGGCGCAATCCATCCTCGTTACCGACCACCCCGCCCTGGCGTCGGCCGTGGAGGCCGCGGTCGCCGACCAGCTGCGCACCCTGCCGCGGGTCGCCATCGCGGGCGCGAGCTGGGACCGCTACGGGGCCGTGATCGTCGTGCCCGACCTGATGGCGGCCGTGCCGCTGGTCGACCGGCTCGCGCCCGAACACCTGGAGATCATGGCCGGGGACGCCGACCGGCTCGCGGCCGCGATCCGCAACGCCGGGGCGATCTTCATCGGCCCGCACACGCCCGAGGCCATCGGCGACTACGTGGGCGGTTCGAACCACGTGCTGCCGACCGGGCGCTCGGCGCGCTTCTCGTCCGGACTGGGTGTGCTCGACTTCATGAAGCGCACCTCGATCCTGAAATGCGACGCCGCCAGCCTGCGGCGGCTCGCGCCGGCCGCGGTCGCGCTGGGCCGAGCCGAGCAGCTCGACGCGCACGCCCGCTCGGTCGCGATCCGGTTGGCGGAGTGAGGCGCCCGTGGACGCGGGGGCGCCCGACGGCCGCCTGGTCGCGGTTCACCTCGACGAGGCCTCGCTCGGCCGCGGCACGCCCGACCAGGAGCGGGAACGCCGGATCGCCGTGGCCGATATGGTGGAAAGCGGGTGGTTCAGGCCTCAGGGGCACGCTGGCGGATCCTACGGCCTGCTGATTGGCCTGCACGACGCCAAGCTGCAACTGACGGTCAGCACGGCCGACGGCCGGCCCATGGCGACCCATGTCCTGTCCCTGACGCCGTTCCGCGCCGTCCTGCGCGACTACCGGCTCGTCTGCGACACCTACGCGGCCGCGATCCGCACCGCGACGCCGGCCCAGGTCGAGGCGATCGACATGGGGCGGCGAAGCCTGCACGACGCGGCCGCCCACCTGCTCGCGTCCCGGCTCGAAGGCAAGGTCGCGGCGGATTTTGGCACCATGCGGCGCCTGATCACGCTTATCACGGTCCTACGGTGGGCGCGCTGAGCGGGCCGGCGCACCCGCGCGCCGCGACGCGTCGGCCGCAATCCCTGCTGTTCGCCTGTTCCGAGAACGCGGTCCGGTCTCCCATGGCCGAAGCCCTGGCCCAGCGGGTGCTCGGCCGGTCGGTCTACATTGCCTCGGCGGGCGCCCGGTCGGGACAGCCGAACCCGTTCACCCTGGCGATCCTGGCCGAGGTGGGCATCGACTGGTCGCGCCACCGTCCCAAGACGTTGGAGGACCTGGGCGACGACGGTTTCGATCTCATCGTCACCCTGTCGCCCGAGGCCCACCACCGCGTCCTGGACGTCACGCGCCGCCTGTCGGTCGAGGTCAGCTACTGGCCCACGGTCGACCCGACCGCCGTGGAAGGCTCGCGCGACGCGGTGATGGCCGCGTTCCGGATGGTGCGCGAGGGTCTCGCAACGCGGATCGGAACGCGGTTCGGCGTCCAGGCCGTCGATCCGCGTTGAGGCAGGAAACCGGCGTGGCCGGCGATCCCCCGCCACAGGTGCGGCTGCTCTCACGAGCGGTCGCGCGTCACCCGACGGAGCGGCTTCCCCTCCATGCCACTTTCCTTCCGGTCGCGGCGTTAGCCACTTACCCGTTTGTCACGGGATGGCGTGTTCCCGCCCGGTGGTCGATCGCATGAGTGAACTGGTTCCCGCCCGCCGCTCCACATGCCTCGCGGCCGGTCCGACAACCGTTGTGGCCATCCCGGCACGCAACGAGGAGGATCGGATCGAGCCCTGCCTCGCGGCGCTGCTCGACCAGCGCGACCTGCTCGGCCACCGGCTGCAAGCCCAGTCGCTCAGCATCGTCGTGCTGGCCAACAACTGCACGGATGGCACGGCGGCCCGGACCAGGGCGGTGGCCGCGAAGGCGGCGCAACGACCCGGCGCCCCCGCGATCCACGTGCGCGAAACGAGGTTCCCGCGGGTTCAGGCCCACGCGGGACACGCGCGGCGGACAGCCCTGGATATCGCCGAAGACCTCGCGGGCCCCGATCCCGACGCCCTCATCTGCAGCACCGACGCCGACAGCCGCGTCCATCCCGACTGGATCGCCAGGATCTGGGCCGAGCACGCGCGGGGCGCCGACGCGGTCGCGGGCACGGTGGAGTTCGACGCGGCGGAAGCCGCGGCCCTGGCCATGCCGGCCGCCCGCGCCCGGGAAGCGGAATACTCGACCCTGCAGGCCGAGTTGATCGCGGCGATCGACCCCGAGCCGCACGATCCCTGGCCCAACCACGTGTGGAGCTGGGGCGCGAGCCTGTCGGTGACGTGCCGGGCCTACCGGGGGGTCGGCGGCCTGCCGCGCGCGGCCCTGGCGGAAGACCGCGCCTTCGTGGCGCTGCTGGGCGAAGGCGACTTCAAGGTACGGCACAGCCTCGACGTGCGCGTCACCACGTCGTGCCGCACGGCAGGGCGCGCCCCGGGCGGCTTGGCGGACCTGATCGCCGCCTACCGGGACGGCGACGACACCCCGTGCGACGCGGAACTGCAGCCGGTCTCGGTCGTGCTGGAGCGCGCGCGATGCCGCCGCTATCTCCGCTCCATCCTGGGCACCGTGGCGACACCCGCGGCGGCCCGCCGGCTGGGCGTCGACCGGACTATCCTGGCGAGCGCGCTGGCCTGCCGCGGCTTCGGCATGGCGTGGCGGATCGTGGAGGGCGCCAGCACCCGTTACTACATCACCCGCGTCATGCCCGCCGACCTGCCCCGCGAGATCAGGGCCGCCAAGGCGGCCCTGCTCCGTCTCAAGGGCCACGGTGCAGCAGGTCGATCCGATAAAGTTCGCGCCGCAACTGCCGGGTTGTGGACAGCTCAGGCCCTGCCGCCGCGATGAAGCGGGTCGCGGCCGTGTCGCCGTCCGACGGATAGCCGGGCGTTTCGCCGAGCCAGTTGACGAGCAGTACGTCGCCGCCGGGCACGACCGCGCCTTTCACGCGCTCGACCGCCAGGGCGAGGTCGCCGGCCGACAGGAAATACAGGACTTCGGACAGCAGGATCAGGTCGAACGGGCCCTCCGGCACGGCGGACGGGAAGCTCATCCGGGCGAACCGGATGTGGGTGTGCGCCGCGTTGCGGGCCGCCGCCTGCGCCAGGGCGGCGTCGGCGAGGTCGATCGCGTCCAGGGCGTCGACGCGGCCCGCGAGGCGGAAGGTCAGCTCGCCGATCGAGCA
>CAXTEP010000030.1:3353-5296 GCA_964243125.1 uncultured Lichenihabitans sp. | reverse complement strand
CGTCCAGGGCGTCGACGCGGCCCGCGAGGCGGAAGGTCAGCTCGCCGATCGAGCAGCCCACTTCGAGGGCGCGGCCGTAGCGCTCGCGGGGGAGGACGCGGAGGGTTTCGGCGTATTTGCCGGCTTCGTACTCGCTCGTGGCAAACCGCCAGGGGTCCGGGTCGTTTGCGTAGAGCTGGTCGAAATAGGCCTGGTCGAGGGAAGCGTCGGGAGGGTTCACGTCCAGGGTTCCTGCGCTCGTGTTCCAGAAGCCGGCGTTGCGGCCCCGCAGGAATATAGACGGTTCAAAGCCTCGCGTCGCGTTTCCGGCCGCCCAGCACGGCCGCGATCCCGACCGCAAGCGCCAGGCCGCCCGCGACCGCGATCCCGGTGCTGATGCGGCCGGCATCGGGCAGCCTCTTGCGCGCGAGCCAGCCGCCGTCGGGGTTCCGCCCGGCCTCGACGGGCGCCAGCAGGCTGCCCCGGGTGGGGGGCGCCGGATCGGCGCGGGACAGCAGGCGACGGAAGGTGGCGCCCACCACGAGTTCGGTCAGGCGCGGCGCGAGGTTATAGGCGATCTGGCCCGCGCGGGCCGGCCAACCGACCGCCACCTCGCCGCGCGGGTGGCGCGCGAGGCGCACGAACGTTTCGGCCACGTCCTCCGGTCGGTACAGGAACGGCCCGGGGTTGAGGCTGCGGCCCGACACGTTGGCGCCGTGCTCGAAGCCGGGCGTGTCCACCATGGCCGGGAACACGCCGCAAACGTGGATGTCCTCGTGGGCTTCGAGTTCCTGCCGCAGGCTCGCCGTGAAGCCCCGCAGGCCGAACTTGCTGGCCGTGTAGGCGGCCGCGAAGGGCGTCGGCACCCAGCCGCCCATGGAGATCGTGTTGACGAGCACGCCGTGACCCTGCCGCTTGAACACGGGCAGCGCCGCCGCGGCCCCGTGCAGCGCGCCGATCAGGTTGACCTCCACGGTCATGCGGTGGAGCGCCACGTCGGCCTCGACGTAGGGCCCGAACACCCCGGTGCCGGCATTGTTGATCCAGACGTCCAGGCCGCCGAACGTCGCGAGCGCCTTGTCGGCCAGGGCCTGGACCGCCCCAGCGTCGGTCACGTCCGTGGTGACCGCGACGGCGCGGCCGCCCGCCGCCTCGCACTGCCGGGCGACCTCGTCCAACAGGTCCGTCCGCCGCGCCGCCAGCACCACCGCGGCGCCGCGCCGCGCGAAGGCCAGGGCCGCAGCCCGGCCGATGCCGCTGGACGCCCCCGTCAGCACGACGGTCAGATCTTCCATGCTCCGGGTCATGCCTGTTTCCACCATCGGCGGCGCGAGGGTTTCGAGCCTTCGCCCAAGCGGCCGCGTCGGCGCGACCGTTTTCATTGCGCCAACGCGTCGGAACCTCGATCGGTGGCGGAATGCGACATCGGACGCCGTGGACCAGACAGCGCACCCGCGGCGTCGCGGGCGCGATCCATGACGCGCAGGCCGACGATGCTGCCCGTGAACCCGGCCTCGTTGCGGAGGCGGACCTCGACCTGCGCGGCCGGCTCGGCGAGGCTCCAGGCGAGCCGGATGACGACACCGGTTTCGCCATCGAAGGTGACGCAGTCCTGGACCACCACGGAGCCGGCATCCCGCGCCACGTCGGCCAGCGCGGCGCCGCGGACGGGTGCGTCGGGATCGAACAGGATCTCGGCCTCGTAGGACCCGGCCGGCAGGGACAGGTAGGGACCGAAGAGCGCGAAGCCCGCGGGGGCGTCGTCGAGAAGGAAGCGGCCCCGCCGGCTCAGGCCGGTGCGCGTGTGAAGCACCGGCGGCCGCGCGTCGAACCACCAGGTCCCTGCCTCGTCGAGGTGGACCGCCCAGGCCCGCGTCCCCAGCCGGTCCGGATCAACCGGGCCGAAGCCGCCGGTCCGCCCGGCCGGCGTCCGTACCCAGAGCGGGGCGACGTCGGGACCGAGC
>CAXTEP010000030.1:0-3253 GCA_964243125.1 uncultured Lichenihabitans sp. | reverse complement strand
GCCGGTCCGCCCGGCCGGCGTCCGTACCCAGAGCGGGGCGACGTCGGGACCGAGCGCGAACCCGAACGTCAACGGCTCGCAGCCGATCGCCAGGTAGCGCATCCCGGATTCGCAGAGGATGAACTGGGCTTCGTACACGCCGTCGGGCAGGCCCGCGCACGGCAGGTCGAAGGAGTGAACGACGGCGTCGCCCGGCGCCACGGACGTATCCGGCAGGCCGGCCGCCACACCCCGCACGGCCCGCTCCGTCCCGCTTTCCAGGACGCGGCATTCAACCGACAGGGCCGCAAGGAAGCCGGTCGCCGCGTCCCACACCTCCCGGCTCGTGTTGGTGACCCGGATCACCGTCCGCAGGCTCCGGGTGTCCGGATCGACCTCGACGCACCCGGCGAGCGCGAGGTCGTGGCGACGTCGCTCGCGCTCCGCCGCGAGTTCGGCGCCCACGTCGGGCGGGGGACGACCCGCCACGACGCTCCCGAGCAGCCGGCGCAGGATGCCGAACCGGCGGATGGGTCCGATCACGTTGTGCCGGGTGGCACGGACAGGCGTCACGGTCACGGCCGGATGCGCGAGCAGCAACGCGGCGTGCCGCATGTCGAGGCGGTTGTCGGCCGAAACGTAGACGTGAAACGTGGTTTTCGACGCGGGCGCGGCGACGAGAAGGCGCGACAGGTCCAGGAAGGCCGGCTCCACGCCGAGATCCTGGATCTCGTCGATCCGCTCGATCCAGCGGAGGTCGCCGAACGACCGCAGCACGGCCGGGTCCAACAGCACCTGGGGCCCGAAGGCCAGCACGCGGTCGGCTTCGAGGAGATGGCCGAACAGCAGGGCCGCGTAGCCGCCCATGCTGGCGCCGATGCAGACGACGCGCCGGTAGCCGGAGGTCCGTTCGGCCAGGTGAGACGCGAGCGCCCGGCATCCCCGGCCGATCCCCGGCACGGGACCGTGATACCAGCGATCCTCGGGGTCCCGGACCAGGATGGACGAGAAAGTGGCGTCGGCCGAGAACGACAGGAAGTCGAACGCGTGCCGCCCGCCCTCGAGGGTGCCGAGGCCGCTGAACGCGACGACGACGGTTTCGCTGTCGATCAGGTGTTCGGCAAGCCGGGACGATCGAGGCGGGTCAAGCACGGGACGGGCCCTGTACGGAGGCTGAGCACCGCTCACCGTTCGGAACCCTGGCGAGCCAGTCCCCCGCCGCGGCTCAGGTCTTGGGAACCGCCATGCCGCGCACGACCGCGGGGCGCTCGCCGACGCGCGTCAACCAGGCCGCGACGTGGGTCTTGGCGGGCAGGCTCGCGGCCAGCGGCTCCTTCAGGAAGCTCGTAGCCGCCAGGGTCCAGGGATAGGCCGCGATGTCGGCGATCGTGTAATCGTCGCCGGCCAAATAGGGCACGGCAGCGAGGCGACGGTCCATGACGCCGAGCAGGCGGTCGCATTCCTCGGTGAAGCGCCCGATCGCGAGCGGCGCCTTCTCGGCCGCCCGCAGCGCGAAGAACCCGAGCTGCCCCAGCATGGGCCCGAGCCCGCCGACCTGCCAGTACACCCATTCCAGCGCCCTGTAGCGGGCCGGGCCCGAGGGGGCGAGCAGGCGGCCGGTCTTCTCGCCCAGGTAGGTCAGGATGGCGCCGCTCTCGAAGATCGACAGCGGACCGCCCTCGGCGTCGTGGTCCACGATGGCGGGGATCTTGTTGTTGGGCGACAAGGCCAGGAAGGCGGGGTCGAACTGCTCGTCCTTGCCGATGTTGATGGGCGCGACCTCGTAGGGGAGGCCCAGTTCTTCGAGCGCGATCGAGATCTTGCGGCCGTTCGGCGTCGACCAGGTGTGGAGCGTGATCATTGGCGTTCTCTTGCAAGGCAGGTTTCCCTCGCATCTAGGGCGGCGGGCTTGCCGCGCGCAACCGTCGCACCACCCTTGCTGGCAACATGCGAGGATTTCCCATGACGAGTTCGAAGCAGCTGCGGCTCGGCGCCTTCATGCGCCCGGTCGGCATCCACACGGCGTGGTGGCGCTATCCCGGCGCCTGGCCGGACGCAAACTTCAATTTCGCGCACCTGCGGCATCTCGCCCGGACGCTGGAACGGGGCCGGTTCGACGCCTTCTTCATGGCCGACCACCTGGCCCTGCTGAACATGCCCATGTCGGCGCTCAAGCGCAGCGCCACGGTCACGTCCTTCGATCCCCTGACCCTGCTACCCGCGCTGGCCGTGGTAACGGAGCGCATCGGGCTCATCGCCACGGCCTCCACCACCTACAACGAGCCCTACCACGTGGCCCGCAAGTTCGCCTCCCTCGACCACATCAGCGGCGGACGGGCAGGCTGGAACCTCGTCACCTCGGGCAACCCGGCCGAGGCCGGGAACTTCGGCCTCGACGAGCACGTGGAGCATGCGACCCGCTACGCCCGCGGCCGCGAGTTCTTCGACGTGGTGACGGGCCTGTGGGACTCCTGGGCCGACGACGCCTTCCTGCGCGACATCGACGATGCGGTGTTCTTCGATCCCGACAGGATGCACGTGCTGAACCACGAGGGCGAGTTCCTGAAGGTCAGGGGACCCTTGAACGTGGCGCGGCCCGTGCAGGGCTGGCCCGTCATCGTCCAGGCGGGGGCCTCGGAAGCGGGCCGGCAGATCGCGGCCGAAACCGCCGAGGTGATCTTCGGCAGCGCTCAAACGCTGCCCGACGCGAAACGCTTCTACGCCGACGTGAAGGGCCGCATGACGGCCGTCGGCCGCGACCCCGACCACCTGAAGGTGCTGCCCGGCGCCCTGGTGTTCGTGGGCGAGACCGTCGCCGAGGCCCGCGCCAAGAAGACCAGGCTCGACGGCCTCGTCCACCCCGACAGCGGACTGCCCAACCTGTCCATGCGGCTTGGCACCGACGTGTCGGGCTTCGACCTGGACGGCCCCCTGCCGCCCATCCCCGAATCCAACGCCAGCAAGAGCGGGCGCCAAACGCTGGTCGACCTCGCCCGCAACGAGAACCTGACGATCCGGCAACTGGCCCAGCGGGTGGGCGCCTTCGGCGGCTTGGAGATGGTGGGCACACCGAAGACGATCGCCGACCAGATGGAGCAATGGCTGGCCGAGGAAGGCTGCGACGGGTTCAACGTCATGTTCCCCTGGGTGCCGGGCGGTCTGGAGGAGTTCGTCGACCAGGTCGTGCCCGAACTGCAGCGGCGCGGCCTGTTCCGGACAGAATACGAGGGACAGACCCTGCGCGAGAACCTCGGCCTGCCGCGGCCGAAAAACC
>CAXTEP010000029.1:23248-28925 GCA_964243125.1 uncultured Lichenihabitans sp. | reverse complement strand
TTCCTGGCCTATCCGGGCTCGGTCAGCCTGCGGGTCGCGACCTACGTGGCGCTGGTGCGCGACATCCTCGACAGCCTGCACGGCCAGGGGTTCCGGCGCATCCTCCTGGTGAACGGGCACGGCGGCAACCAGCCGGCCGCCGCGCTCGCGATCGAGTGGATGGCCGACCATCCCGGCACGGCGGTCAAATTCCACAATTGGTGGAACGCGCCGAAAACCTTCGCCAAGGTGCAGGCGATCGACCCCGTGGCCAGCCACGCGTCCTGGATGGAGAATTTTCCATGGACGCGGCTCGCGGGCGTGGCGCAGCCCGACGAGCGGAAGCCCATGGTGGACTTCGACCGCATGCGGGTGCTGCCGCCCGCCGGCGTGCGCCGCCTGCTGGGCGACGGCAATTTCGGCGGGCTCTACGAGCGGCCCGACGCCGACATGCTGGCGATCTGGGAGGTGGCGGTGGCGGAAACGCGCGCGATGCTCGAAGGCCCCTGGTCGTGAGCGATCCCATCCTGGTCTGGGGCGCGGGGGCCGTCGGGGCCTCGCTCGGGGCCGCCTTCGCGCGGGCCGGCGAGGAGGTCGTGTTCGTCGACGCCGCGGCCGACCATGTGGCGGCCATCAACGCCCGCGGCCTGACGGTCACGGGCCCGGTGGCGCCCCACCACGTCGCGGCGCGCGCGTTCCGGCCCGACGAAGTCGCGGGCTCCTTCCGGCGCTGCATCCTGGCCGTGAAGGCCCACCACACCGAGGAGGCGATCGCGGCCCTGGCGCCCCACCTGGCCGCGGACGGCTTCGTGGTGTCGGCCCAGAACGGGCTCAACGAGCGGGTGATCGCGGCCCGGGTCGGGGCCGCGCGCACGATGGGCTGCTTCGTGAACTTCGGGGCCGACACCATCGAGCCCGGCGTCGTGTTCTACGGCGGCCGCGGCGCCGTGGTGGTGGGCGAACTCGACGGCGCCTCGACCGGCAGGCTGCAGGCCCTGCACGCCCTGTTCCAAACCTTCGATCCCGCCGCGATCGCCACCGGCAACATCTGGGGCTATCTCTGGGCCAAGCTGATCTACGGGGCACTGCTGTTCGCGACCGCGCTGACCGACGACCCCATCGCGGACGTGCTGGCCGCGCCCGCCTACCGGCCGGTGCTGACCCGGCTCGCCCACGAGGTCGCGGCCGTGTCGCGCGCCGAGGGCGTGGAGCTCGAAGGGTTCAACGGCTTCGATCCCGCGGCCTTCCGGCCCGGAGCGCCGGCGGCCGAGACCGCGAACTCCTTCGACGCCATGGTGGCGTTCAACCGCCGCTCGGCCAAGTCGCATTCGGGCATCTGGCGCGACCTCGCGGTGCGCAAGCGCCGCACCGAGGTCGACGCCCAGCTCGGCCCCGTGGTGGAGGCCGGCCGCCGCCACGGCCTGCCCACGCCGGTCACGGCCGCCGTGGTGGCCGGGATCCACGACGTCGAGGAGGGACGGCGCCGGCTCACGCGCGACACCCTCGACGCGATCGCGGCCCTGGCTCCGAACCCGTGAAGGTCGACCTCGCGGGCCGCACGGCGCTCGTGACCGGCGCCGGCCACGGGTTCGGGCGCGCCATCGCGGTGGCCCTGGCCGGGGTCGGGGCGCAGGTCATCGCCTGCGACCTCGGCGACGACGAACTGCCCGGCACCCTGGCCGAGGCCGGACCGGCCTGCACGGCGCGACGCCTCGACGTGACCGACGAGGCCGCGGTCGCGGTTCTGGCGGCGGACCTCGACGCGACCGGGACCCGCGTCGACATCCTGGTCAACAATGCGGGCGGCGTGCTCGGGCAGGTCGGGCGGCCGCTCGGCGAGGTCAGCCTGCGCGACTGGCAGGCGATCGTCGACGTGAACCTGACCGGTGCGTTCCTGATGGCCCGGGCGCTGGCGCCCGGCATGAAGGCGGCCGGCCGGGGCCGCATCGTCAACATCTCGTCGGGCGCGGGTCTCGGCATCAGCCTCACGGGCATCCAGGCCTACGCGAGCGCCAAGGCCGGGCAGATCGGCCTGACGCGCCAGCTCGCCCACGAGCTCGGGCCGTTCGGCATCACGGTCAACAGCGTGGCGCCGGGCTTCGTGCGCTCCAACCCGGCCACGGAGCGGCAATGGGACGCCATGGGTCCCGAAGGTCAGGCGCGCCTGCTCGGGTCGATCGCGGCCCGGCGCCTCGGCACGCCCGCCGACATCGCCCACGCGGTGCTGTTCTTCGCGTCGGACTTCGCGGGGTGGGTGTCCGGGCAGGTCCTGTCGGTGGACGGCGGCAAGTGAGCGCCTGCCCGCTTCGGTGATCGCAGAACCGTCAGCCGCCCGCGTCTCGGGACGGCTCGTCGCTGTAACCGAACCAGGCGAACTCGGGTCCGTAGATCGACCGCACGCGATCGATCGTGTCCCGATCGTAGTAGTCGGCGAGGCGCCACGCCCGGGAACGGAAATTGGCCTTGTAGCGGCCGAGCCGTTCGGGCTCGAACGCCAGCCCGAGTGTCTCGGACAGGGTCGCCAGATCCGGCACCAGCCGCTCGAAGCGGAGATAGGTGTCGCAGCAGGGCGCGTCGTCGATCGTGTACACGTCGCGGTCCACCGGCGGCTTGCCGCCCAGCACATAGGCCCGGAACGCCTCCCTGACGGTCGCGAGCGGCGCTTCCCGCATGGCGTCGGGCTGCCACATCCAGAACGCCGACACCGTCTTGTCGAACGGGTCCCGGATGCAGGTGATCTTGCGGTAGCGGCCCCACACGTCCGGGCCGACCGCGTCGCGGACGAGCCGGGCGGGCGCGTGATTGAAGAAGGTCTTCGACGCGTGACCGGCCCCGCGGGAGCCGATGATGCCGGCCTCGGTCACGCTCTCGGGCCTGTGATGGGACGGCCCGGCATAGCCCGTCTCGCAGAACTGCTCCAGGAAGATCTCCACGCTGGTGCCGGCCGTCTTCTTGGTCTTGAGAAAGATGAAGCGCTTGGGGTGGCTGACCAGCATGGCGGTATCCGTTGTCGCGAGTCCGGTGGATCGGGGGCGTCGGGGCTCGGACGCTCAGCGCACGAACAGCACGGAGGCCGGGTCGCACCGGCTTTCCCATCCGGCGCGCTCCAGGGCCGGGGCACTGTCGTGCTCGGCCGGGTAGCCCATGCAGAAGTAGCCGATGAAGGCCCAGGCCGGGGGCACCTCCAGGGCCGCGGTCACGGCGGCCGGGTCGAGGATCGACACCCAGCCCAGGCCGATCCCCTCGGCCCGCGCCGCGAGCCACAGCGTGTGGATGGCCATCACAACCGAATAATCGAGGGTGACCGGCATCGTGGCCCGGCCGAGGCCGTGCCCCTGCGCGGTGCCCCGGTCGGCGAAGACCGCGAACTGGCAGGGCGCGTCGTCGAGGCCGGCGAGCTTGAGCCGGGCGTAGAGCGAGGCCCGCTCGCCGGACTGGCACCGCAGCGCCTCGGCGTTGCAAGCCTCGAACGAGGCGCGGACGGCCTGTCGCGGCGCGGGACTCTCGACCAGGACGAAGCGCCACGGCTGGCTCAGGCCGACGGACGGCGCCAGACACGCGATGCCGACCAGCCGCTCGACCGTGCCGGCCGGCAGGGCGTCGCGCCGGAAGCACCGCACGTCGCGGCGCCAGGTCAGCAGTTCGAGAAGGCTCGCGCGTGTTTCGGGGCCGAACCGCTCCACCTGGGTCACGTTCCGGTCCGCTCCCGCGCCGCCAAGGGCGGCGCCCAACCGCGTTCAGGGCGCCCCGGCGCCGGGTTCATTCACTGCGCGTCCTGCTCGGACGCGTGCTTCTTGGCGTGGCGCCGATGCGCCACCGGCTTGACGGGCGGCGGCGCCGCGTCGGCCTGCTCGTCCGGCGGCCCGACCAGGGGTGGCGGGGGGGCCGGCACGGGCCCGGGACAGGCCAGGGGAAACAGGCGGCACAGCGTGCTGGACCCGGACGTCGCGTCCTGGGCGCGGGCCGGCAGGCTTCCCGCGGCCGCGACCAGGGCACCGACGGCCAAACCAAGGGCCAGGCGACCGGAACGGCCCCGCGGCCCTCCTCGCAAATGCCGAAAACTCGTCATGACACGTCCTTTCGCGCGAACCACCGGGGCGACCCGGTCAGGATGCCGCATGTTCGGCAATCCTCCGCGTCATGACAAGTGATCGTTCCTCCCCGCTTCCGCAGGTGGCGCAGCGGCCGTTAACCGACCGACAACCACGTCGCCCCTACCCTCCGCGACCTCAAGGCAAGGGGGACCAATGACCGACACGGTAGGCATCGCGGGCGACCGCATCCTTTCCATCATCGAGCGCATCGAACACATCGAGGAGGAGCTGAAGGCGCTGAGCGAGGGCAAGAAGGAGGTCTTCGCCGAGGCGAAGGGCGAGGGGTTCGACGTCAAGGTGCTGAGGGAGATCCTGAAGCTGCGCAAGCAGGACAAGGACGAACGCGACGAGCAGGACTCGCTGCTCGACCTGTACATGCGCGCCATGGACGACGCCGCGGCCCCGCGGGCCATGGCCGCATAGCAGGGGCCGGGCGCCGCTTCCGCGATCCCAAGAGTTCCGGCGTCGCGGGGAGCAGGGAACAACGGGCCCGCGCGCCGGGTTTCACGTCGAACTGCGATCAGGGAACCGCCATGGCCGCCACCCCCGTCCGCTACAGCCCCGACGTGGAGATCGTGACGCCCGACGAGAGCGAAACGATCGAGCAGCTCTGCGGCGCCTTCGACACCATCCTGGAAACCACCGCGACGGATTACGGCCACGCGGTCCGCTCCGTGCACGCCAAGGCGCACGCGATCCTGCGGGGCACGCTGACCATCGACGACGGCCTGCCGCCCGAACTGGCTCAGGGGCTGTTCGCCAGGCCGGGCCGGCACGGCGTCTACATGCGGCTGTCCACCAACGCGGGCGACATCCTGCCCGACGCCGTTTCGCTGCCCCGCGGGCTCGCCCTCAAGGTGCTCGACGTGGAAGGCGAGCGCCTCCCCGGCGCGGACGGCACCGCGCAGGACTTCATCATGATCAACGGCCGGGTGTTCCAGGCCAAGACCGCCGACCGGTTCCTCGGCAGCCTCAAGGCGCTGGCCAAGACCACCGACCGGCTGGAAGGCACCAAGGTGGCGCTGTCGACCGTGCTGCGCAGCGTCACCGGCGCGCTGGCGTCGGTCGGGATCGAGAGCACCACCCTGGCGTCGCTTGGCGGCGCCCCCAATGCCGATCCGCTCGGCGAAACCTACTACAGCGTGACCCCGTTCCGGTACGGCGACCACATCGCCAAGTTCTCCGTCGCGCCCGCAGCCCCTGCCCTGACGGCGTTGACCGGTAAGACCATCGAGGCGAGCGGCCGGCCCGATGCCATTCGCGAGACCGTGCGGCGGGAGATGGGCGGCATCGAGGGCGTTTGGGAGTTACGCGTCCAGCTTTGCCGCGACCTCGCCAGACAACCGGTCGAGGACCCGACCGTGGAATGGGACGAGGACGAGGCGCCCTTCCGGCGCGTCGCCACGATCACGGCACCTCCCCAGGACAGCTGGGACCCCGCCCTCGTCCGGGCCGTCGACGAGACCATGCGGTTCGGAGTGTGGACCGGGCTCGCGGCCCACCGACCGCTCGGCAACATCAATCGCGCCCGCCAAGCCCCCTACCTGCACTCGGCCCGTTTCCGCGAACGCCACAACGGCTGCCCGATCCACGAGCCCGGCGCC
>CAXTEP010000029.1:15423-23148 GCA_964243125.1 uncultured Lichenihabitans sp. | reverse complement strand
CTCGGCCCGTTTCCGCGAACGCCACAACGGCTGCCCGATCCACGAGCCCGGCGCCGGCTGACGGCGGCACACGCCGAACCGCAGTGGGCATCCCCGAAGGTGCGCCGGGTCAGCGCGGAAGCTTCGGCTACGCATCCCCGCGGCGGTGCCGTCAGGCGATACCGCCGCCCACGCCCATGGCGGCCGGCCGCTCGGCCGCGACCCTGGCGCGGTAGCGGCTCGCCCGGCAGGCCGCGATCGGCTCGATGACCCCGCCGGCACCGATCCGGACGACGAGACGATGATGCTTCTCGGGTCTCGGACGCTTTTGAATCGTATGTTCCAGAACGCGCCTCGGTCCATTTGCTTCGAAACACATGTTCCGAAGAGATGGCGGCATCCCGTTTTCTCACGCGTCCACCTAAGGTGACGCGGGCTTCCGCGGTCGCGACCGCGAGCGTCATGGCCAGCACCGTGGTGGCCGACATCGGGCGAAATCCCTGGGAGCCGGCCTCGGCGATCGCGAAGCACTCGCCGGAACCTGGGACCCCAGGGGACTGAGCGGGATGGTGGTGATGACCACCATGGCGGCGCCCCGGCGCGGCCTACATGGTCGGCATGGAGAACTCGGCCCCTTCCTTGACGCCCGAGGGCCAGCGGGCCGTGACGTTCTTGGACTTGGTATAGAAGCGGATCGAGTCCGGGCCGTGCTGGTTGAGGTCGCCGAAAGACGAGCGCTTCCAGCCCCCGAAGGAATAATAGGCGAGCGGCGTCGGGATCGGCACGTTGACCCCCACCATGCCGACCTGCACGCGGCTGACGAAGTCGCGGGCCGCGTCGCCGTCGCGGGTGAAGATCGCGACGCCGTTGCCGTATTCGTGATCGTTGCAGAGCGCCAGGCCCTCGTCGTAGCTTTTGGCCCTGACGACGCTCAGCACCGGCCCAAAGATCTCCTCCTTGTAGACCCGCATGTCGCGGGTCACGTGGTCGAGCAAGCAGGAGCCGATATAGAAGCCCTTCTCGTAGCCCTGCATCTTGAAATCGCGGCCGTCCACCGCGAGCGTCGCGCCCTCCGCGACCCCGACGTCGATGTAGGAGCGCACCCGGTCCACGGCGGCTTGGGTGACCAGCGGACCGTAGTCGGCGCCCGCGTCGGTCGAGGGGCCGATCCGCAACGCTTCCACGCGGGGCACCAGCGCCTCCATCAGGCGCTCGGCCGTGGCGTGGCCGACCGGCACCGCCACCGAGATCGCCATGCAGCGCTGGCCGCCCGACCCGTAGCCGGCGCCGATCAGGGCGTCGACGGTCTTGTCCATGTCGGCGTCCGGCATGATGACCATGTGGTTCTTGGCACCCCCGAACGCGTGCACGCGCTTTCCGGACGCGGCGCCCCGGGCGTAGATGTATTCGGCGATGGGCGTCGAGCCGACGAAGCCGATCGCCTTGATGTCCGGGTCGTCCAGCAAGGCATCGACCGCCACCTTGTCGCCGTTGACCACGTTGAGGATGCCGGCCGGCAGGCCCGCCTCCATCATCAGTTCGGCGAGCCGCATCGGCACGCCGGGATCGCGCTCGGACGGTTTCAGGATGAAGGCGTTGCCGCAGGCGATGGCGGGCGCGAACTTCCACATCGGGATCATGGCGGGGAAGTTGAACGGCGTGATGCCGGCCGTGACCCCGAGGGGCTGGCGCAGCGAATAGGCGTCGATACCCGGTCCCGCGCCGTCGGTGAACTCGCCCTTCATGAGGTGGGGCACGCCCATCACGAACTCGACCACCTCGTAGCCGCGCTGGATGTCGCCCTTGGCGTCCGGCACCGTCTTGCCGTGCTCGCGGGCCAGCAGGTCGGCGAGTTCGTCCATGTTGGCGTGGATCAGCTCCAGGAACTTCATGAACACGCGGGCGCGGCGCTGCGGGTTGACGGCCGCCCAGGCCGGCTGCGCGGCACGCGCGTTCTCGACCGCGGCGCGGACCTCCGCCGCCGAGGCGAGCGCCACGCGGCCCCTCACCTCGCCGGTCATCGGCTCGAAAACCTCGGCGAAGCGCTCCGAGGTGCCGGCCACGCGCGCGCCGCCGATGAAATGTCCGTAGTCCATGAGGCGATCTCCCGTTCGATGCTCTTGACACCGGTGTAGCGGCTCGGATCATCGCACCTCAATATTGAAAACCGCGGAGCCGCTGTGCAGGAACTGGCGTAGTGGAGTGGAGCGACCTCCGCGTCTTCCTGGCTGTCGTGCGGGCCGGACAGTTCCTGGCCGCGGCCCGGCAGCTGCAGCTCGACCACGCCACGGTCGGGCGGCGGGTATCGGCGCTGGAACGCGACCTCAACGCGCGGCTCTTCGTGCGTCGCACCACCGGGGTCAGCCTGACCGCCGCCGGACAGCGCCTGCTCGCCAGCGCCGAGCGGATCGAGAGCGAGGCGTTCCGGGCCCAGGCGGCCCTGGCGGACCGCGACGTCGAACTATCCGGAACGGTGCGGGTGGGGGCGCCCGACGGGTTCTCGACCTACTACCTGGCGCGGTGCTTCGCGGGCTTCGCGGCGCAGCACCCCCGTGTCGTGGTCCAGCTCGTTCCCGCGCTGCAGCTCGGCGCCCTGGGCAGGCGCGAAAGCGACATCGCGATCGTGCTGGAGAAGCCCGACACCGGCCGCTACGTGGTGCGCAAGCTCACCGACTATTCGCTCGGCATCTTCGGGTCCCGGGACTATCTCGCCCGCCATCCCGCCCCCGACGGCGTGGCGGCGCTCAGGGCGCATCGGCTGATCGGCTACGTCGAGGGTTACGCCTATTCGGCGGCCCTCGATTACGTCGGCCTGCTGTTCGGCGGGTTGCCGGCGCATTTCGAATGCACCAGCGCGGTCGGTCAGCTCGAAGCGGTCCGGTCCGGCCTCGGCCTGGGCGTCATCCACGATTTTATCGCGGCCCGCCACCCGGACCTCGTCCGCGTCCTGCCCGAGCGGCAGGCGACGCGCACCTACTGGATCGTCGAGCACGAGGACGTCCGCGACCTCGGGCGGGTCCGCGCCGTCCACGACCACGTCGTCCGGTTGGTGGCGGGTGACCGCCGCCTGTTCCACCGCCTCAATTCTCGCGGTGAGGCGGGACCGGCTCGCGAGCCGGCGTAGCGTAAACCTCGCAAGCCAGCGATCAACGCGTCCCCGAACCGCCGGCCGGCCGGCCGCGACACCGATCCCGAACGATGGTCAGCGCAAGAAAGGCAGGAGCACCTCGATCTCGCGCGCGAGATCGGCCTCGGGCGTCTTGCCGACCAGCGCGCGGTTGAAGCGATCGAACCGGACGTCGACCACGCTGTCGACGCTGTCGAGAACGGCGGCCGGATCGTCGGACAGCGAGGGCTCGACGCTGACCATGGCGGTCGCGACCGCCACCGTCATGCCGCAGAACAGATTGGGCGACAGCAGGAAATGCTGCTTCACCGACCCGCCGGCCGCGTAGGTCACCTTCCGCACCGGCCGGGCCTCTACCAGGGCGCGGGCGAGCCCGGCGCAGGCAAGGGCGACCGCCGCGGCCGAGCGGTTGCGCGGGTCCCGCGGCAGACCGTCGGCGATGCGCGCCCGGAACTGCTCGCCCGCCTGGTCGAGCGCCTGCTCGGACAGCAGCATGACCGCGACGCCGTGGGCCGTCAGCATCGCCTCGTAGGGCCTGTACAGCCGTTCCGAGAAGCTACCGGTCCGCTCGACGTAGTCGAAGACCGGAGCCGGAAAGCGGTCGTTGCGGAGCGTCGGGCGCAGGAACCCGGGGGTCAGGCTTTCGACCTGCGTGGCGAGACCGTCCGCGAGCCGAAGTGCCGGACTGCCGATCGCGATAATGGGCGCGAGGTCGTGCAGCGCCTTGGGCAGCGTCGACCCCGGCGCGCTGGCCTCGGCCCGAAGGGAATAACGCACGCCCCGGACCTGGTCCCTGACGGACTTCAGAATGTCGTTCGCCCCGCGCCGCATCACGTTCCGAGCCCCCCTCCGTTATCTTTTCCCATATCGTCGTCGGCTCGCGCCGAATCAACCGGGGACCCGCCCCGGCCCGACGGCCGGGGACCCGCCATCCGCCGCGGAACGGACGCAGCCGCGTCCGGCACCGCGATGCGCGGCATGGGCCCGCCTTCGCAAGCGACCAGTAGGTGTTCCCGACGCCCGCCGCCACCGTGCCGGGAACCGTTCGTGCGCCAACCGAAACAGCCAAAGCCGCTCAAACGGCCTCGGCGGGCGCGACCGGCAGCAGTCTGGCCGCGGTGGCGCGCTTCATGGCGCTTCGGCTCGCGACCGAGTCCGGCATGAACCAGTTCGGCTCGGTGCCGGTCATCAGGTCCAGGAACGCGATGGCGCGGGACGGGTCCTCGCCGACGTTCTCCCGGTAGGACAGCCATGTCCGCAAGTCGTCGGCGAGCGCCGGAAGCGTCATCGTCATCCCTTCCTGCTCGAGCACGGCCGCGAGGATGCAGATGCAATAGTTAGTGCAGATGAAGCCCTCGGGCCAGGCCTGGGCGATCGGCCACGTCTCGTTGGACGGGGTCACGCCCTGTTCGGTCGCGGATTCCGCGGCCGGGAAGGCGGCCGCGCCGACGGGGTGCGAGCGGAGGAGCTCCCGCAGCAGCAGCCCCGCCGTGAAGGTCACGAAATCCCGGCGATCGAGCTTGGCGTAATCGCGCTCGACCTGGAAACGCTCGGCCCAGTTCAGGAACGCTTCGGTGAGCCGCACGTCGTCGATCCTGATCGAGAGCCGGTAGCGCCGTGCCAGCACCTGCGTGTGCTGGCGGAAGGACGCCTTGAACCATCGAAGCTGCCGGACGCGGTGGCGCAGGTCGGGGACGTCCTTGACGGTTCGTTCCGTGACAAGATCCATGCCCGTTCTCCCGACGCGGTGGTTGTAACGGCCGCCAGTTCGCCCGACGTTTTTGGTGGAAGGAAGGCTCGGAGGCGCGCAAACGCGCCGCAGCCGCCCGGCACCCGTCGCGGTCAGCCCGGCGGCGGCCCGAACAATCGCCGTTCAATCGCCGCGAACGACGTCTCGGCGGCCTCGGCGCCGCTCGCGGCCAGGGTCGCGCTGTGCCCCGGCTCGATGTGGCTGCCGCCCAAAAACCCGATGGCGCGCATGCCGGCCGCTCGGGCGCCCCGCACGCCGTAGATCGAATCCTCGATCACCACGGCACCGGCCGCCGGAACGCCCATGCGCTCGGCCGCGAACAGGAACAGGTCGGGGGCCGGCTTGCCCCGCGCCACCTGCTGCGACGAGAAGACGTTCTCGCCGAAGAAGCCGTCGAGGCTCGTGAGCCGGAGGCTGAGCCGGATCCGTTCGAGGCTCGACGAGGATGCGACGCAGCGCGGCCTGCCGCCGAGCCGCTCGAGGAAGCCTGCCACGCCCGGCATGGGCTTGAGCTCGCGTTCGAAGCGCTGCCGGGTCGCGGGCCAGATCCTGGCCGGAACCTCGTCCGGGATCGCCACCCCCGTGTCGCGCGCGACCGCGGCGAGGATGTCGGCCTGCTTCATGCCGAACCGGCGCCGGATCATCGCGACCGTGGCCGGCACGCCGGCGGCGGTCAGGACTTGGCCCATGGCCGCGATGGACAGGACTTCGCTGTCGACCAGCACGCCGTCGCAGTCGAAGATCACGAGATCGACCATTGAGCCCCCATGTCGGTCGGCGCCGGTGAAGCAGGTCGGGCCGGAGCGGCCCCGACATGATCAGCGCCCGCCGAGCCGTCGCCCGACACCACCCTGATGCGCCACAACCTGCTCGGCAAGGACGACGTCGGATCCCCTGAGGCGGGCGGGCGCCGTCGGCGACGTCCCGTGCCCCGCCCCGCTGCGGCGTTCGGGCCATCTCGTGCTATCGTCTGGGGAATGGGAGAAGTCCGCCGCGATCCAGCCGCTCACACCCGAGGCCGTGGTCACGGACGGGAGGGTGGCCGAGGCACCGGGGGAAGGCTGATCGGGGCCGGGCCCCGTGGCGGGCCGTTCCGGAACATCGGACGCCGCCGCCCGCGGGGGTCTTCTCCCTCGCCCGGGAAGGTCGGACGCGGCCCTTCGACAGCCATGCCGGACGGCCGCACCTCCTCGCCCGGCGGAGACCCGGACCACCCATGCTCGGAAGCCTGAACCAGCTCAAACGTTTGCGGACCGTGCTGATGAGGTCGAGACACGTCTACCACACGCGCCTGCGCGGGATGGACATCCACCCCACCGCCGAGGTTTCGCTGAGCACGCGGCTCGACCGCCTGTTCCCGGCGGGGGTCCACGTCGGCAAGGAAACGCTGATCGCCTTCGACGTCCTGATCCAGACCTACGACGAGACCTGCGGTCGCGGAACCCACACGCGGGTCGGCGAGCGGTGCTTCGTCGGGGCGCATTCGATCCTCCAGCCCGGCATCACGATCGGCGACCAGTGCGTCATCGGGGCGGGCAGCGTGGTCACCCGCTCGATCCCGCCGCATTATGTGGCGGCGGGAAATCCGGCCCGGGTCCTGCGCCAGAACATCCAGGTCGGGCCCTACGGGGTCTTCGCCACGGCCGACACCGTCGAGGCGGCGCGTCGCATGGAGAACGAGCTGCCGCGCTAGCGTCTTCGGCCGGGAGCGCCGGTGCCCGGAGCCGCGGCCCAGGCCGAAGGGTCGTGGCTCGGACCGGGCCGCCGCATTCGCCATTGCGGTGCGGCACCGCAGCCTGCTTCACTGGATTCGTATTCGGTGACCGGAGCAGTTTTCGTCCCGTCACGCGCCGTTTTGGCCAAGGCGGACGGGGTCCGGCCAAGGCCGATCATCGGTTTCCGGCTCGCCTTCGAGGCGGCAGGCTTGCCGGGAACCTGAACGACGAACCACCGCGCGACCAGTACGGCTGACCGACAAGGATTCCCGCCGCCAAGGGAGACTCGACATGGTGTTCGGGCTCAGACTCTCGGCCATGACGCGCGCCGAACTCGCGCGCTCCATCGAGCGGGACCCGGTGCCGGCGGGCACTGGACCTCGGATCGTTTGCACCGCAAACGGCGACCACGTCGTCCACCTTCACACCAATGCGGCGTTCCGCATCGCTTACGGTGCCGCTTGGGCCGTTACGGCCGACGGGATGCCAGTCTACGCCTACGCGCGGATGCGGCGCGAACGGGTTCCCGGCCGGGTCACGGGATCCGACCTCGTGAGCGACCTCGTCCGCGGCCTGTCGCCCCGCCTGCACCGCTGCTGCTTCGTCACGAGCCGCCCGGACATCGCCGCAGCCCTCGAACGCGACATGGTGTCGCGCGGGTTTCCGGCCGGCGCGCTGAGGTTCGTGGTCCCGCCGTTCGGCTTCGAGAACGATCCGGCCTATTCGGCCGAGCTGGCCCGCGACATCGGGCGACGAGGCAGCACCCACCTGTTCGTGGGCGTCGGTGCGCCCAAGTCCGAAATCTGGACCGACCGGTACCGCGCGCTGATCGGCGACTGCTACGTGCTCAACGCGGGCGCGGGGCTGGAACACAGTTGCGGGTTGCGGCGGCGCGCGCCGCGCTGGATCCAGCACGGCGGCCTCGAATGGGTGTGGCGCTTCTGCGGCGAGCCGCGCCGGCTGTTCCGGCGCTATTTCATCGATTCGTGGACCTTCCTGGCCGCGATCCGGCGTGATCTTCGCGGCGGTCCGCAACGCTGCGGCGAGCGCGAGAACGCGGACGCGGACCACCTTCGTGCGTTCGGCTGACCGCGACGGGCCGACCGCGGCCCTGCCCTGCCCCCGGTGGCCCGGCCCGTGACGGTGATCCTGTT
>CAXTEP010000029.1:12408-15323 GCA_964243125.1 uncultured Lichenihabitans sp. | reverse complement strand
CCGACCGCGGCCCTGCCCTGCCCCCGGTGGCCCGGCCCGTGACGGTGATCCTGTTCGCCACCACCGACACGAAGGGAGTTCGCGCGGTCGAGTTCGAGCGCCTGATCGCCTCGGTGGCGGCGAGCCGCGGCGAGGTGGGCGACCTGCGCTTCCACGTGCTGCTCCAGAACTGCGACCCAGCGGAACGGGACAGGCGTCAAGCCGGAGCCCCGGACTGGTGCCGCATCGCCGCGGAACCGGGCCGCGTGTCGGCCTCGGCGGCGCGAAACAGGCTCATCCAGGCGGCTCTGGCCGAGGCGCCCGTGCGTCGCGACGACGTGATCGGGTTTCCGGACGACGACGCCTGGCTGCCGGAGGGTTTCGTCCGCAAGCTCGCGGCCCTGTTCGCGTCCTGCCGCGACCTCGACGTCCTTCTGTGCCGTGTGTCGCCGAGCCCCGACACGGAACCGTTCGACGCCGCGTCCGTGGCGCCGCTGTCGATGGTCCGACTGGTCCGCACCACCATGGCCAGCAACATGTTCATGCGCGGCTCGATCATGACCCGCGTCGGCCTGTTCGATCCCGGCCTGGGCGTGGGAACGCCGGCCGGCGGCGGCGAGGACACCGACTACATGATCCGGGCCGCCCTGGTGGCCGGGCGGTCCGGGTTCATCGACCGGCCCCTGGTCGGCCATCCTGTTCCGAGCAATCGCAAGAAGGGCGCCTACTACAGTTCGGGCCTGACCGTGCTGGCCCGCTACGCCCGCCACCATCCGGCACTGATGCGGGAGTTCCGCCGCAAGGTCCTGGTCGGCCTCTACTTCGTCCTGCGCCGGACCGTGACGCTGCGGACCTACGGCGACGCGCTGCGCGGGGGCGTGCGCGTTTACCGCGGCCGGCGGGATGCCGCGGGCACGCCGGGCCGATGAGGCCCGGCCCCGACGGGTGCGCGTGGGCCGAAGTGCCGCCGTCCCCACGCACCGGCGCGACGGGGTGATGCGGTTCGCGATCGTCGGATGCGGCTACGTGGCCGACTACTACATGTCGACGCTTCCCAACCACGCCGGCATGAGCCTCGCCGGCGTGTTCGATGGCAATCCGGCGGCTTCGGCGCGCTTCTCGGCCCGGCACGGCGCGACGGTCTATCCGCGGTTCGAGAACCTGCTGCGGGACCCGGCCGTCGGGCTGGTGCTCAACCTGACCAATCCGTCGAGCCATTACGCGGTCACGAAGGCCTGCCTGGACGCCGGCCGCCACGTCTACTCCGAAAAGCCTCTCGCCATGAAGGTCGAGGACGCGGCCGACCTGGTTGCCACGGCGAAGCGGAACGGCGTCGTCCTGTCCGGGGCCCCCTGCTCCGTCCTGGGCGCCTGCGCCGCCAAGGTCCGGGAGGTCGTGGCGTCGGGCGCGATCGGAACCGTCAGGCTGGTCTACGCCGAGATGGAGGACTCGATGGTGTTCGCGCACGGCTGCGAGGCCTGGACCAGCCTGTCGGGCGCCCGGTGGCCCTACGCCGACGAGTTCGCGGTCGGCTGCACGCTGGAACATGCCGGCTACCAGCTGACCTGGCTTTGCGCCCTATTCGGGCCGGTGGAGCACATGACCGCGTTCGCCTCGACCCGCTACCCCGACAAGGGCCTCGGGGTGCCGCCATCCGTCATGGCCGCCGATTTCTCGGTCACCTGCCTCGGCTTCGCGGACGGGGTCGTGGCCCGGCTGACCTGCGGCCTCGTGGCCCCGAAGGACCGGTCGCTGCACATCATCGGCGACCGCGGCATCCTGTCGGTGACCGACGTGTGGGACCATGGGTCGCCCATCCACCTGCGGCCGTCCAGCGGCTCCCTCGAGCCCCCGACCCGGGTCGCCAGGAGGATGGCGGCCCGGATCGAGCAGCACCTGCCGCTTCGCCACTGGTTCGGGCGGCGGATCCGGCCCGACCCTTGGCGCGCCGCCTTGCCGAAGTTTCCGTCCCGGATCGATTTCATGGCGGGGCCCGCGGCCCTGGCGGCCGCCGTCGCGGCGGGGCAAACGCCGCTGCTTTCGGCCGATTTCGTGCTTCACGTGACCGAGATCGCCATCGTGGCCCAGAACGCCGGCCGGTACGCCATGCCCTACAGGCCGACCTCGCGCTTCGACCCGGCCTTGGCGGCATCGATGATCCCCAGCACCGCGCAGGCCTCGGCCAGCGGCCGCACGTCGCTGTCGATGAGCCCGCGCTCCAGAAGCCCGGCGAAGTGATCGGCCTGGTACTGGAGCCCCGTTCCCTTGAAGGGGGTCAGGATGGTTCTGGACCGGGCCAGGCCGAGCAGGTTGCGGCCGAACCGGGCGTAGGGGTGGCGCGAACCGCCGTCGGCCGGCCCCGCCGGCCGCGGGCCGGCGGTCGCCCGCACCGTCAGCGCCGGCGGGCACAGCATCTGCCGCCCCACCGCGACCATGCCCGACCGGCCGGTCACGACGGCGTTGTTGGGCCCCTCGGCCGTCCACCCGTACCGCAACGTCGCCAGGGCCGAGCCGTAGCGCAGCACCACCGTGCCCGCGACCTCGGCGCCCGTCGGCGCGTGAAGGCTCGTGGCCCAGACGTCGTCGGGCTCGCCGAGAAGATGCCGGGCCAGCGACACGGGGTAGACCCCGAGGTCGAGCAGGGCGCCCCCGCCCGAGGCCGCGTCGAGCAGCCTGCCGCCCGGCTCCAGGGCGTGGGGGTAGGACAGGTGCGCGTCGAGCGACCGGACCTCGCCGACCGCGCCCGATCGGACGAGCGCCGCCAGGCGCGCGATGCCCGGCGTAAAACACATCCACATGGCTTCCATGGCCAGCACGCCGGTCGCGACGCTGGCGGCCCGGATGTCGGCGGCCTGCGCGGCGTCCACGGCCAGGGGTTTCTCGATCAGGACGGGCTTGCGGGCCCGCAGCGACGCCACGGCCTGCGCGGCGTGGCA
>CAXTEP010000029.1:9390-12308 GCA_964243125.1 uncultured Lichenihabitans sp. | reverse complement strand
CGGGAGGTTGGCGGTTGACGTTTCACTCGCCAACCGGGTCAGGTCCGGAAGGAAGCAGCCCTAACGAGACCGAGCGGGTTTCCGTCCAGCCTCCTACCTCGACCCTCCCCGTGACCAGCGCCGGCTCGCGGCCGCCAGTCCGGCCGGTTCGCGCGCCTGCCGTCTGCCTGCATGGCCGCCCCGCCACCCTGGGTGTTGAATGGACGACGCCTCCGCCTCGGGCCTGCTGCTCGGACCCGCTTCCGCGACCGCGGCCGTCCCCTACCGGGTGCTGGCCCGAAAATACCGGCCGTCCAGTTTCGACGACCTGATCGGGCAGGACGCCATGGTGCGGACGCTGTCCAACGCCTTCGCGCTGAACCGCATCCACCAGGCCTACCTGCTGTGCGGCGTGCGCGGCGTGGGTAAGACCACCACGGCCCGCATCATGGCCCGGGCCCTCAACTACCATCGCGCGCCCGCGGGGGGCGAGGCGGCCGTCGATGCGCCCACGGTCCTGATGCCGGATCTCGGCACCCATTGCCAGGCCATCATCGAGTCGCGCCACGTCGACGTGATCGAGATGGACGCGGCTTCGCACACGGGCATCGACGACATCCGCGACCTGATCGACGGGGCGCGCTACCGGCCCGTGATGGCGCGCACCAAGGTCTACATCATCGACGAAGTCCACATGCTGTCCAAGGCCGCGTTCAACGGCCTGCTGAAGACGCTCGAGGAGCCGCCCGAGCACGTCAAATTCCTGTTCGCCACGACCGAGATCGACAAGGTGCCTGTGACGGTGCGGTCGCGCTGCCAGCGCTTCGACCTGCGCCGGGTCGACGCCCCCGCCCTGATCGCCCACCTGGGCCGCATCTGCGCTCGCGAGGGCGTGGCGATCGAGCCCGAGGCCCTGGCCCTGATCGCGCGCGCGGCCGAAGGCTCCGTGCGGGACGCGCTGTCGCTGCTCGACCAGGCGATCGCGCACGGGGCCGCGGGCGCGGAAGGATCGATCGATGCCGCCATGGTGCGGCTGATGCTGGGCCTGGCGGACCGCGGCCGCATCATCGACCTGTTCGAGGCCGTGATGAAGGGGGAGGTCGCGGCGGCGCTCGACGGCCTCAAGGCGCTCTACGACGAGGGCGCGGACCCCGGCGGCATGCTGGCCGCGCTGGCCGACTTCACCCATCTCGTGACGCGGCTGAAGCTCGTGCCGGACGCGGCCCGCGACCCCTCGCTGACCGGCGAGGAGCGCGAGCGGGGCCAGGCCTTCGCGGCCCGCCTCGGCCTGCCGGTGCTGACCCGCGCCTGGCAGATGCTCAGCAAGGGGCTGGCCGACGTCAAGGACGCGCCGCGCCCGCTGGCCGCGGCCGACATGGTGCTGGTGCGCCTGGCTTACGCGGCCGACCTGCCGACCCCCGACGACGTGATCCGCCGCCTGCAGGCCGCGCCGGCCGGCTCGCCGACGCTGGGCGGGTCATCCGTGCCGATATCCGCGGGCCGCGAGCCGCCGCCCCGAAGCCTGACCGTCCAGGCCGCTGCCCCAGGGGGCGGCGCCCAGGGCGGGGTCGCGGCCGAACCGCGGATGCTGCAGGCCGCCGCGCCGCTGCCGCGCGGCATCGAGGACGTGGTGGCGCTGGCGGTGGCCAACCGCGATATCCAGCTCAAGGACGCGCTGGAGCGCGACGTCCGGCTGGTGCGGTTCGAGCCCGGCAGCATCGAGTTCGAGGCGGCCCCGGGCGCGGCCCCGACGCTGGCGGGCCATCTCATGCGACGATTGTCCGACTGGACGGGAACGCGCTGGATGGTGGCCGTGGCAACCGGAGGCGGCGCGCCGACCATCCGCGAGCGGGCCGAGGCGGCGGCCCGGGAACGCCGGTCCGACCTCGAAAGCCACCCCGTAGTCAGCCGCATCATGGACCTGTTCCCCGGCAGCCGCATCGTCGCGGTGCGCGACCGCGCCGCGGCCCCGGACATCGTGCCCGAACCCGCCGCGCCGCCTATGGGCGACGACGAGGTCCGCTACGGCGACGACGAGCCGCCCGCTTTCGACGCCGATGATCTTTGAACCGATCGAGGATGCCATGAAGGACGTGATGGGGCTGATGAAGCAGGCGCAGGCCATGCAGGCCCGCCTGGGCGATATCCAGGCCGAGCTGGAGCGGGTCGAGGTCGAGGGCCGCGCGGGCGCGGGCCTGGTGCGCGTCACCATGACGGCCAAGGGCCAGATGAAGGGCGTGTCGATCGACCCCAGCCTGATGAAGGACGACGAGCGCGAGATCCTCGAGGACCTGATCGTCACGGCCTGCAAGGACGCGCGCAAGAAGGCCGGCGCCCTGGCCGAGGAGAAGATGCAGGCCGTGACGGCGGGCCTGCCGCTGCCGCCCGGCTTCAAGCTGCCGTTCTGACGCCGCCGTGGCCGAGCGCGTCGCCGGGCCCGAGATCGAGCGCCTGATCCAGCTCCTGGCCCGTCTGCCGGGCCTCGGGCCGCGGTCGGCCCGGCGCGCGGCCCTGCACCTGATGCGCAAGCGCGAGGATCTGCTGTCGCCGCTCGCCGATGCCATGGCGACGGCCCGCGAGCGGATCGTCACCTGCGCGGCCTGCGGCAACATCGATACGCTCGACCCCTGCACGATCTGCCGCGACCCGCGGCGCGACCCGTCGACGCTGGTGGTGGTCGAGACGGTGGCGGATCTCTGGGCCCTGGAACGCGCCGGCGTGGTGCGGGGCCGCTACCACGTCCTGGGCGGCGTCCTGTCGCCGCTCGACGGGGTCGGGCCCGACGACCTCAATCTGGCGGGCCTCGTAGACCGGGTCACCGAGGATGCCGTGACCGAGGTGATCCTGGCCGTGAACGCCACGGTGGACGGCCAGACCACGGCCCACTACGTCACCGACCTCCTCGGCCACCTCGACGTGAAGCTCACCCGGCTCGCCCA